>CALUMB010000015.1 GCA_944321645.1 uncultured Prevotella sp.
AATAATAAATTCCGTGAAGATATATTCGTGGAAGAAGATGTTGGAGAGGCAGGGCAAGGGCAACGCCGACGGCCAGGACTGACGGCCCCGGCCCGCGCAGGCTTTTGCCGCAGCGCGGGCCGGGGGCAGGTCAGCCTTTGTTGGCTATGCCCTCGATGTATTTCCGCAGGATGTCTATGCCGATGTTGTTTTCCCCTCCTTGGGGGATTATGATGTCGGCATATTTTTTTGTCGGCTCGATGAACTGCTCGTGCATGGGCTTTTTCATAGAGAGGTAGCGGTCGATCACCATGTCGACGGTGCGCCCACGCTCTATCACGTCGCGCTGTAGGTTGCGGATGAAGCGCTCGTCGGAGTCGGTGTCTACGAATATCTTCATGTCCATCATGCGGCGCAGCTCGGCGTTGAGCAGCACCATTATGCCCTCCACAATCACCACTGGGCGAGGCTCCACGCACACCGTCTGGGGCAGGCGGCTGAACTCTGCGTAAGAGTAGACGGGCATCTCGATGGCCCGTCCGGACTTAAGCTCCCTCACGTGGGCTATGAGCAGCGGCCAGTCGAAGGCGTCGGGGTGGTCTACGTTAATGGACTTGCGCTCCTCTGGCGTGGCTTTCGATTCGTCTTTGTAATAAGCGTCGAGGGCTACCACCGAAACATAGTGGGGCGGGAGCGACTCGGCAATTTTGCTGACTACGGTGGTCTTGCCCGACCCGGTGCCACCGGCTACTCCTATTATCGTCATTGGTCTTCTCTATTGTTTATTCATTTATGTAATCAAAGACAGGCTTGTAAGCCTCGGCCTTGCGCTCTATCGCCATTGGGTATGCCCGCGACGAGCTTGGCATACGGTAGAGGCGCAGCGTCCGCCCGCCGAAGCCGAACTCTGTGTATGCCCCTGTCTTTGGCTCGGCAATGCCGAAGTGGCTGCAAAACACGGTGGTGGCAAGTTGGCCGGCCGTCACCACGGCCTTGCATTCCGGCAGCGAGCGCAGCAAGGCGTCGAGGTCGGTTGGCTCGATTATCTCCAAGTCTTTGTCGGAGGCCGTGTTTTTCGTGCGGTTGACTTTCACCGCCGTGTCGTACATCGCGATGCCATGGGAAGTGAGGAACGGCACGATCATATCGAGGTCGAAGCGCTTTTGGCCTTTCGCTATGAAGTGTTCCTTGTCGCTGAAGAAGCAGATTCCGAAGATGCGCCACATATCGTTGGTGAAGTTTGGGTAGTAGAACTCCATGCACCAACGCTTGGGCGCGGGAGGGAACGTGCCGAGCATGAGCAGGCGTGCGCCTTCGGGTAGGAACGGTTTGAAGGGGTGTGTCTCCATGAAGCGTGAACTTTTGAGTTTGGGGTTTGGGGCTTTGAGTGTTGGGTTGTCGCTTGCGCGATTTACGATTCCCAAATTTTGAATTGGAGCGGAACAGCTCCCTGACGATTTTAAAATTAAGAATTGTAAATCGCGCAAGCGACAACCCAACATTCAAAACTCAAAAATCCTAATTCTTTTTCTGTTCTTTCACGAGGTAGACGACGGTGGGCAGGTGGTCGCTGTAGCCGTTGAGCCACACTCCGCTGGCGTGGGTGCGCTTGGGGTTGCCCTTGAAGCGGCCTTCCTCCTGGAACATATAGTCGCGGCTGAAAATCTGGTGCCTGAAGTATTTCAGAGTGGAATAGTCTTTCTTGCCGCCCCGGCAGATGAGCGATGGCGAGAGTATGATTTGGTCGAACAGGTTCCAGCTGCCGTTGTAGAAAAGCGTGCCTTTGCCGCTCTTGAGCGTGTTCCACCACGGGTTGTACATATCGCCGTCGCCCACTTCGGATATTTCGCGCTTTGCGCTTAGCTCCTCGGCCATCGAGCGGTTCATCGGGTCGTCGTTCATGTCGCCCATTACGATTACCTTCACCGCCGGGTCTTCCTTGATGAGCGAGTCTTTTATTGCCTTAATTTGCCTTGCCCCGGCCTCGCAGTAGAACGAACCGTTGAAGCGGCTTGGCAGGTGGTTGACAATCACGGTGAGGCGGTCGCCGCCTAAGGTGCCGCTCACGGTGAGGAATCCGCGCGTCTTGTATGCGCTGTCCTTTTCCAATGGCTGTATGAAAGGCAGGAGCCTGGCGTCGCTTACGGTGAAGAGCCTCGGGTTGTAGAGCAGGGCGCAGTCTATGCCGCGTGCGTCTTCTCCTTCAACGTGGCAGAACTTGTAGCCGCGTGCGGCCAAGGCCGGTTGCGCCGTGAGGTCTGTCAGCACCTTGGCGTTCTCGACCTCGCTCACGCCTATTATGGCGCAGCCAATCTTTGGCAGCACGTCGGTGCCCATGTCGGCCAGTACGCGGGCCATGTTGCGCAGTTTGTTGGTGTATTTTATGCCGTTCCACTTCATCGCCCCGTCAGGCAGGTACTCGTAGTCGTTCTTCCCTTCGTCGTGGCAGGTGTCGAACAGGTTTTCGAGGTTGTAGAACCCAACGGCGTAAACGGAGTATTTCTTTTCCTGGGCGGAAAGGTTGAGGGCGGCCACAATGGCCAATGCCATCAAAAGCAAGTGTCTTTTCATTGTGCGTTATGTTTTGTTTTGGTGCAAATATCGTAATTTTTGCCGACATGGCAATGCCGTTAACCATTTATTATTGCAACTTTAATGAAATTGACCGATTGCGGGCCCGTGCGCAGCCTTGCCGCCTGCGCGATTGCATCGACGCGCCGGCAAGGAAATGGTCGGCGTGGCGGGCATTGCCGGTAAACGGCTGCTGCGTCTTGCAAAGGCAACATTTCACAAAAAATTATTAGGATTTCCTTTGGATGTTAAAATATTTTTTGTTACTTTGCAGACTGGAATTATTAAAACAAACTCTATTTATCTATGCAGAAAAAGCTGAAAATTGCGGTGGCCGCCTTGTGTTGCGCCACGTCGGCTGTGGCCCAGGTGTCCGGACAGACGGACAGGCCCGGGAGCGCAGGGCAACTGACTGACATGGAGACAGAGCAGGCGTTTACCTTCACCGAGGCTCAGCTGGGAGAGGATGCCGACATGACCGACAACGTCATAATAGTCAGCTCCAACAGCAACATCTATGCTTCGGAAGTGGGCTATCTGTTCAGTCCGGCCCGGTTTAGGTATCGCGCCCTCGACCAGAAGTACAACGAAATCTTCATCAACGGCGCACCGATGAACGACGCCGAGTCGGGGCAGTTCCGTTACTCCATGATTGGCGGACTCAATTACATTTCGCGGGACGTGGAGTATTCGTTGCCTTTCGAGGGCAATAAGTTCTCGATGCCTGCTGCTGCCGGATCAAACAACTACAATTTCCGCCCGAGCCACTATGGCGCAGGCCAGAGGGTGTCGGTAGCCGGGGCGAACAGAAACTACACTTTGCGCGGAATGTACACCTACAATTCCGGGCTGACGGATAAGGGATGGGCCTTTACGGCAAACCTTACCTACCGTTGGGCAAACCGCGGATATGTGAAGGGTACGTTCTACAATTCGCTTTCATACTTCCTCGGCGTCGAGAAAGTGATCAACGACCACCACAGCGTCTCGCTCGTGACATGGGGCAACCCGACCGAACGCGCCTCGCAAGGCCCTGCCACCGACGAGAGCTACTGGCTGGCCAACAGCAATTACTACAATCCATACTGGGGATACCAGAACGGCGAGGTGCGCAACTCGCGCGTGGTACACGACTTCGCGCCAACCGCCTTGCTCACGTGGGATTGGAACATCAACGAGACGATGAAGCTCACCACGGCCTTCAGCGGTAAGTACAGTATGTACAAGAGCACCAAGCTCAACTACAACAGCTCGGAGAACCCGCAGCCCGACTACTGGAAGAATATGCCCAGCAGCTTCTACGACGTTTGGGGCGACGGCGATCCCGAAGACCGCACGGAGGAGGCTTTTGCCAATTGGCAGACGGCTTACAACTATTTTTCCTCTTCCGAGGCCAACCGGCAGATTAATTGGGACAGGCTTTATGCCGCAAACCGCAACGTTTCGGCGCAGGGCGCGGATGCCATGTACTACATACAGGCCAAGAACAACGACCAGCTGGCGTTTAATTTGTCGTCGTCTCTCAAGACGGATTTGACGAAGAACACCTCGCTCGACCTCGGTTTCATGCTCTCGACGACAAAGGGAATGCACTACCAGACGATGGAGGACTTGCTCGGCGCAAGCGTCTACCACAATATTAATACTTACGCTTTGGGAACATACGCCCCGACAGACGACCGCGTCCAGTATGACTTGAACAATCCAAACGCCGTAGTGCGCGAGGGCGACAGGTTCGCTTACGACTATAACATATTCGTACACAAGGCAAACGTCTGGGCCACTTACGCATTCAAGGACGACGTGCTCAACGGTTTCGTGAGCGGCCGCGTGGGAGGAACGTCGATGCAGCGCGAGGGTGATATGCGCAACGGTATGGCTCCTACAAACTCGTTTGGCAAGAGTGGCACCGCCCGCTTCCTCGATGGAGGCGCCAAGGCTGGCGTTTCGGCCGACTTGGGCGGCGGCAGCGTGCTCACGTTGGGCTTCGGCTACGAGGCCAAGACGCCTAACGCCTCGGAGGCATTCCAGGCTCCTGAAGTGAACAACAACTTCGTGAGGAACCTTAAAAACGAGAAGGTGCTTAGCTCGGAAATAGGCTACCAACTCGACTGCCCGTGGCTGCACGCCAACATCAACGCCTATTATTACTACATGACCGACGTTACCGACTGGCAGCAATTCTACGACGACTACGATAACTCCTTCACTTACGTCTCGCTTACCAATATGCGCAAGGAGGCATACGGCGTGGAGTGGGGACTCGACTTCAAGGTAACGCCGGAGTTCAGCATCAAGACTTTCGGCACGGTCAGCGAGGCAAAGAACATCAACAACGCCGATGTGTGCTACATGGAGTCTAACAGCGCAGCCGTGAACAACGACATTTGCTGGAACAAGGGAATGCACGAGTATGGCACGCCGCTGTCGGTTTACAGCCTTGGCCTTAGCTATCATGCCAGCGGATGGTACATCGACCTCAACGGAAACTACTACGACCGCATCTACCTTAGCTACGCCCCGAACCTCCGCTACCAAGGGTCGATGGAGCAGGAAGGCTTGTTTGATGGCGTGAACTACCAAGTTCCGCCACAGCTTGAGGGCAACGGCGGCTTCATGCTCGATGCTTCAATCGGCAAAAGCATATACCTTAAGCGCGGCCAACTGTCGATAAACCTCATGGTTACCAACTTGCTCAACAACACCAACATAACCACCGGTGGTTTCGAGCAGAGCCGCAGGAACAGAAGCAATCCCACTGCCGACCAACGCACGTACAACTTCCAGCGCAACCCGAAGCTCTATTATGCCTACGGAATCAACGGAATGCTGAACATAACTTACAGATTCTAAAACATCGAGACAATGAAAAAAGCAAAATATCTTATATTCGCTTTCCTCTGCATGGCGTTCGCCGGATGTATGGACGGCGATTGGGACGAGCCTTCAAACGAGCAGTCTCCATGGGGCAACAACAGCATCGAGGAGACCAACGTCATCACCATCGGCGAGTTGAAGGAGCGATATTCCAGCGTGTTCAACGCTTCCTACGACCAGGCTGTGCAGATAACCGAGCCTTTGCAGGTGAAGGGTTGGATTACCGGCAACGACATCGGCGGCAACATCTACTCGCAAGTGTCGCTGCAAGACGAGACCGGTGCCATCATCATCGGCATCCAGCAGAGCGGCCTCATGGGCTACCTGCCCATCGGCCAGCAGATAATCGTCGAGCTTAACGGGCTTTATGTGGGCGCCTACCGCAAGCAGTGCCAGATTGGCGTGCCTTACAACGGTGGCATAGGCCGCATCGACAAGTTCACGTGGCAAAAGCACTTCAGGGCAATTGGGGCTGTCGACGCGGCAAAGGTAGAGGAGTTGAAGACCGACTTTTCACCCGAAATGGATATGTTCGAGAACTGCGCCAAGATAATGACTTTCCGCGGCGTGACCCTCAAGGATGCCGACGGGCAGACGGCTTTCGCGCCCGACGACGGTAGCGTGGCGCTCTCCGCCAACTGTGTCAACCGCGAAATAGAAGGCTACAAGGACATCGTTGTGCGGACAAGCACATACGCCGACTTCGCGGCTGTTGCCATGCCGACCGGCCCTGTGGACATAACGGGCATTTTTACGCGCTACAACGACGTGTGGCAGATTCTCCTCCGCACAGACAAAGACATCAAACAAGCAGAATAAACCATCAAGCATAACGAATCATGAAAAAATTCTTTTATCCAATAATGGCTTTTGCCATCGCGGCATTCACGCTGACTGCCTGCGAAGACGTGCCCGCACCTTACGACGTCCCGACAGGGGCTGGCGATGAAGAAGTGGTAGAGGGGCAATATATCAGCGAGACGTTCGCCACCAGTTTTGGCGACTTCACCGTACATACCGTCAAGGGAACGCCGTGGGTGATAGACTTCAGCACGGCCAAGGCCAGCGGCTACGACAACGACGCTATGGCAACCACCCCGTCGGAGAGTTACCTCGTGTCGCCTGCCATCGACCTTAGCAACTCCACAGGGGCGCACATTGAGTTCGACTACATCCTCCGCTACTCGACCAACTACGGCACGCCCGACCCGACGCGCCAGAACCGTGTGCTCATCACCGACACTTATACCGGCGACCCCGCCACTACAAACTGGGTGGACATAACAGAGACGATGACCGAGGGCAGCGACTGGAACACGTTCTATGAGTATAGCGGCAACATCGACGAGAGCTTCCTTGGCAAGCCCGACGTGCGCATAGCCCTCTATTACTCGTGTGAAGACCAGTCGGCCACATGGGAAGTGAAGAACCTTAAGGTGCTCGAAGGCTTGGCGGAAAATTCTGGTGACAAGCCAAGCGAACCTGTCGTTGGCGGCGAAGGCGACGGCACCGAGGCTTCGCCATACAACGTTACTGCGGCTATTGCCAAGGCTTCGGCCTCCGGCGTGTATGTAAAAGGATTTATCGTAGGCTATGTTTCAGGCTTGAGCTACGATGACGGTTGCGTGTTCTCTTCCGACACTTGCACTGTGACCACCAACGTTATAATTGCCGCCAGCGCTTCTGAGACCGACCGCACGAAGTGTATGCCTGTGCAGTTGCCGTTCGGCGACATACGCACAGGGCTTAACCTAAGTGACAACAAGGCAAACATTGGGCAGGAAGTGGTGCTCTACGGCAATATCGAGAACTACTTCCGCGTTCCAGGCGTGAAGTCTGTCACATACGCAAAGCTTGGCGACAAGGAGATTGGCACCAAGCCCTCGCAGCCTGTCGGCGGCTTGCTTTCAGAGTCGTTTGCTTCCGGCCAGGGGCAGTTCCAGATTGTAGACATAGAGCTTGGGGGCATGAATTTTGTCTGGTCGCACGCTTCGAGCTATAGCTGCATGAAGGCTTCGGCTTATTTCAACGGCGAAAACGTTCCTGCAGAGAGTTGGTTGGTGTCGCCTGCGTTTAGTCTTGCTGAGGTAAGCACCCCCATCCTTTCGTTCGACAATGCGGTTAATTACCTCTACGAGGACGCATTGGACGCTCATCTACAGTTGCTCGTCAGCACCGATTACGACGGGACCGGCAACGTTGCCGGCGCTACATGGACTAAGGTTGACTTCTCGCCACTGCCCGAAACAAACAACTCTTTCACCTTCGTCACAAGCAATGCAAGCCTTGCCGCATTCGCAGGACAGCCTAAAGTGTACATCGCCTTCAAATATACGAGCACATCTTCTTGCGCCCCGACGTGGGAGGTCAAGAACCTTAGTGTGACCGATGGCGAAGGCAGCGGCGAGCAGCCGGGTGGCGAAGAGCCTGGCGGCGGCGACCAGCCCGGCGGGGAAGTGAGCGGAAACAGCATCACAGTCGATGTAAATTCGTTTGGGATCACAAGTGGCGAAGCAATTCCAACACTTAATTTGACAGATGGAACAACTTTGTCTTTCGCTGATGGCGGGAATAGGAACGCACCGGCTTATTATGAATCATATGGCGGGTCTTTCCGTTTCTACCCCAACAATTCTATGACCATAACGTCAACCAAGGCCATTGAGAGCGTGACGATAACTTGCGACCAGAATGGCAGCACCATTTACAACGCTTCCGGCGACGTGTCGAGCACCCCCGGAACTGTGAATGTTTCTGACGAGACAATAACAATATCCGGCATTTCGTCTACTTCTGTCGTTATCAACAACACGAGCACAACGACAGGTGCGCCGTCGCAAGTGCGTATGAAGTCGATAGTAATAACATACGCCGAATAAGTTGCAATGGTGATTTTTTGAATAATCTGTCGCCAATATTTTAATTGAAAGTCCGCCCCCGCAAAACCGGGGGCGGGCTTTTTGCTATATGCTTGGCGGCGTTTGGCGTCGTTTTTTGCTGCCTAAAGGTGTAGAATCAGTATTTTTGGTTATCTTTGCCCTTAATTATTTAACTTTCGTGTGGAGGAATAACGCTAAATTTGCAGCGTGGAATTGTAAACATTTAACAACATAGAGTATGAATTTTAAAGCAATGATTGTGGCATCCTTTGTGGTCTTGGGAACAACGGCTTGTGCACAGACAGCCGGGCAAACGGCACCAACGCCCGGCGCGGACGGCAACAAGTATGTGCCTTACGAGCAGCGCACGGGCAACGAGTCGGTGGTTTATTTCACCCGCAACCTTAGCCCCGAAGGACTGATTGCGGCCTACGAGAAAGTTTCGGCTAACATAAAGGGCCGCGTTGGCGTGAAGCTCCACACCGGCGAGAAGAACGGCCCGAACATCATTCCGGCGGAATGGGTCAAGGCGTTGGTTGAGAAAGACCTGCCCGGGGCAAGCATCGTCGAGACCAACACCTACTACACCGGCGACCGCCACACCACCGAACTGCACCGCCAGACGCTTAAGGTGAACGGCTGGACGTTCTGCCCAGTGGACATAATCGACGAGGAAGACACCACCACGCTGCCCGTGGTCGGGGGCAAGTGGTTTGACAAGATGGCGGTGGGCAGCCACCTGCCCGACTACAACTCGCTCCTTGTGCTCACCCACTTCAAGGGCCACACGCAGGGAGGCTTTGGCGGCAGCAACAAAAACATTGGCATTGGCTGCGCCGACGGGCGCATAGGCAAGGCGTGGATTCACACCACCCCGGGGCAGCCCAACCAGTGGGATATAGCCAAAGAGGAGTTCATGGAGCGCATAACCGAGTCGACAAAGTCGGTGGTTGACCACTTCGGAAAGCAAATCGCATACGTTAACGTGATGCGCAATATGTCGGTTTCGTGCGACTGCGAGGGCATAGCGGCCGAGCCGGTGGTCACGCCAAACGTCGGAATCCTCTCTTCCACCGACATCCTCGCCGTCGACCAGGCTTGCATCGACCTCGTGTATGCCATGACCGAGGCCGAGCACCACGACCTCGTGGAGCGCATAGAGAGCCGCCACGGCCTGCGCCAGCTGTCGTATATGAAGGAGCTTGGCATGGGCAACGACCGCTACGTGCTCATCGACCTCGACAACGGCGGCAGGCGCATCACGCCCGCCGAGGCCGTAAAAGGGCTGAAGCCGTTCGTCAAGTAGGCCGGGGCTGCGCGTTTTGCCGCCAAGGCAGTGCCGGAACGCGGCGTGCCGAAGCCCGCAAAGCCGCCTTTTGGCTTCCAAAAGTTGCCATGAGGCGTTTGTGGGGATAAAAATGCAGCATAAAATTTGTCTGTATTGAAAAAAAACACTACCTTTGCAGCCCAAAGCATACAATGTAAATATAACAAACAAAAGCATTACATACAAAATGAAAAAAGGCATTCATCCCGAAAACTATCGCCCCGTCGTATTCAAGGATATGTCCAACGGCGATATGTTCCTTTCCCGCTCCACCTGCAAGACCAATGACACTGTGGAATTCGAGGGGGAAACTTACCCTGTGGTAAAGTTGGAAATCTCCAGCACGTCGCACCCGTTCTACACAGGCAAGAACAAGCTTGTGGACACCGCAGGTCGTGTTGACAAGTTCATGAGCCGCTACGGCAAGGCTGCAAAGAAGTAAGACAAGCATTTTCTTCAATATTAAAAAGGCGCGTCGGTGTGGGCATAAAAGCCC
The DNA here is from genome assembly GCA_944321645.1 of uncultured Prevotella sp. GTDB lineage: Bacteria > Bacteroidota > Bacteroidia > Bacteroidales > Bacteroidaceae > Prevotella. Next base: position 10,130 of record CALUMB010000015.1, read on the forward strand.
AAGGCGTGCCTTTTCTTTGTTTCCTTCAATTCTTGCAAATGGTTAAACCCAAGCATTTTCTGTGGCTGTTGGCCGCAGCGTTTGCCCTTGCCTCGTGTTCCGGCGACGGCGAGGGGGTGCAGGGCCGTTCAGGCAATGCCAACGCCAACAGCACCGTGCTGGCTCCCGAAGCCGGGCGGCTGGAGTTTCCCAAGACGCGCGACGACGGCAGGAGCATAGTCGTAGTGCATTCCACCGACGGCTACGGCATTAATTATGCCGTCGAGTGGGATTGCGACAAACGGGCGCAACGCTGGACTTGCTACCAGATGTATGCCTCGAACAGCGTGACAAACTGGAACCGCAACAAATGGGACGGTGCCTATTGGGATGGCAGGTACTGGAGCGGCGACCCGTTCCAAGAAGACCCGGAGCTGCCAGAAGGCTGCCGCACCACGCTTGCCGACTATCGCGGGTCGGGCTACAACCGGGGCCACATCTGCCCCTCTGCCGACCGCCTCTGCTCGATGGACGCCAACGGGCAGACTTTCTACCTCTCCAATATGCAGCCGCAGTACTACAGTTTCAATGCCGGGATATGGGAGAAGATGGAGGAGCGCGTGCGCTCGTGGAACCAAAACTTCTTTCGCGACACGCTCTATGTGTGCAAGGGCGGCACCATCGAGGACTATGGCGACACCCAGGGCGTTAAGAGTCGCACGCAGTCTGGCCTCATAGTGCCGCGCTATTTCTTCATGGCCGTGCTCTGCAAGCGTGGCGGCGTCTACAAGGCCATAGGCTTTTGGGTGGAGCACCTCAACGCCAACCACTCTTCCGACAAGCTCAGCCTCTATGCCATCTCAATCCGCGAGCTGGAGGAAAAGACGGGCATCGACTTCTTCTGCAACCTGCCAGACGAGACCGAAGAGTATGTTGAGACCATGCCTCGCGAGAATGTGATAAGGGCTTGGGGCTTGGACTGACGCCGCCCGGCATTTCGCCCGTTACTTGAAAATATTCAATTAAGAAGCCGTTCCGGCAGTGGCTGTTTCCCATGTCTGCCGGATTGCATCCTAAAACGGGTCGTTTTGGCTTGCGAAACAGGTCGTTTCGGAGGCTGAAACGGCCCATTTTGCAAGCCAAAACGGCTCGTGCCGCAATGCGTTGTGTGTCAAACGCTTACGTCGTGCGGCAGTGTTTAACGGTTTTAACACTCAAAAGTTAATTTGTTAAGGCGCTGCCTATTGGCGTGCCGCCCTGTTGCCTGCGGTTTGAGTGCCGCTGTATAGGCGGCGCTGCCACACCTGTTCCGCTCTATGGTTTGGCGCGACGCTTTTTCAAAATATTTCGGCTTAAAGTTTGGTTTTGAGCCGGAAAATAAGTATTTTTGCGTCCACGTAATAAATTACAACAACAATTGCGAAAACGAAATGAAGACTGTTTATGATTTCTCTGTCAAAGACAGAAAAGGAAAAGACGTATCGTTGAAAGAGTATTCCAACGAAGTGCTCCTCATAGTGAACACCGCCACCAAGTGCGGCTTCACCCCGCAGTATGAGGAACTGGAAAAGCTCTACGAGAAATACCATAGCCAGGGTTTTGAGATACTCGACTTCCCTTGCAACCAGTTCGGCCAGCAGGCACCCGGCACCGACGAGTCGATACACAGTTTCTGCAAGCTTACGTATGGTACGGAGTTCCCCCGCTTCAAGAAGGTGAAGGTAAACGGCGACGACGCCGATCCGCTATTCAAGTTCCTCAAGGAGCAAAAGGGCTTTGCCGGATGGAACATGGAGCACCCGCTTGCCCACGTGCTCGACGATATGCTGTCCAAAGACGACCCCGACTACCAGCAGAAGCCCGACATAAAGTGGAACTTCACGAAGTTCCTTACCAACAAGTTGGGCATGGTCGTGGAGCGTTTCGAGCCTACGGAAAGCATCGACAACATAGCCAAGAAGATAGAAGGGCTGCTGTAATGCAACCATCAAGATGACGATTTGCTTATGAGCGAGAATATCGAACACGTTCGCTGCCTCATTGTCGGCAGCGGCCCGGCGGGATACACCGCCGCCATTTATGCTGCCAGGGCCAACCTGCACCCCGTGGAATATTGCGGGCTGCAGCCCGGCGGCCAGCTTACGCAGACCACCACGGTTGAAAATTTCCCCGGTTATCCGCAGGGCGTGGACGGCAACCAGATGATGATGGACCTCCGCGAGCAGGCCGAGCACTTCGGCACCGACCTGCGCGACGGCTCCATCGTGAGGGCCGACCTCTCAAAGGCGCCCTACAGGCTCACGGCCGAGGACGGCCATGAACTGCTGGCCGACACTGTCATAATAGCAACCGGGGCTTCGGCCAAGTATCTCGGCCTTGACGACGAGAAGAAATACAACGGCCAGGGCGTGTCGGCCTGCGCCACGTGCGACGGCTTCTTCTACCGCAAGAAGACGGTGGCCGTGGTTGGCGGCGGCGACACGGCCTGCGAGGATGCCCTGTATCTGGCCGGCCTTGCCAAGAAGGTCTACATGATTGTGCGCAAGCCCTACCTGCGCGCGTCGAAGGTGATGCAGGAGCGCGTGCTCTCCAACCCCAACATCGAAGTGTTGTTTGAACACAACACTGTCGGGCTTTTCGGCGAGAACGGCGTAGAGGGCGCACACCTTGTCAAGCGCAAGGGTGAACCCGACGAGGAGATGGTCGACATACAGATCGACGGCTTCTTCCTTGCCATTGGCCACAAGCCCAACAGCGAGGTGTTCAGCGAGTGGCTCGACACCGACGAGGTGGGCTACCTTAAGAAGGTAGACGGCACTCCGCGCACCAAGCTGCCCGGCGTGTTTGTGGCTGGCGACGTGGCCGACCCAGTGTACCGGCAGGCCATCACCGCTGCCGGTTCGGGTTGCCAGGCTGCCATCGAGGCCGAGCGCTACCTGCTCAACGCCTGATTTCGGGTTGCCAACTGCGGCTTCCCTTGCAATATTGCGGCATCGCCGGACGCTATGGTTCCGGCGGTGCCGCAGTCGTTTCTTTCCTGATTTTGAGTGGGTAGGGTAGGTGTTGTGGGAATAAAAACAGTTTCTAAACCTTCCTATTTGCCCACTATGTCGGCCAGCTTGGCGAAGTCGTCGATGCGATGGTCGGCCAGGGCGAGTTCGTCAGGCTTGCCGTTGCCGTATGTCACGGCGCAAGTCTGCGTACCGGCACTTCGCCCCATGGCAATGTCGAAGGCCGTGTCGCCCACCATTATAGCCTCTGCTGCCTTGCATCCGGTCGTTTCCAGTATCTTCAGTATCATGTCGGGGGCGGGCTTCCCGTGCTCAACGTCGTTGGAGGCCACCACTACGGATACGTAGCTTTCGAGCTGCATATCCTTAAGGAAGGCCGTGAGCGACTGCCTGCTGCGGCTGCTCGCAATGGCTACCGTCAGCCCCTTGCCGTGCAGCAGCTTTATCGTCTCCACCACGTGGGGAAACACCGGCACGCGGTAGTTGGCGTTGTTCAGTGCGAACAGTTCCCTGTATTTTGCCTCGCAGCGTTCGGCTGCCCAGCCGTCGTTGGGCATTAGCGTTGCGAAGCACTGCCGCAGCGGAAGCCCGATGGTTGCGGCGCACTCTCCCGCACTGTGTTGCGGCAGGCCGAGGGCGTCGAGTGTTTGTTGCATTGTGGCTACAATCAGGCCGCAGGTGTCGCCGATTGTTCCGTCGAAGTCGAGAATAACAGTCTTTATCATTGCCAATTAATAGTTGAGGCTTAATTGTTGTGGAAATATGCCGGGGCGCATTTTAGGCTGGCGTTTGCGGTTGTGCCTTTGCGCCTTTGCGCGAAGCGTGCCACAGGCCGGCGAAGGTGATGAGTCCGTTGAGCAGCAACAGTTCGTAGCCGAAGCTGTAGCCGGTGAGCAATGGCACGGCCTTGTCGGCGGCGAGGCATAGCAACGGCGAGGCCACGGCAATGTATGGCACGGCGGCATCGCTCGTGGTGCGCTTGGTGAACAGCCCGAAGGCGAACAGTCCGAGCAGCGGGCCGTAGGTGTAGGAGCACAAAGTGTAGATTGCGTCGAGTGCGCTTGGCGAGCTGATGGCGTGGAATAGCATTATGAAGGCCACGAAGGCAATGCACATCCCGGCGTGGGCCACGCGGCGCAGCCGTTCGTCGTCGGCCTTTCCGGCCACGTCTACGCAGAAGCTCGTGGTCAGTGCCGTGAGGGCAGAGTCGGCGCTGCTGAACGCCGCGGCTACTATCCCGATGGTGAACAGCACCACTACCGACGTGCCGAGCTGGCCCGTTGCGGCAAACATTGGCAGCAGCTCGTCGCCGGTGGCGGGCAGGGACACGCCTTGGTGTGCGGCCAATTGCACCAGCAGCACGCCCAAGGCGAGGAACAGCAGGTTGGCCGGGAAAAACGCGAAAGCATAGCTGCACATATCCTTTTGCGCCTCGCGCAATGTCTTGCACGTAAGGTTTTTCTGCATCATGTCTTGGTCTAACCCGGTCATTACCACCACAATGAACGCGCCGCTGACGAACTGCTTCCAGAAGTTCTGCGTGGTCAGCCAGTCGTCGAAAACGAATATGCGGCTCTTCGTGTCGGCGGCCACGGCCCGTGCGGCCTCGCCAAGGGTCAAGCCCATGGCTCCTGCCACGTTGGCTATGATGAGGACGAGCGAGAGGAAGAGGCACAACGTCTGGAAGGTGTCCGTCCAAACGAGCGTCTTTATGCCGCCGCGGCGGGTGTAGAGCCATATCAGCGCCACCATGCCGGTCGCGGTTGCCGCGAAGGGAATGCCCAGTCCGTCGCAAACGAAAGTCTGCACCACGAGGCAGATGACGTAGAAGCGCAGTGATGCCCCGAGTATCTTTGACAGCAGGAAGAAGCCCGCGCCTGTCTTGTATGCCTTCGGGCCGATGCGGCGGTCGAGGTAAGTGTAAATAGTCGTGAGGTTGAGCTTGTAGTAAAGCGGCAGCAACACGAAGGCCACGATGAAGTAGCCGGGGATGAATCCGAGGCAAGTTTGCAGGTAGGTCATGTCAGACGTGGTGACCATTCCCGGCACGGAGATGTAAGTGACGCCCGAAATCGAGGCTCCCACCATGCCGAATGCGACGAGATACCATGGCGAGCGGCGGTCGGCCCGGTAGAAAGTGGCGTTTGTTGCCTTGCGTCCTGTTATCCTGCTTACGGCCAGCAATATTGCGAAGTAGGCGAGCAGCGTGACTATTATTACCATGGTGCAAAGGTAACACTTTTATTCCATCTGCACAAAAAAGCCGGCTCCTTGCCGCAATAGGTGCGTTTGGGAGCCGGATTTGTGTGGCGTTGCGGTTGCGGCGGCGACTATTGCCTTGAGCCGAACCTGCGGCCGGAGTTTCCTGCGGCGTTGCGTTGGCTTTGCGAAGAGCCGCTGCGGGCTGGCTTGAACGACCCTCCGCGCGATGCGCCCGATGGCGAAACGCGCCTTGTGGAACCGGAGGTGTTGCTGCGTGCCGGTGCAGCCGGAGCCTTCGGGCGGCTTGCGTTGCGGAACGAACCGCCGCTGCGTGAGCCGCCGAACGAGTTGCCGCGCTGTGACGGCGAGCTTGTGCCGGTGGGGCGTGTGGCTGAGGTGGGTCTGCCGCCCGACGTGGTTTGGCGTTGGCTTTGGCCCGCGCGGAATGTGCCGGAGGATGTTGGCCTGTTTGTGGCCGTGCCGTTGGGCTTGCTTGGCGGTGTTGCCTGGCTGCCGTTGCGGAACGAGCCGCCCCGGCGTGAGCCGCCGAAGCTGTTGCCCGCAGGCTTGCCGGGCAGGGCGTTGTTGCCGCCGGGCTTGGTCTGCGGCGGCCTGCTTGGGTGGCTCACGTGCGGGTTGCGCAGTTCGCCCTTGTGCCAGCGGTCGCGCATCCCGCCATGGTGTGCGGGCTTGTGGAAGCGGTCGCGGTGTGCGTAATAGTAGCTCCGGCCTCCGTTGTGGCGCCAGCTGTGGCCTCCGCGGTAGGAGATGTAGACGGTGGGGCGGCTGAAGAAGAAGTAGTTGCGGCGCGGGTAGCGGGCGTAGATGGCGAAGTGCCAGAAGCCGTCGGCCCAGTAGAGCGGGCGGTAGAAGTAGGAGGCGGCGCAGAAGGCTTCCCACTGCCACTTCAGCAGGATGTAGCTCATGTCGAGGTTGCGGCGTCGCCAATAATCGCTGAACACGTCGTCTACCGACGTAACGCCCATCAGGTAGTCGAGGTTTATCTCGTATGCCGCGTCGTATTGTTCCTGTGTGAGGTTCAGCTCGTAGGCCATCTTGTCCGTAAGGAAGAAGGCTTCGCGCCTGGCTTGCTCGTAGCTCATGGCCTTGGTCGGCAGAACCATGGAGAACAGTGCAACCAATGCAAACATTATCCGTTTCATAATTACGAGTTTTTAGATTACCACATTGTTTTTATCTTGCGTGTGCCTGCCATGCCCCATGCGCTTTGGCGTCTGCGGCGCGGCTATGTTCCGGCATCACCTTTTTGCAAAGTAACAAAAAAAATGCCACTTCACCAAGTTTTGTCTGTACATTAAGCTTGGCGCACTTCTTCTTTTATCACATTTTCACGCTTGGCCATTTGTTAATTGCTTATTTATATTTATCTTTGCAGAAGTTAAGCTGAGCTCGGTAAACTTCAAGCAGGTTTATCTTCCGCTTGGTTGCGTTACATTTGCAGAAATTGCGGAAGCGTGCGTATGCTGCGTTAGATTTAGAGTTTATGGGTATATATATAAAATGTGTGGCCTGTGCCTTGCTGCTATCACCGGCTATGGCGTCGGCGGGCGGTACGGGTGGCAAGAGGTCGCTGCTCGACTCTGTGGAGTGGCGCGTCTCGGCGCAGGTTTCCGGCTCTTTGGGCGACCACACCCCGCTGTGGCTCAACGCCAACAAGCATGGGCTTAGCTCGCTGGAGAAAGCCAACGGCTATTTGAGGGCGTCGGTGGCCCGGCCGCTAGCTTCCGATTCGGCAAGGCGGTGGGGCATTGGCTATTGCCTCGACCTGGTCGGAGCTGCCAACTACAACAGTGCGTTCATCGTCCAGCAGGCGTTTGTTGAGGCGCGGTGGCTCCATGGGGTGCTCACCGTGGGAAGCAAGGAATATCCCATGGAACTTAAAAACAACCTGTTGAGCAGCGGGTCGCAGACTCTCGGCATCAACGCGCGCCCGGTGCCGCAGGTGAGGCTGGCCTTGCCGGAGTACTGGGAGGTGCCGCTGACGCGCGGCTGGGTGAGCCTTAAGGGCCATATCGCTTACGGCAGGACTACCGACGGCAACTGGCAGGCCGACTTTACGGGCGGCAGGTCGAAATACACCACTAACACTTTTTACCACAGCAAGGCCGGATACCTGAAGATCGGCCCCGAGGGCAGGCACGTCTCGCTTGAGCTTGGGCTTGAGATGGCTGCGCAGTTTGGCGGCTCTTCATACCTAATGGGCGAAGGCGGTAAGTTGGTGGAGGTGAAAAACAAGCAGGGGCTGAAGTCGTTTTTCAACGCATTCATTCCCGGCGGGGCCGATGTCGTGGAGACGACATACCAGAATGCCGAGGGCAACCAGCTTGGCAGTTGGGTGGCGCGGCTAAACTTCGACTACCCGTCGTGGGGCGTGAGCGTATACGCCGACCACTTTTTTGAGGATCATTCGCAGATGTTCCTGCTCGACTACGACGGCTATGGTTCGGGCGAAGAGTGGAACGTGAGGAAAGACAACCGCTATTTGCTCTACTCGCTCAAGGACATGATGCTTGGGGCGGAACTGCGCCTGAAGCGTTGCCGCTGGGTGGACGCAGTGGTGGTGGAGTATCTTTACTCGAAATACCAAAGCGGCCCGATTTACCACGACCACAACAGCAACATACCAGACCACATCGGAGGCAACGATAACTACTACAACCACTACGTGTTCAGCGGCTGGCAGCACTGGGGGCAGGTGATGGGCAACCCGCTTTACCTCTCGCCTGCCTACAACGACGACGGCACGGTGGAGGTGAAGAACAACCGCACCGTGGCCTGGCACGCGGGAATCAGCGGCAAGCCGGCCGACGGCCTGGCCTACCGTCTGCTGGCAACCTACCAGAAGGGCTACGGCACATACGCCGACCCATACGCCGACCAGAAACACAATGTGAGCCTCATGGCGGAGGCAAGCTACGACTTCCCCGCCGGCCACAAGCTGTCCGGGTGGGGCATAAAGGCCGCCGTGGGCATGGACAAGGGTGCGCTGCGTGGCGACAACTGCGGCCTGCAACTTACCGTTGTGAGGGCGGGCGTATTTAACTTTGACAAGAAATGAAGATGAAGATATTGTTGGCTTCGCTGCCGTTGGCGGCATTGCTGTGTATGTCGTGTGAGTTTGAGACGTCTGACAATGGCGACCTCGACGGCTTCTGGCAGCTAAGGCAGGTGGACACGCTGCAAGGCGGGTCGGCCGATATGCGCGGCAAAGGAGTGTATTGGGCTGTGCAGACAGACTTGCTCCAGGCCAGGACGGGTTCTGTCGATGTGTTTTTTAGGTTTAGCCATGCGTCGGACTCGCTGTTCTTGTCCGACCCTTACTTCAACGACCGTATGTCGTCAGACATCAAGGTGACCGACCCCGCGCCGCTTGCCCCCCTTGGCATCAATCGCCTTGAGGAAAGATACCGCGTGGTCTCGCTCGATGGCGGCTCTATGGTTTTGCAGTCTGACGTGTTGAGGCTCTATTTCCGCAAATACTGATGGGCATTTCCCAGCCCGATCCGCGCATCGCGCATTAGGGGCGATGGCGTAGGCCGGGGCTGTTAATGCTCGTGTGTCGTACTTGAACATTTGCAACTAAGCGGCAGCACCTGCTGCATTGATTTTGGCACCGGGTGAAGTTGCGTTGCAAAACGTGCCGTTTTGGGCTGCGAAACGGCGCGTTTGGGAAGCCGAAATGGCACGTTTCGGAACATGAAACGGTATGTTTTGCAATCCATTGAACGTCAAGGCGTTATGTGGAATGGCCGCAGTTAACGTTTTTAACGTGCAAATGTTAAAGCGTTAAAAGTGTGAAGCGGGCAAGAAACTTGCTTTAATGAAATAAAAAAAAGGAGGGCATTAAACCCTCCTTTTGTGGACCTGGAGGGATTCGAACCCTCGTCCAAACAGGGAAACCATACGCTTTCTACATGCTTATTCCGGACTTTGGTTTTCGTGTGATGGCAAGACCCGGACCACCAACCAGCACCTTATCCCCTAAAGTTTCGTCGTGCCTACGGGGCTTTAGCACGACTATTCCCGATTTTACCGCACCGCTTGGCCAGGATGCTTCGGAACAACAGCCCCTGAGCGATGTCTCGTCCCATCACCTGGTGACGGGATTAAGCCGATAATCTACTATGCTTCGATTAGGCAGCGAGAGCGTACTTGTTTTCGCCAGATAAATTTTTGGCCGAATGGATTATGGAGACAACAGCCGTCACTCCGCATGCTTACGTACCATTTCTACCCGCTGTCAAATCCAGTCAAGCCCATGGTCGCGTTAACAGTCTTCCGCTGAAAACTTTGCAAAGATACAACTTTTTGTCGAAACTATCAACTTTAATATGAAAAAATTACTACCTTTGCATCAAAATAACCATTTTCACTTGAAATATCTGATGTATTACGCACTAACAACCTCTGGTGAAACCGTGCAGAAGTGTATGCTTGCTGTGGCCAAGCGATATGCCATGGTGCTGCTTCTGCTCGCCGTATCGGCCTTTTCGGCATTTGCACAGTCGTCAATGACAGACCAGCAGATAATGGATTTCGTCATTGCGGAACAGGAAAAAGGAACCTCGCAGTCGCAGATTGTCACAAAGCTTATGCAGCGCGGCGTTACGGTTGACCAGTTGAGGAGCGTAAAGAAAAAGTACGAGAGGCAGGCAAAGGAGCAGGGCCTTGGCACGGTGGACATCACCACGAGCGGCAATACTTCGGCCAACCGCCTGCGCAAGAACAACGGAGACCAGAAGCAGACTGACAAAAATGTGTCGAAATACAGGATTGTGGACGGAAACGTAGTGCCGCAGACCACCCACACCTACGACAACCAAGACCCCGATTTCTTGCTCATGCAGCGCGAGTTAAGCTCGTTCATGCCCGACTCGGCACAGATATACGACCAGATGTACCTCGACCAGATGATGAAAAAGGAGGACGAGGGCAAACGCAAGATTTTCGGCCACGACATATTCAACAACAAGAACCTGACGTTTGAGCCAAACATGAACATCGCCACGCCGCAGGACTATAGGCTCGGCCCTGGCGACAACGTGTTCATCGACATCTACGGGGCATCGCAAAGCACGATAGAAAGCACCGTCTCGCCCGACGGGACGGTGACCATCGAGGGCTACGGCCCCATTAGCGTGGGCGGGCTGACAGTGGCCGAGGCCAACGCCAGGCTGCGCTCGACGCTGGGCTCGCGCTACAGCAGCTCGAAGATTACGCTTACGGTGGGGCAGACCCGCACGATAACCGTGAACGTGATGGGCGAGGTCGATGCGCCGGGAACGTACACTATCTCTGCCTTCGCCACCGTGTTCCACGCCCTTTATATGGCCGGCGGCATCAACGACATAGGTACGCTGCGCAGCATAAAGGTATACCGCAACAATAGGCTGGTCTCTGTGGTTGACATCTACGACTACATACTCAACGGCAAATTGAGCGGGAACATACGTCTTGCCGACAACGACGTGATTGTGGTCGGCCCATACGACTGTCTCGTTAACATTGCGGGCAAGGTGAAACGCCCCATGTTCTACGAGATGAAGAAGAACGAAAGCCTCGGTTCGCTGCTGAAATATGCAGGCGGGTTTGCCGGCGACGCATACAAAAAGTCGGTCAAGGTGATAAGGAAGGCCGGTCAACAGTACTCAATCTACGACGTGGACGAGTTTGACATGAACTCGTTTATGCTGAGCGACGAAGACTCCGTGAGCGTAGACTCCGTGATAGCGCGTTACTCAAACATGGTGGAGGTGAAGGGGGCTGTATTCCGCCCCGGGATGTACCAGCTCGGCGGCGACATAACGAGCGTCCGCTCGCTTATCGAGCACGCAGAGGGCCTGACCGAAGATGCCTTCTCGGCGCGTGGCGTCATGCACCGCATGAAGCCCGACCGCACGCTCGAGGTGCTGTCGGTAGACCTTGGCGGGATTATGGAAGGCAAGTCGCCCGACGTGCCGTTGCGCAACGAAGACGTGCTATACGTGCCAAGCAAGAAGGATTTGCAGGAGGAGCAGACTTTGACCATACACGGCGAGGTGATGTACCCCGGAGTGTACAAATACGCAGAAAACGAAACGCTTGAAGACTTCGTGCTCCAGGCCGGTGGCCTGAAAAGTTCGGCTTCGGTGATGAAGGTTGACGTGTCGCGCCGCGTATTCGATCCAAAGGCCACTTCGGTGTCCGACACCATAGCGCATACATACTCGTTCTCGTTGAAGGACGGCTTTGTGATAGACGGTGAGCAGGGATTTGTATTGCGCCCCTTCGACGAGGTTTACGTGCGTGCCATACCGGGTTTCTCGGAGCTGAAGAACGTGACCATCGAGGGCGAGGTGCTCTTTAGCGGGACATATACTTTGTCGAAGAAGAGCCAGCGCCTTAGCGAACTGATAAAGCAGGCGGGCGGATTCACCAACACGGCCTATCCAGAGGGGGCGCGGCTTGAGCGCAAGCTCACCCCCGAAGAGAAGCTGCGAATGGAAAACATAGTGAAGATGGCTAAGTCGCAGAGTGGCAGCGGCGACTCTATCGACATAAACAAGCTCGACCTGGGCGACACATATTACGTCGGGATAAACCTCGACAGGGCCATGGCGCAGCCGGGCAGCAACTACGATGTGGTGTTGCGCGAAGGCGACCGCATCGTCGTGCCGGAATATTCGGGTACGGTGAAGATAAGCGGAGATGTGATGTACCCGAACACCGTGGCCTACCGTGAGGGCGAAAAGCTCGACTACTACATCGACCAGGCCGGCGGGTGGGGAACGCGGGCCAAGAAAAGCCGGACGTACATCATCTACATGAACGGCACCATTGCCAAGGCGAGCCGCAAGAACAGACCCCTGCCTGGCTGCGAAATCATCGTTCCATCTAAGCCCATCAACCAGAAGATGTCCGTAGCCGAGATGGTTGCCATAGGCTCAGGCACCGCTTCTGTGGCCACAATGATCGCGACCATAGCAAACTTGATAAAGAATTGACGTAAGGGCTGTGGCTTCTTTGTAAGAAATTAATTTGTAAATGGAAGACAATAGACTTTCGGTTCTCATTACAACATACAACAGGGCCGTGGCATTGGAATATCTGCTCGACTTGTTGGTTGGTTACCATGACCGTGGATTGGACTTTGACGTTGTGGTAAGCGATGACTGCTCTACAGACAATACCGAAGGGCTGCTTAGGGAGAAATACAGTGATGTTGGCTTTATAAAATATGTCCGGTTGCCGCGCAATAGCGGAATGGATCCAAACTTCATGTCTGCGTATGGCGCCTGTCAGACGGAGTATTGCTGGCTGTTGGGCGATGCACGTTATGTGGAGTACGAAGGGCTTAAGGCAATAATAGATAATATAACGTCAAGAAAATACACAGCCCTAATCCTGAAGTGCTTTTCTGCGCAGTCGGTGGAAAGCAAAACATATACAGACATTAACGAGTTGATGTCCGAGCAAGGTTGGCATATTACCAACAATGCTTCGTGCGTGATTCCGCGGAGGTTTTTCAACAGGTGCTTTTACAAAAGATATATAGGCACGACATTCCTGCACATGGACATTTTTGTGGAAAATATCTGCAATGAGGAAAGCTTTAAAGTCAGGTATCTAAGCGAGGTGGAGGTCAAGGATATAGTGACGGAAGGCTTCAAGAAGACAGGGTGGCTGAAGCATCCGTTTTTGAACTTTGGGAAGCTTTGGTACGAACACGTCATGTCTTTGCCCAACAATATCGACATTGAGGTCAAGCAAAAAGTCCTGCTTGACCACAACAGGTACACAAAGTTGTTTTCAATTCTGCGCATAATGTCCGGCCGCTCATATTTTGGGCGCACATATTATGAAAGCTACAAGGAAAACAGACGTTATATGCAATATGTCTCCGACACTCCTGTATGGGTGTATGACATTGAAATTGTTGTGCTGCCACCGTTCTATAAGCCGTTACACGCACTTTGTAAGTTTGTGGCAAGCCGTTGAAGGAGAGTGTATTTATCCTATGCCAATGGAACAGCATTCAACTAAAACCAAGCGCATCGTCAAGAATTCACTGATGCTATATGTCCGACTGTTTGTTCATATAATAGTTGGATTGTACGCCTCGCGCATAACTCTTGAGGCTTTGGGCGTCGATGATTTTGGCATTTACAATTTGGTTGGGGGAATAATCGTTGTTATGAACTTCATAAGCAACGCCATGGCGTTGTCGATCAATCGCTTCTTGTCGTTTAGCATTGGGCGTAATGATAACGGAAAAGCCTCCGAAGTCTTTTCCATGGCCATGAACATCCACATTATTCTTTGTGTCTTGGTGTTGCTGATAGGTGAAAGTGTTGGGCTGTGGTTTATTAACACCCAACTGGTAATACCTGAAGACCGTATGTTTGCGGCCAACATCGTGTTCCAGGCTTCGTTGGTGTCTTTTTCGCTTCAAGTGTTTAGCGTGCCTTATAATTCAGACATAATAGCGCATGAACACATCGGCTATTTATCCTTGACGAGCATAATCCAGACTCTTGCAAAGCTTTTTGCGGCGTTGTCTCTCTATCTACACTGCTTCGACGATGCCGACAAATTGGTGCTTTACACTTTGTTCATGGTCGTACCGTTTGTCGCATATTTCTTGATGAATGTGGTTTACTGCAAGCGTAAGTTCAAAGAGGCCACATACCGAAAGTCGTGGTCCTGGCCTCTTTTCAAGGAAATGGCATCCTTTGCAGGCTTCAGTACTTTTGGCAATATGGCCACAGCGTTGGTGAACCTGGGCCAGAGCATACTTTTGAACATCTTCTACGGACCTGCCCTCAACACAGTAAGAGGGCTTTCTTTGCAGGTAAATGCAGCCATACAATCGTTTGCGGGCGGAATCTATACAGCCGTTAACCCGCAGATAATCAAGTCATACGCCCAAGGCGACATGAAATACTTTAACCAGCTCGTTTGCCAATCGACAAAGATAGCATACTTTATGTTGTTCACTTTGTCTCTCCCGCTGGTGCTTGAGATAAATCCGGTATTGTCTTTGTGGCTCAAGGATGTTCCGGAATATACCCCAACTTTCGTTAGGCTGATACTCATCAACTCTCTCTTCTACAATTTTGTTACCCCCTCGTGGATGGCAATACAAGCTACGGGCAAGGTGGCTGTGATTCATTTGACAACAGGTTGCATTAATTTATGCAATTTGTTGGTAACGTATGTATTGTGGAAGACCTGCAAAACGGAGCCTTACGTGATAGTGGTGGTCAACATTGCAGTGAGTGCCATGATGCAAGTGGCTACCATATTCATACAACACAGGCAAATACCATTGCGCATAAAGCCTTATGCTAAAAATGTGATATTGCCAGTTTGCGCCTTCACCATCATCGCGTCAATCTTCCCTATTGCGGTGTATGTGAACATGGAAGAAGGTGTCCTAAGGTTTATCCTTGTTTGCTTTTTGTCTCTAATTTGTTCCGCTACCACCTTTTTCGTAGTTTGCGTTGATAAGGAGCTTAAAGCTTTCATTTTGAAATATGTAAAATCCAAAGTACATAGATTTGCCAATAAGCAACATTCTTAGGCCACTTTTCTAATGAACACAATAAATTCATAGGAACGAATGTTATATAATTAAACAACAAAAAACAAATAAAAGCAATGGAGCAGCAGGCTAAGATAAAGCAAATAGACTTTTCAAAAATTTTTAAGGCAGCGCTAAAGCACAAGCGGCTTTATTTATACACCATCCCCGGGGCGTTTGTATTGGCATGCTTCATTATACTTTCTGTGCCTCGATATTATACTTGCACAGTTGAGCTAGCTCCCGAAACATCGAGCATGAGTTCCAATTCGCTTGGTGACATTGCATCGTCGTTTGGGTTGAACCTTGGGAGTAGCATGGCCGGAAGTGATGCAATATTCCCTGAATTGTACCCGCAGCTCATGCAATCTGTTGATTTCCGCTCAAGTTTGTTCGATATTCCGGTTAAAACCATCGACGGTGAGATAAGCGCTACCTATTATGATTATTTGGCAAATCACCAAAGGGAGCCTTGGTGGTCTGCCATCATTCGTGGCGTAAGAAATGCCATTGGCAGTTTGCTTCCCACAGACGACATGGGGATGGGCGACAACGGCAAGGTAAACCCATTTATGCTGACAAGGGAGCAAAAGAGCATAAACGACGCGATTGGCAAGAAAATAGCATGTTCAGTCGATAAGAAAACATACGTGATTTCACTTTCTGTGACAGACCAAGACCCGCTTGTGTGTGCCGTGATGGCCGATTCCGTGAAAAACAGGCTGCAGCTTTTCATAACAAACTATAGAACCAATAAGGCCAATATCGACCTAAAATATACCGAGGCTCTTTATGACAAGGCTAAAAGTGAATATGAAGAAGCCCGGGGTAAGTATGCCGCCTTTTCGGATGAGAACAACAACCTCATCTTGCAAAGCGTAAAGTCAAAACTTGACGATCTTGAAAACGATATGCAGTTGAAGTTCAACAATTATAGCGCAATGGTTTCCCAGTTGCAGCTCGCACGCGCAAAGGTGCAGGAACGCACTCCGGTATTCACGACGCTCCAATCGGCTACGGTCCCGTTGAAGCCGTCAGGGCCAAAGCGAATGATTTTTGTTGCTTTTATAACTTTTGTTTCCTTTTTTGCCACAACGATATATTTGGCTTACAAAGAAAAATGCTTTTAGTCTATTAAGGCTCGGCACATGATTTTATTTTTGCTTACAATACAAATCCTTATTTTCCTTTTTTCGTTGATTGAGGAAAGGACTTTGAAGTACAATAAGCCGGTTTACATCGTGACCGGCATTGTGCTTATATTGTATGCCGGCCTTAAAGAAGTTGGGTTCGACAAAGATTCCGAAACATACGAATATTATTTCACCCACTATTACGACGACAGCATGTTGCTTAGCGTGGAATATTCGTTTCGCCTATTGTCGATGTTGGGGAGTTTTATCTATGATGACGTACACGTTATATTCCTGATTTATGCCGGGCTTGCCGTGACGATCAAGTTCTACGCTTTCCGTCGGCTGTCTGATTGTGTATACTTGCCGCTGGTGGTTTACCTTGGGTATTTCTTCATCTTCCACGAAATGACCCAAATCCGTGCGAGTGTAGTGGCCAGCCTCGTTTTGCTTATGATTATTCCTTTGGCGGAAGGCCGTAAGAAAATGGCTGCGCTGCTGCTATGTGCGGCAGTTTTTTTCCATTATTCGGCCATTGCGCTCATCCCAATGCTGTTTTTAAGCAACAAGGAAATGGGCAAGAAGGCTCGCGCTGTTTGGGCAATGGTAATACCATTGGCATACGCGATATGTTTGGCCGGGGTCAGTTTTGTCTTTAGCTTGTCTATTCCTTACATCGGCGACAAACTCCAGGCGTACCAGACATTGCGCGACCAAGGCGTAATTGGCGATGAAATAAATGTTTTCAATGCCATTCTCCTTGTTACGATAGCGGCCTATTTTTATTGCATCTATTTTTACGACACTATTGCCCTTCGCTGCAAATACTTGCCGCTTATCATAAAGATGACGGGCATTTCAATCTTCCTTTTCGTCACGCTGTCGTTCATCCCCGTGGTGGCATACAGGGTGTATGCCCTTTATGGCATTGCGAACATACTCCTCTTCACGTGCATTTACTATACCATCAAGCCCGACTGGCTTGGCAAGTGTGTGGTTGGCACGATAGGCATCACGCTGTTTTTAATCAATGTTTTTTTCACTAAGTTACTTGAATAGTCCGGCATGGGCGGAAGTTTGCGCCTGCGCCTAAAAATCTAATGTTGTATATGGCAAACGAATTGTTGAAAAAGAGCATCATATTATTTGACTCAATAATTGGCGAAGGCGTGAAACTTTATGGCCGCACGTTGGCCAAGACGCCGGCGTGCGGGGTGAACACAGGCTACAGAAAAGAGAAAGTGGTTGTCACCCTCACGAGTTATGGCCGCCGTGTTGGGGCGGTGCTTCCTTTCACCATACTGTCTCTGCTTAGGCAGACTTACAAGCCCGACGTTGTGGTGCTATGGCTCGACAGCGACAATTGGAGCGAAAGCAACCTGCCTGCTTCCTTGGATAGGCTCCGGCAGGCTGGGCTGACGATAGCTTTTTGTGACGATATAAAGTCATATAAAAAGTTTGTGCCGTCTTTGGAGGCTTACCCTGACGACTTGATAGTCACGGTGGACGACGATTTTTATTATGCAAGCGATTTTCTTGAACGCCTGGTGAAAGCTCATAAAAGCAATCCAAACATGATACACACCCACCGGGCGCATAGGCCAACGTTTGCTGCCGATGGCACATTGCGGCCATACAACGAGTGGGATTTGTTGATATATGGCACCGGCGGGGGGCCTGTTTTCGCCACCACAGGCGGCGGATGTATTTTTAAGCGTGGGATGCTCCATGCCGACATAACCAACCGCAGCCTTTTTTCAAGCCTGTGTCCCACGGCAGACGACGTGTGGTTTTATTTTATGTCAATACTTAAGGGAACGCGCACGGCGGTGTTGCCAAAGCAGCCATACACGATGATTCCGCTCGACAACTTCTACCAGCTCACCCACAAGCATGCCAACCTTGCATCGGTCAATTGCGGCGAGTCGTTCAACGATGTCCAGATAAGGAACACGATGGAGCACTACGGGCTTACCTCTTCCGACTTAATGCTTGAGTAAAGTCGGCGTGGGTCACGCTGTCTTTGTGCAAAGAATCGCGCAACACATCACGCATCAGTCTGATGCCTTTGCCAAAGCCAATGTCTTTACGCTTGCCTAACAGCAGCGAGACATATACAAAGTTGGCCATTGCCCATGCGGCATAGAATGCATCCGGGGAGTTCTGCCTCATGTCGATGAAGCGGTTTAGGTAGTGGATGTATATTTTTCCGGCGTTGGACTTGTTCGCCGTGGACGCACTTACCTTATGGTATATCTTCGACCTTGGCACGCAGGCCATCGCGCGGCGTTCTTTTTTCATCCTCAGGCAAAAGTTGAAGTCTTCTTCTCCAAAGAAAAACCTTTCTGTGAACAAGCCCCCGTCCTCCAAGAGTATTTTCGTGTCGAAGTATAATGCGCACCCTGTCACGAATGTAATCGGGATTGATTCGCGCCTGCCGACAGACTCCACGCGCTCTTTGGCAAAGTAATATTTCCTCATGCCCAGCGACAAACGTCCGCCGCAGTTCCAGACCATGCTGCGGTCGGAAGCGTAGCAAATCATGGGCGTCAGCACTTGCACGTCCGGGTGGTTGGCCGAAAACCCATCGAGCACGTCGAGAAAGTCAGGCTCTACTATCGTGTCGTTGTTCAGGAGCAACGCCTTTTCCGGCATCACGTCCGACAACAGTCGAAGTGCTTCGTTGTTGCCTTTGGCAAAGCCTAAGTTCTCTTTGCTCAGGCACAACACGCATTCTCGTGGCTGCGGCATTGTGCGCAGTCTGTCGCCGGCGGCAACTCTGCGCGTCGTGATGCCGTTTTCTGCGAGGAAAGTGCTTATGCTATCCGGCGAGCCGTCTGTCGAGCCGTTGTCCATCACTATGGCAAAAAAGTCCGAAGTCGAGGCATAAAGCGACTGCAGGCACTCTATCGTGTCTTTATGCCCGTTCCAGTTTAAGATTATAATTGCTGTCATTCCTTGTGGGTCGTTTTCTTGTTTCTGTCTGTTTCCTGTCTTATTTTCTGCGTTTTATCACTTTTGCCGGATTCCCTCCAACTACGCTGTATTGTGGAATGTCCTTCGTCACCACGGCTCCGGCGGCTACGATGCAGCCCTGGCCGATTCGCCGTCCTGGGGTGACAATGGCTCTGGCTCCAATCCAGCAGTCGTCTTCTATCCTGATTGGTGCGCAGTCTTGCATTCCTTGCATATACATTGGAGTCTCTGTATTGGCGAACTTATGGTTGTCGCGTGCCATATATACTTGTGGCCCCATCATCACGTATTCGCCTATTATGGCGTTGTTTGGAATTGTGCAATCATCGCCAATGCCACTGTAATTGCCTATTTCCACATATTTCCCGGTGCCAAAGTAGGCCCTTTTGCCTATTGTGGATACCTTGCCGCAGTGCTTGAAGATGCCTTTGGCGCACAATATCCTGAAGTTGTTGGATATTTTGCCGAGAACGGGAACGCTCTTCCTTGGCAGGTGTGTAGCCAGTCCGTAGTATAAAGCCAGGCAGAGCAGCCGCCTGATTTCTTTAGTGGGTTGCATTTTCATTGCTCGTGTATTCTGTATTATTTGCAAAAGTAATAAAAAACGGGCAGGCAGCCAAATCATCTTTGCTTTATTATTAGAAACTGTCATGGCCGTTTCCCCGTTGCTTGTGGGTGGGTGCTTGCCATTGCTTGGCTTGTTTCGGTGGCTTTGCCAAGCATACCCGCATTAACTTTTTTAACTTAACAGTGCGCAAATTGGTCGCCTTTTTATAACGTGTTGACGCCCAGTGCGTTGCAGCAGGTGCCGTTTCGCATTCCAAAACGGCCTGTTTTGCATTGCGAAACGGCACGAACTGGAAGCCAAAATGGCCTGTCTTGCAATGCAACTTCCCCCGATGTTAAATTTGTGGGGGCTTTGGCCGCGTTTTAGTTGCAGGATTTTAAGTATCTAACCCGCCCTTTTGCCATGCTAATCGTGTTCCCGTTGTTTAGCGGCAAAATGGGAGGCGGGTTGTTGGCTGCTGTGCTAAAATATGCCACTGTTGTAAAAAAAACAATTTACGGGGTTAATATTTTATGAAAATATTGTACCTTTGTACCGCTAAAATCGTTAATACTCCTAATGTAGGACATCAAGCATGATGGTTTAACAAGCGACATTCATGGAAGAAAAACTCGTCTCCGTCATAATGCCAACATACAACACCGGCAGGATTCTGTCGGAAAGCATAGATAGCATACTTGCCCAGACATATCCAAATTTTGAGCTTTTAATTGCCGACGACAAGTCTGACGACGAGGTTACATTGTCGATACTGAAGCATTACGAGCAAAAGGACAGCAGGATAAAGATAGTGTATCTTGACGAAAACCGTGGAGCGGGGTATGCCCGCAACAAGGCGATAGAGGCGGCCAGGGGCAGGTATATAGCTTTTTGCGACAGCGACGACCGCTGGTTTCCCACCAAACTTGAGAAGCAAGTTGGCTTCATCGAGTCTAAAGGGTGCTGCCTTATATATTCTTCTTATATAATTTGCAGCCAGGATGGAACGGAAACCGGCATATTTGTCGCGCCGCGCGTCGTGACATACGGTGGCATGAAGCGCGACGACAAGGTCGGCTGCCTCACGGCTCTTTACGACACTGTGCCTTTTGGCAAGTTCTATTTCCCGCTGCTCCGCAAGCGGCAGGATTGGGCTATGTTCATCCTGCTTCTGCAAAAGTGCAGGATTGCATACGGCATGAAAGAGCCGCTGGCTTACTACCGCCTGCGAACGAACTCGCTGTCGAGCAACAAGAGGTCGCTTGTGAAGTTCAACATCAATGTCTACCATAAGGTGCTCGGCTTCTCGGTGGCTAAGTCTTATCTTTATTTCGCCTTCATATTCTTGCCTACATACATGGTAAAGACAATAAAGCGCAAGATTGACAGCAAAATTTTCCTTAGCCGGAACATGGTGAAAAAGGAGCCTGCCTGAACGTTCCTGCTTGCCGTTCCCATTTGTATGGCAATCCCATGAATGCTGTTTTTGTGGGATATGCATCGGTGCGCTGGGTGCGGAGCCTGTTAAAGTAACAAATTGACCTGTTCACATAATAAACAAATGATATTTCAGTTATATTAAATAAAAAGACAGACTTTCATGGCTCAATATCTGCTCTATATCTTAGGCTCTTTCGCTGTCAGCATGGTGTGCGGCTTCTTGGCCATACCAATGATTGTGCGGTTTTGCAAGAAAAAGAACTTGTACGACCAGCCCGGCACGCGCAAGATACATAAGTGTGGGGTGCCGCGGCTTGGGGGCACGTGCTTCCTGCCGAGTATGCTGTTGGCGTTCCTCATCGCCATGCTTACGCTAAATGGGGCCGTGCAGGGCAATGAGATTACAATCAGCCTTTGGTCTGTCTGCTTTTTCGTCAGTCTCCTGCTGGTTTATGCCGTTGGCCTTATCGACGACGTTGTCGGGCTTAAGCCTGCTTCTAAGTTTGTTGTGCAGGTGGTGGCAGCGTCGCTGCTGCCCGCCTCCGGGCTATACATTAATAATATGTATGGTTTCCTCGGCATATATGAGCTGCCGTATTATGTTGGTGCGCCACTGACCGTGTTTGCCATTGTCTTCATCGACAACGCGATGAACCTTATCGACGGCATCGACGGCCTTTCGGGTGGCCTTTCGCTCATTGCCCTCGGCGGCTTCCTGTATTGCTTTGCCCGCGAAGGCGTGTGGACATATTGCATACTGATTGCCGGGCTTATGGGCGTGCTCGTGGCTTTTTTGTACTTCAACATTACTGGTGGGAAAAACAATAAGATGAAAATCTTCATGGGCGACTCGGGTAGCCTCACCCTCGGCTTCATCCTTGGCTTCCTTTTGGTCAAGTTCTCCATGGACAATCCGCTGGTTATGCCATACAGGCGCGACAGCCTTATGTTGTCATATACGTTGTTGGCCATTCCCATCCTCGACGTCGTGCGGGTGATTATCGTGCGCACGCTCCACCGTAAGCCGATATTCGGGGCTGACAAAAACCACATCCACCACAAGCTGATGCGCACTGGCATGACCCAGCACCAGGCACTTGTCTGCATTTTGGCCATGGCTGTGGGCTACATCGCGCTCAACCAGGCGTTGTTTGGCTTTTTCTATTTCAGCAGCGTCGTTGCCTTCGACATTGTTGTTTGGTTGGCCATACACTTTGTCATAAACCATTTTGTGAGCCGCAACGGGCAGAAAGTGTTCTCAAGCGAAGGTGGCAATGATTAAGAGACTGCTCGACATAATAGGCTCTTTGGTGGGGCTTGTGGTTTTTTCGCCCGTGTTTCTCGCTGCATACGTCAGCCTGAAGCTGTCTGCCAGCGGGCCTGCCATTTATCGGCAAGAGCGCATCGGGCGCGGCGGGAAGCCTTTCTTCATATATAAGTTCAGGACGATGGTGGAGGATTCGGAAGTGGGCGGCATCCCGCTGTTGGCTGAAGAGAACGACGTGAGGCTCACAAAGGTTGGGCGTTTCCTTCGTAGCCACCACCTCGACGAGTTGCCGCAGCTCTGGAACGTCCTCCGGGGCGATATGTCGTTTGTCGGATACAGGCCGGAACGCAAGTACTTCATCGACAAGATAATGGAGATTCGCCCCGACTATGCCGAGCTATATAAAATCCGTCCGGGCATAACATCGTTTGCCACACTCTACAACGGCTACACCAATACGATGGAAAAAATGATACGCCGCCTCGACCTCGACCTCGAATACCTGCGCAATATGTCGTTGGCAGAGGACATGAAGATTGTGGCCTGCACATTCTTCAGCATCGTTTCCGGCAGGAAAATTTAGTCTGCCTTTCCGCTTCTTTCTCCCAAATACCTTGTTGTCTGGCAGTGTTGCCTGCCGCCATTCAAGCTTTGCATTATCCTGTTTGTTGGGTTAAAATATGAAAAAGGTTGCTTTTCCTGTATTTTTGGTACATAGACATTCGGATTTTCTTGATAAATTTGCAAAGTGAAAAGCAAACCCACATTTGGCGTGGCAATTTGCGTTGCAACATAACATCAAACAAAATCAAGCACCAGATACTCTATGTTAGGAACACCAGAGATTATTCTCATTGCGATAGTCGTGCTGCTTCTCTTTGGCGGCAAGAAGATTCCGGAGCTGATGAAGGGCATCGGCAAGGGCGTGAAGAGCTTCAAGGACGGCGTGAACGGCATTGCCGACGAGCCGCAGAAGCCTGAACAAAAGAAAGAGGAGTAGCGCGGCCGGTGGCGATGTCTGTGGCAAACGACACTGGTGGCGATGCCGGGCTTACGTTCTGGGAGCACCTCGACGTGCTCCGCGGCAGCCTGATACGCATGATTGTGGCCTCGGCTGTGGCTGGAGTCTTGGCTTTCTGCCTGAAGGAGCCGCTGTTCGAGGTGGTGCTGGCGCCGGCCGGGGGCGACTTTTTCCTCTACAAGCTGATTGGCGGCGGCGACTTCAGCCTCCGCCTCGTCAACACCGGGCTCACGGAGCAGTTCATGGTCCACATGAAAGTGGCCCTCATGGCCGGCCTGCTCATAGCCTCGCCCTACCTGCTCTACGTCATGTTCCGCTTCGTATCGCCCGCGCTCTACGACAGCGAGCGGCGCGTGTCGGTGCGCCTTGTGGGCGCGGCCTACGCCATGTTCCTCGCGGGGGTGGCCGCAAACTATGCGGTGGTGTTCCCGCTCACGGTGCGCTTCCTCGGCACATACCAGGTAAGCCCCGGCGTGGAGAACCTGCTCACGCTCAGCTCCTACGTCGACACGCTGCTGATGATGAGCCTCGTGTTCGGCGTGGTGTTCGAGATACCCGTCGTAAGCTGGCTCCTTGCGCGCTTCGGCATGCTCCGCGCCGCGTGGATGAGGCGGTTCCGCCGCCACGCCGTGGTGGCGATACTGATAGTGGCGGCGGTGATAACGCCCACGTCCGACGTGTTCACGCTGCTCATCGTCTCGCTGCCCATCTGGCTTCTCTACGAGGTGAGCATCCTCCTTGTGCGCTCTGCCGAGGGCAGTGGCGGCCGGGCAGAGACTCAAACCACAAACACATTGAACCATAACAAAACTGAACAATGCTTAAGAAAGTAAGACAAACCTTGGCGGCTGTGGCATTCACGCTCATCACGCTGCTGTTCGTCGATGTCTCGGGCCTGCTCCACAGGTGGCTCTCGTGGCTCGCTGAGATACAGTTCCTGCCCGCCCTGCTGGCCGTCAATGTCGGCGTGGTGGTGGCGCTCGTGGCGCTCACGCTCATCTTCGGGCGCATATACTGCTCCGTGATCTGCCCGCTGGGCGTCATGCAAGACCTCATATCGCGCCTGCATTCGCGCTTTAAGAGGAACCGCTTCAGCCACTCGCCAGAGCGCAAGGCCCTGCGCTACGGCTTCCTCGCCCTGTTCGTAGTGGCGTTGGTGGCCGGTGTCGGGTCGCTGGCCGCCCTGCTCGCGCCCTACAGCTCATACGGGCGCATGGCCGAAAACCTGCTCCGCCCGCTCTGGGCAGCGGGCAATAACGTGCTCGCCGCCATGGCCGAGCGCGCCGACAGCTACGCCTTCTACTCCGTTGACGTGTGGGTGAAGAGCCTGCCCACGTTCTTCATTGCCGCCGTTTCGCTCGTAGTCATCGGCTGGCTCGCCTGGCGCGGGGGCCGCACATACTGCAACACGGTATGCCCCGTAGGCACCGTGCTCAGCTGGCTGGCCCGCTTCTCGTGGCTCAAGGTGCGCATAGACACCGGCAAGTGCAACTCTTGCGGACTCTGCGAGCGCAACTGCAAGGCTTCGTGCATAGACTCCAAGGCGCACAAGATAGACTATTCGCGCTGCGTGGCCTGCGGCGACTGCATAGGCAAGTGCCGCCGTGGGGCGCTCATCTTCGGCCGCCCCGCTCCATACATCCCCCGTGGGGAGAGAGCGGCAAGCCCTTCAGATGGGCATACGGCTTCCACATCAGCGGGCGTGGCTGCCCCCTCTCCAGTGGAGAATACAGGAGGAGAGGCGCCTGTTGGCAAGGCTTCCCTTTCCCGCCGCTCGTTCCTGCTGGGCGCTGCCATGGCCACCACGGCAGCCGCCCTGGCCCAGGAGAAGAAGAAAGTGGACGGCGGACTGGCCGCCATCGAAGACAAGCAGCCCGCCGAACGCGCCACGCCGATAATCCCTCCGGGCGCATACTCGGCGCAGCACTTCGCCCAGCACTGCACTGGATGCCAGCTCTGCGTGGCCCAATGCCCCAACGGCGTGCTCCGGCCTTCCACAAGCCTGCTCACGATGATGCAGCCCGTGATGTCGTTCGAGCGCGGCTTCTGCCGCCCGGAGTGTACGCGCTGCTCGGAGGTTTGCCCCACCGACGCCATCAACCCCATCACGCGGGCCGACAAGTCGGCCATGCAGATAGGCCACGCGGTGTGGATACGGAAGAACTGCGTGCCGCTCACCGACGGCGTGGACTGCGGCAACTGCGCCCGTCACTGCCCCACCGGGGCCATAACCATGGCGCCATCGGTTGCAGCCGACCCCAAGTCGCCCAAGGTTCCGGTGGTGAACGAATCGCGCTGCATAGGCTGCGGCTCGTGCGAATACCACTGCCCGGCGCGTCCTTTCAGCGCAATCTACGTGGAAGGGCATGAACTTCATAGGATAATATAAATAAATAAAGGAGTTAAATGGAGTTAAGACGTATGCCAGACACTCCCTGCCGCTTCTGCATTTGTCTGAACTCCTGCAACTCCAGAACTACTGAACTCCTCATGTTTTAACGAAACAAATGATATAAGATATGGCAAAGAACATCAGCCGCCGCTCTTTCATCAAGGCGTTAGGCGGGGGCGCGGCAGCCGCCGCGCCGCTGCTGGCAGCCTGCACGGGCGACAAGAAGCCCTCGGCAGCCGCCGCGCACGAGCCGCAGAAGGGCAAGATGACATACAGGACAAACCACAACACGGGCGACCGCGTCTCAATCCTCGGCTACGGCATGATGCGCCTGCCCGTCGTGGGGCAGGGAACGGGGCGCGAGACGCACGATGCGCCCATAGACCAGGACATGGTAAACCGCGAGGTGGACTACGCGCTGGAGCACGGCGTGAACTATTTCGACACGTCGCCTGCCTACTGCCGCGGCCTATCGGAACGCGCCACGGGCATCGCCCTCAGCCGCCACGACCGCTCGAAGTACTTCGTGGCCACGAAGATGTCTAACTTCTCGCCCGACACATGGCCGCGCGAGGCTTCGCAACAGATGTTCGAGAACTCGCTCAAGGAGCTGCAGGTGGACTACGTAGACTACCTGCTGCTGCACAGCATAGGCCAGGGCAGCGACCCGCTCGCCATGTTCAACAGCCGCTACATGGACAACGGCATACTCGACTGGCTCGTGGAGCAGAAGCGACGGGGGCGCATACGCAACATAGGCTTCTCCTACCACGGCGACGTGAAGATATACGATATGCTGCTGCGCTGGCACGACGAGGGCCGCTACCACTGGGACTTCGTGCAGATTGAGCTTAACTACCTCGACTGGAACTACGCCGACGAGATAAACAAGCGCAACACCGACGCCGTCTACCTCTACGGCGAGCTGCAGAAGCGCAATATCCCCGCCATCATCATGGAGCCGCTGCTGGGAGGCCGCCTTGTGCGCGTGCCGGACTTCGTGGTGCAGAAGATGAAGCAGCGCGAGCCGGAGCGCAGCGTGGCCAGCTGGGCCATACGCTTCGCCGCCACGCCCCCGGGGGTGCTGACCGTGCTGAGCGGCATGACCTACATGGAGGACCTGAAGGACAACCTGCTCTCCACCGCCCCGCTCGTGCCGCTGACCAAGGAGGAAGACGCTTTCCTCATGGAGATTGCCGACGACATATACAACCTCAAGACCATACCCTGCAACGAGTGCAACTACTGTATGCCATGCCCCTACGGCATCGACATACCGGGCGTGCTCTCGCACTACAACAAGTGCATTGCCGACGGCAACTTGCCCAACCGCGGGGCCATCGACCCCGACTACCGCCGCGAGCGCAGGGCGTTCCTCGTGGGCTACGACCGCGCCGTGCCACGCCTGCGCCAGGCAGCCCACTGCATAGGCTGCGGGCAGTGCATAGACCACTGCCCCCAGGGCATAGACATACCGAAGGAGATGCAGCGTCTTGACAAGTTCGTGGAAAGCCTGAAGCAGAATGAACCGGCTTAAGCAATATCTCGACGACCCGCAGTGCCGCGGCGTGGTGCGCTCCGCCGGGGGCGAGGTGAGGGTGTTCCGCCGCCGCGGCGTGACAGACCTTTACGAGCTTTCGGCCTCGGAGCCGACTTTCCTGCGCGGCGGCGCGGCAGCCGACAAGGTGGTGGGCCGGGGCGCGGCGCTGCTCTTCGTGCGCTGCGGCGTGGCCGAGCTTTACGCCCGCGTGGTCAGCCGGGGCGCGCTCTCGGTGCTCCGCCGCGCGGGCGTTAGGGTGGAATACGGCGAGGAAGTGCCCCACATCATCAACCGCGCAGGCACGGGCATCTGCCCCGTGGAGCGGCTAACAGCCGGCACAGACGACCCCGACGAAGCCTTCCTGCTGATAAAACAATTCGTGGAAACCCAAAAACAAAAGCAATGAACATAGCAAAGACAACAACAACCCTGTCGCTCCCGCTGAGCGACGCACGCACCTACGCATGGTCGGCAGCCTTCGTGGCGTGCAACATCGCGCTGCCGCAGCTCTGCCACCTCGTGCCGGGCGGCGGCCTCGTGTGGCTCCCCATCTACCTCTTCACGCTCGTGGCAGCCTACAAGTTCGGCCTCGCCGCTGGCCTGCTCACGGCCCTGCTCTCGCCGATAGCGAACAACCTCGGCTTCGGCATGCCGCCTGCGGCCATGCTGCCCGTTATACTCTGCAAGTCGGTGTTGCTCGCCGTGGCCGCCTCGACGATAGCCCGCCGTGTGGGCCGCGTGACCCTTCTCGGCGTGGCCGCAGCCGTTGTGGCCTACCAGGCTGCCGGAACGCTCGCCGAGTGGGCCATCACCGGCTCGCTCGCCGTAGCGCTTCAAGACATCCGCATAGGCTGGCCTGGCCTGCTCTTGCAGGTGTTTGGCGGCTGCCTCATAATGAATATGATTGGTAAGAAAGCAAACTGATCGGACGTTGCCGCCCGCATGGCTTTGTGCCTTGCGGGCGGCTATCTTATTGTTCGGGCAAAGCAGCCTTGGCAATCTTTTTATGTCTGCATCCCGCTAAGTGTTAAATCTTGCCGCGTGAGGCCGCCCATATTTCGCATATTCTGCACGGCCACATATTTTCCCGCAAATATCGCAGCCACGGATGTGCAGCTGTAACGTGTTGGTTTGCAGGCGTTTGCCTGTTGGTTGCGATAAAGTGTGCATGATTTCGGCATTGGCTTTTTGCAAAAAAAGGTCTAAAAGCATTGTTTTTTCATTGAAAAGGCACTTCCATTTGGGGCGTTTCGCTTTATGAAACGTGCCGTTTGGCATCCTAAAATGATGCGTTTTACAATGCCAAACGGTACATTTTACAATGCGACGTTGCCTGAACCTCGTTTCCTGGGGCAAAAATCCGTCATCCGATTTCTATTTCACCACTTTCGCTCGTGTTAAATTCGGGATGCCGAATGGTTAAATAATTATAAACAGAAAGGCTTCGCTTGCTGTCCGCAGGTGTCTGTAGCCTATGGCCAGTTATGGGCGGAGGCATGGCTGTAGGAGGGCGCAGGCTTCATGGTCACCCGGCTTGCGCCGCCTTGTTAGCCTTGGCGTGTAGATAGGTTTACATTTTATAAATTTACCTATATCCATGGCACGTACCTCAAAAATCATTAAATCGTGGGCGGAGGCGTTGGCGTTTGTAGGGGTTTTGCTTGCTATTTAACTGAAAAAAGCGTAATTTTGCAACTTCAGATTGTAATATCGGAAAAGAGTAGATGATTTCTGTAGAAGGACTTAAGGTAGAGTTTGGCGTCAAGCCGCTGTTCAGCGGGGCGAGCTTTGTGGTGAACGAGCGCGACCGCATTGCCCTCGTGGGCAAAAACGGGGCAGGCAAGTCTACCATGCTTAAAATACTTTGCGGGCTGCAGAAGCCCACCGATGGCGTGGTGGCCGTGGCCAACGGCACCACCGTTGGCTACCTGCCACAGGTGATGAGGCTTCAGGATGACACGACTGTGCTCGACGAGACGCGCAAGGCTTTTGCCGGCGTCACCAGGCTTAAGGAGCGCGTGGCACGGCTTGAGCGCGAACTCGCGGAGCGCACCGACTACGATAGCGAAGGCTACATGGCCTTGGTAGACCGTTTTTCGGCGGAGCACGACCGCCTCATGATGATGGGGGCGGAGAGTTGCGAGGCCGACATGGAGCGCACGCTCATGGGGCTTGGCTTTGAGCGCACCGACTTCGGGCGGCCAACGAGCGAGTTCAGCGGTGGCTGGCGTATGCGCATAGAGCTTGCAAAGATATTGCTCGAAAGGCCCGACGTGCTGTTGCTCGACGAGCCTACCAACCACCTCGACATTGAGAGCATACAGTGGCTCGAGCAGTTCCTTGTGGGCAGCGCAAAGGCCGTGGTGCTCGTCAGCCACGACCGCGCGTTCATAAACAACGTGACAAACCGCACGCTGGAGATAAGCTGCGGCAAGGTGGTGGACTACAGGGTGAAGTACGACGAGTATGTGGTGCTGCGCCGCGAACGCCGCGAGCAGCAGTTGCGGGCCTACGAGAACCAGCAGAAGGAGATTGCCGACATGAAGGACTTCATTGAGCGTTTCCGCTATAAGCCAACCAAGGCCGTGCAGGTGCAGAGCCGCATAAAGCAGCTGGAGAAGATAGTGCCGATAGAGGTGGACGAGATGGACAACTCGGCCATGCACCTGAAGTTTCCGCCATGCCTGCGCAGCGGCGACTACCCTGTGATATGCGATGGGGTGCGGAAGGACTATGGCGAGCACACCGTGTTCGACAATGTGTCGCTCACTATCAAGCGTGGCGAGAAAGTGGCGTTTGTCGGCCGCAACGGCGAGGGAAAGTCTACTCTCGTGAAGTGCATAATGGGCGAAATACCATTTGAAGGCACGCTCAAGATAGGCCACAACGTGCAGATAGGCTACTTCGCGCAAAACCAGGCGCAGTTGCTCGACGAGTCGCTCACCGTGTTTGAGACCATCGACAAC
>CALUMB010000016.1 GCA_944321645.1 uncultured Prevotella sp.
GGAATTGGTAGACACGAGGGACTTAAAATCCCTTGGCCAGTAATGGCTGTGCGGGTTCGAGTCCCGCTCGCGGCACGCAAACACGTTTGGCCAAGCCCCTGCGCCCGGTGCGCAGGGGCTTTTTGTGCTCGGCGGGGGTGTGGCGTTGGGCGGATGCACCCCAATGTGGCGCAGGCTTTTTGCTCCGGGCGGAATAAATTCCGCAGTTTTGTTTTGCCGAATATCCCAAAACCATTATCTTTGCAGAAGATAAGCTGCACTCGGCAATTTGAAAGCGGGTTTTCATTGCGCTCGTTTGCGCTATCTTTGCAGAAGATAAGCTGCGCCCACCGGTCGCCTTGGCGGCTGGGCGGCGCGGGAGAGGCATGGCAGATAGTGCCAACACACCCCCATCAATCCACAAATGAAGGCAAAAGAGTTCTTTAGGAAATTTCTCGACAAGCGGCTCTGGCTCAACCTCCTGGGCATGGCCGTGGTCTTGCTGCTGCTGTTTCTTGGCTTGAGGTACGGCCTTGACAGGTACACGCTCCACGGCGAGGAGATAGCCGTGCCCGACGTGCGCGGCAAGGGCTTCGGGAGCGCCAAGGCGCTCGTTGAGGCCGCCGGGCTGCGCATAGCCGTGAACGACACCGGCTACAACAAGCGGATGCCCGCCGACTGCATACTGCTGCAGAACCCCGCCGGGGGCGCCCGCGTAAAGCTTGGGCGCGTGGTCTGCGTGACGGTAAACTCCGAATCGACGCCCACGCTCACCATACCCGACATTATAGACAACTGCAGCCGCCGCGAGGCCGAGGCCAAGCTCAAGGCCATGGGCTTCAGGGTGCTCGACGCCGTGCCTGTGGATGGCGAGAAAGACTGGGTGTACGGCATCAAGGCAAGCGGGCGCCACGTCTACAAGGGCGACCGGGTGCCTATCGACGTGACGCTCAGGCTGGAGGTGGGCAGCGGCGCCTACGACGACAGCACGATGGCGATAGACTACGTTGACCCCGACTTCGAGTACGAGGAGGGCAGCATAGACGAGTTTGAGGTGGTGACGGCGCCGCCGGCCGAGGGCGACGGCAGCCCCGCGCCCGAGGGCGGCGACGGACAAACGGACACGGAGGTGATAGAATGACAGACATTGCAGACAACGGCGTGATGCCCGGAATGGAGCTGCCCGACGAGGGCGAGGGGCTGCTCTACGAGCACTTCCGCATAGAGGCCGACCGGGGCATGGCTCCCGTGAGGATTGACAAGTTCCTCTCCGAGAAGCTGCAGCACTCCAGCCGCAACCGCATACAGAAGGCCGCCGAGGCCGGCTTCGTCCACGTGGGCGGGCAGCCCGTGAAGAGCAACTACAAGGTGAGGCCGGGCGACGTGGTGACGCTCATGCTCGACCGACCGCGCTACGACAGCACGATAGAGCCGGAGGACATACCGCTCGACGTGGTGTACGAAGACGACGACCTAATGGTGGTGGACAAGCCGGCGGGCCTCGTGGTACACCCCGGCTGCGGAAACTTCAGCGGCACGCTCGTGAACGCCGTGGCCTGGCACCTGCGCGGGCTTGACTCCTACGACCCAAACGACCCGCAGGTGGGCCTCGTGCACCGCATAGACAAAGACACCAGCGGGCTGCTCGTGGTGGCCAAGACGCCCGAAGCCAAGACATCGCTCGGCGCACAGTTCTACAACAAGACCACCCACCGCAGCTACAACGCACTCGTGTGGGGCAACATGGCGGGCGACGGAGGCACCATCGAGGGCAACATAGGCCGCGACCCCAAGGACCGCCTGCGCATGGCGGTGTTCGCGCCCGGCTCGGGCGTGGGCAAGGAGGCCGTCACCCACTGGCGCGCCTTGGAGCGCTTCGGCTACGTGACGCTCGTGGAGTGCGTGCTCGAGACGGGGCGCACACACCAGATACGCGCCCACTTCCGCCACATCGGCCACCCGCTCTTCGGCGACGAGCGGTATGGCGGCACCGAGATACTGCGCGGCGAGCGCACCGGCACCTACCGCCAGTTCGTGCTCAACGGCTTCAAGCTCTGCCCGCGCCAGGCCCTGCACGCCCGCACGCTCGGCTTCGTCCACCCGCGCACAGGCCGCCAGATGGACTTCACCTCGCCGCTGCCCGCCGACATGGAGCAGCTGCTCGAAAGGTGGCGGCGCTATATGCGCGGCTCGGCGCAGGCCGGCGCACAAGGATGACAGACAAACATTGCACAACGGAAACAAACATAAACTGATGAAAGATTCAAGGAAAAACATCGCCATCGTGTGTGGCGGCGACTCCTCGGAGCACGACGTCTCGCTGCGTTCGGCCCATGGGCTTTACTCATTCTTCGACAAGGAGCGTTACAACGTGTACGTGGTTGACATGAAGGGGCTCGACTGGCACGTTGACCTGCCAGACGGCACTACGGCCAAGATAAACCGCAACGACTTCTCGTTCGTGATGGGCGGCAGCGCCGTCTTCTTCGACTACGCTTACATCACCATCCACGGCACGCCGGGAGAAAACGGCGTGCTGCAGGGCTACTTCGACCTGATACAGATGCCGTACTCTACGAGCGGCGTGCTCGTCGAGGCCATGACGTTCAACAAGTTCGTGCTCAACCAGTACCTGCGCGGCTACGGCGTGCTCGTGGCCGACAGCCTGCTCATACGCAGCGGCTACGAGGAGCTGGTGAGCGACGACGAGGTGGAGCGGCGCATCGGGATGCCCTGCTTCGTGAAGCCCGCCGCCGACGGCAGCAGCTTCGGCATAACCAAGGTGAAGGACAAGGACCAGCTCGCCCCGGCCATACGCAAGGCCATGCTCGAAAGCCCGGAGGTGATGGTGGAGGCCTGCATCAGCGGCACCGAAATCTCGGTGGGATGCTACAAGACGCGCGAGCGTTCGGTGGTGCTGCCGGCAACAGAGGTGGTGACGAAGAACGAGTTCTTCGACTACGACGCCAAGTACAACGGGCAGGTGACCGAAATCACCCCGGCGCGCCTTAGCGACGACACCGCGCGGCGCGTGGCCGAGCTTACGAGCCACATCTACGACATACTGCACTGCAACGGCATAATACGCATCGACTACATCATAGCCCGCGGCCCGGGCCGCGACGGCGGCGAGGTGGACAAAATCTATATGCTCGAGATAAACACCACGCCGGGCATGACGCCCACGAGCTTCATACCGCAGCAGGTAAAGGCCGCCGGCATGACCATGACCGACGTGCTCACCGAGATCGTGGAAAACCAAATTGCGTGAGGACGGGCCGCCCCCACCGGGGCGGCTGCCTCGCCCCGCCGCGCCCCGGGCGTGGCGGTATTCGATGACCCACACCAAAACTTTAACCTAACAGCCATGGATGAAGAGTTAAGGCGCTACGACGCCATAAGGCCATACGAGCCGGAGGAGCTGCCTGCGGCGTTCGACAGGTTGCTCGCCGACCCGCAGTTCAGGGCCGTGCTTGCATACGCCATGCCGGGAGTGCCGTTCGAGGCACTGGCAGAAAAGATGCGGAGCTGCAAGACGTGCCTGGAGTTCCAGGTGGAGTTCTGCCACAAGTTCCTCGACGACTTGCTGTCCAAAGCCTCCACGGGGTGCTCGATGGACTGCTCCGCGCTGCGGAAGCAGGGCCGCTACACCTTCGTGAGCAACCACCGCGACATCGTGCTCGACTCGGCCTTGCTGGCCCTTCAGCTCATCGACGCGGGCTTTGGCACCACCTGCGAGATTGCCATCGGCGACAACCTGCTGGCCGCGCAGTGGATAAAAGACCTCGTGAAGCTCAACAAGTCGTTCATCGTGGAGCGCAGCGCAAGCCCGCGCGAGATGCTCGCCGGCAGCAAGCGCATGGCCGAGTATATGCACTACGTGATAGGGCGCAAGCACGACAACATCTGGATTGCGCAGCGAGAAGGACGCGCCAAGGACAGCGACGACCGCACGCAGCCGGCCGTGCTCAAGATGATGGCCATGGGCGGCGAAGGCTCCGCAGCGGAAAGGCTGCTGCAGATGCACATCGTGCCGCTGGCCATATCCTACGAGTACGACCCGTGCGACTACCTCAAGGCGAAGGAATTCCAACTTAAGCGCGACAACCCGGGGTGGAAGAAGACCAAGGCCGACGACGTGCTGAGCATGAAGACGGGCATTGTGGGCTTCAAGGGGCGCATCCACTACCACTGCTCGCCGTGCATCGACGAGTGGCTCGGCGGCCTCGACCCGGCCATGCCTAAGGGCAGGCTGTTCGACGCCGTGGCACGCCGCATCGACGCCGGCATACATTCGGGCTACAGGCTCTACCCCTGCAACTATGTGGCCGCCGACATGGTGAAGTACGGCGGGAGCCTTTCGGCCCGCTACACCGAGCGCGAGAAGGCCGCCTTCGTCGACTATGTTGAGGGGCAGGTGGCCAAGGTTGACCTGCCCGACCGCGACGACGGCTTCATACGGGAGCGCATTCTGACGATGTATGCCAACCCGGCAATAAACAAGCTGGAGGGGGGAATGGAAACGAAGGATGAAGAGTGAAAAGTGAAGAATGAAGGATGGTGAATGAAGAACGGGCCGCGTTGGCCCCTTTGTGGTTGGCTTTACGTGCTTGGGCAGGCCGCAGGCTCGCCGTGAAGGCGTTTGGCCGCACTCCATTCCGCGTTTCCCTTCCTCTGCGCAAGTGGGCCGCCGCCATGCTCTTGCCCGCATTCGCGTCGTGCGGGGTGGGGGGCTACGAGGAAGGTACGGGCGAAAACTCGCTGCTCACTGCCGACTTCGTTGAGGCTCACACCGACGGCCAATGCCGCATCGACTACGCACTGACCGACGGCGGCGACTCGCTCGCGCTTTCGCCTGCGGCCGCTGCGGCGTGGGCTTCGACGCCCGACACGCTCTATCGCGCCCTGCTCTACTACGACCGGGCGGACGGGCGGGCGGCGAGGCCGAGGTCGATAGCAGCCCTGCCCGTGCTGAAGGTGGCGCCAACGGCCGACTTCGCGCCCATGAAGGCCGACCCAGTGGACTTCGAGAGCGCGTGGGTGAGCGCGTCGGGCCGCTATCTCAACATTGGCTTTTACATAAAAACGGGCGAAGCCTCGGATGGCTCCGCCCGCCAGACTGTCGGCATGGCCTGCGATTCGGTGGCCGTAGCCCCCGGTGGAATTGCCGTGGCGCACCTGCGGCTCTACCACGACCAGGGGGGCGTGCCTGAATATTATTCGTCGAAGACATACGTTTCGGTCTCGCGCCGGGCGATAGCCGCCGACAGCGTGTCGCTCACCATCGAGACATACGGCGGCACCGTAACGCGCGGCCTGCGCCTGCCGCCGTCAGAGTAGGCGGCGCAGTGTGTCGAGGTCGGCCTCGGTGGTGGACCAGCTCGTCACGAAGCGGCAGATGGTGTGGCTCTCGTCGGCCATTCCCCAGTGCGTGAAGATAATGTCGCGCTGCAGCCGCTCGACGTCGGCGTTGGACATTATGATGAACTGTTGGTTTGTGGGCGAGTCTATCCAGAACTTGTATCCCTTTACCTCGAAAATCTTCCTCATCTCCATTGCCATGGCTATGGCGTGGCGCGAAATCTCGAAGTACAGCCCGTCGGTGAACAGGGCATCGAACTGCACGCCTATCAGGCGGCCCTTTGCCAGTAGCGCCCCGTGCTGTTTCTGTATGGTGAAGAAGTGGCGGTGGGCGTTGTTGTGGGTGAACACCACGGCCTCGCCGCACAGTGCGCCAACCTTTGTGCCGCCGATGTAGAAGGCGTCGCAGTGGCGTGCGAGGTAGGGCAGGGTGATGTCGCTGCCCTTTGCCTCGATGCCGTAGCCCAGCCGCGCCCCGTCAACGTAGAGCGGCAGGTTGTTGCTGCGGCACACCTGGTAGATGGCGTCAAGCTCGGCCGCGCTGTAGAGCGTGCCAAGCTCGGTGGGGAAGGTGATGTAGACCAGGCCGGGGAACACCGCGTGGGCGTTGTTGCCGTCGTGCTTGAAGTCCTCAAGGTACTTGTGCAGGTCTTCGGCGCGCATCTTGCCGTCGTGGCCGGGGATGTTGATGATTTTGTGCTCGGTGAACTCTATGGCCCCGGCCTCGTGTACGTTGATGTGGCCCGTGTCGAGGGCTATCACGCCTTCGTACTGGTAGAGGAACGAGTCGATGACCGTAGCGTTGGTCTGTGTGCCTCCGGCGAGGAAGAAGATGACGGCATCCTCGTCGTCGCAGGCGGCGCGAATCTTGGCCTTTGCCTCCTCGCAGAACCGGTCGAAGCCGTAGGGAAGCGTCTGCTCGTCGTTTGTCTCGAGCAGGCGTTGCAGCACTTTGGGGTGCGCACCGTTGCTGTAGTCGTTTTCAAATGAAATCATAATGCCTTTCTGTGTGTCGCGGCGTGTGGCTTGCCGTTCGCTTAAGAGGTGCCGCGCCGCACTGCCGCGTTGTCGTTTTGCGTGCAAAGGTAATGCAAGTTGCAGACACGCCAAAGCGAAACCGCATTTATTTTGCGGGCGGGCGGCAATAATTGTTGGCACGTAGGCCGGCGGGATGGCGCGGGGGCGTAGGGGCTTGGCCTTATGGCGGTGCGCCCGTGGCGCGGCTTCCGCCAGATGTCTCACCTGTATTGTTGGTAGGTGTGCTCTTTCGGGAGCGACAGCAGGTGTCTCTTTAGTTTGGCTTTCGACATGGTTTTATAGGCTTTGCATCTGGGGGTGGCGCATTCTTACGCCAAGGGCGTGCCGCGAAGTTGCTGGCGGCACGCCCTTGGCTGCACGGCTTAAGCTTGCCATGCCTTTGCCACCCCGCGTTGCAAAGGCAGCGAAAGCTTATGTAAAAGCGCAATTTCCGAGCGGAATAATGGGCGCTGGAAGCGAAATGCGCCGGTAGCGCTTGCTAAGCGTCTTTCCAGATGGACAGCATCCGCGACCTGATTACGAAAATGTCGAAGAACGTCACGCCGACAACGTAGGCCAGCGCAAACGAAACCACGGGCAGAAGCGAAGCCTGCCCCAATCCTAGGTCTTCGAGTCCGCCGCGCCAAGACTCCCTAACCACGAAGGCAACAGCGAGCGACAGCAGCGTGACGGCCACGTTGGTCGCCACCACCACGGCTTCGTAGTAACGGGCTACGTACAGCGGATGGTAGCCGAGTAGCATGAGGTTGCGCAGCTTGTCGCGGCTCTTCTGCAAGAGAAGGAATATGCTCAGCACAAGGATGAAGATGGCCAGGGCGCATATCACAACGCCATTGGCGGCCACCACCGTGGACACTACGCCGAGGAACTTTGAAATCTTGCCCGCCTCTTGCTTGTCGCCAGCCACTTCTATGCTGCGTGCCTCAAGGTATTTGTCCATTTCCGCCGATTCCAGTCTGTCTACTTTTGCTATTAGCCGCGACGTTGGCTGTGTTTCGCCGCCTGCATAGCGCTTGTTCGCCCAGTCCATGAAGCTTTGTGGCACGGCAATGGTGTTGAGCCGCGACGAAAATCCCACGACTTCAGCCTCGAAATATTCGGGCTGCATACCTTCGCCGGTAAGGCGCAGCTCAATGGGAATGTCGCCCACAAGCTCCTCGCTTACCTGGGGCAGCCCTTGGGGTATTGCGAAGCCGAAGTTGTAGAGCGTGAGGTAGTCTTTGCTGAGAACTATTGGCACGAACTTCTCCTCGGGGTCAAATTTCCATTTCGTTGGCTTGACGTCGAAGAACTCGTCTGGCACCGACTCGCAGAACAAATATGTGGAAAGTTCCATGCCGCCAATGTTGACGGCTCCCCTTACGGCAAACTGCGAGGCTGTGAAGCGGCCTACTTTCCTTACCCACGGCTGGCTGCCGAGGCTGTCAATCTCTTCTTCTGAAAAGCCGGTTGGCGTGAAGCCGATGCCATCTACGCGCTTCGACAGTACTACATAGTCGTCGGAAAAGAACTTGTCTTCGTGCGATTTGTCGTTTTGGCTGTCGCAATAAAACAATATGCCGATGAGTACAACCGACAGCCCGACGATGTTGGCCAAGGCATAGCCGGCCATCTGCGTGCGCGATATGTTTTGGCGGAGCAGCCCCCACACGGCTGGTTGGAATTTTGACTTCATGTCACAAAGCTATAAAGGTGGCGTTGTTCAATAGCAAAGGATTGCCCACCGACGTTGATATCACGCCGGCACCTTGCGCAGCTGCTTCTTCTTCTACCATGGCAGCGGCTATCTCGTTGTTGCGGCGGTCGAGGTGGCTCACCGGTTCGTCGAGCAGGATGAAGTCGAATGGCTGGCACAGCGCACGCACTATGGCCACGCGCTGCTGCTGCCCGATGCTGAGGCGGCAAAGGGGCGTGTCGGCTTTGTCGCCGATGCCAAGGCGTTCGAGGTTGCCGCGCAGTGAGGCTTCCGTCTTGCGGTTGGCCAGGCTGTTCTTGAGTTGCAGGTTTTGCATTACCGTAAGCTCGGGGAACACGCGCATCTCCTGCGGCAGCAAGGCCAGGGATGTTGTGCGCAGCCTGCACCAATCGTCCACGCCAAAGCCGCGTATGTTGTCGTTCCCGAACAGAATCTCGCCTGAATAGTCGCTGCGGTTGCCGTAGATGAAGCTTAGAAGCGACGACTTGCCCCCGCCAGACTCCGCCTGGATGCAAATGCGGCACCCGCGCCTGAACGTGAGTTCGGGCGCGAGCCATACCTGCGAGTGCCTTATGCGCTCTGAAGCCTCCATTCCCCTGAACACCAAGGGAAGGAGGTCTCTTATCGTTATGGTCTCGACCATTGCTGCGTTTCAATCTATTACGGCCACGGAGTCGGCGTACATCATTGAGGGGTCTACGGCCACCGTGTCCACTTCGGTGTAGTAGTCGTCGCTGCGTTTGTTGGCACCGTAGCCGCTTTCGTACTTGCGCTCCATCTGTTCCTCGCGCCCGGCGATGCCGATTATGGCGCGTGCGAATTTCTCCACCACGCCGCGCGAGCCGTCGCCGTCGAAGGCAAGCGTCATCGTTGCCTCCATGGCTTCGCCGTCCACCGTGAAGGCCACTTTCACGCCGTGGTCAAGCCCAAGGTCGCTTATTAGCGGGTTGCTCTGTCCGAGCACAAGTCCGGCTGCGGCGAAGTAGTTGCCGAAGTCCACGTTCTTCACGGCTATGTTGTTGTCGGCCTTGTCCACCTTGCGGTTTGAGAGCACCAAGAGGTTGCCTTCGGCCTCGACATATATCGTGCCGGAAAGACCCGGGAGCGAGAGCGACAGCCCGGAGGGCTTGTCGTCGAAGTCTATGCGCTGCGATTCGAGCAGACCCTTTATGTCGTTCACCACACCAGTGGCCTTGCCGGGCTTTGTCTCGCACACGATAGTCACGGCCAGCTCCTTCATTGGTTCTCTGCCGCGCTCGATGGCACCCATCGACTCGATGCCGTTTTCCAAGCCTATGCCGATGGCCATTGTGCCGTCAAACTTCTCCAAGTATGACTTCACTATGGCCATTGCCGCACGGTCGGAGCGCGACAATTTGGCCGCTTCGGCCACGTCGTCCATGTAGGTGCCCCAGTCGAAGCCCTTCAGGCTCACGGCGTACACCAGTGACTCGCTCTTGTCCATGTATGCCAGGGCCTCTGCGTTCACCTTAGAAGTCACGTCGAAGTACTTGTTGAAGTCGCCTCCTTTCTTTACGTTGCCCTCTTCGTCAAACCACGTCATGGTCACCTTTGCCTCGTTGGTGCCCAACTCGCCCTTGAAGCACATCACGCCATCGTAGAGTTCCACCACGCTGTTGGGCAACCCCTGCTCCCTGAGGCTCTGCCGGAACTCCTGCGGAATCTTCACGGCCACGCCGCCGGCGTTGCCCGAGGTGATGTAGTCGCTGAAGACCGTCGATGAGAACGGCTCGCTCTTGGCGTCGCGAATCATCCTTGGCAGCACCTCCATGGGCTTGAAGTCGCTGCCCACCCACACGCTCTCTATCCAATAGGCGTATGAGCCGCTGACGGCGATGTAGCCGTAGTCGTCGTAGTCGGAATTGTATTCCGAGGCGTAGACTTTCTTCGAGTAGTAGGTCACGCCCTCCTCCACGTCCTTTTCCCTGAAGCCTTCGTCCTCAATGGCCTTCTTGAACTTGTCCTCATCGTCAAGGGCGAACACCATTATCGGCTTGTCGTCGTCGAAGTCGTAGGCCACGGCCAGTGCGTTGGGGTCAACCCCGCTGCCTTTCAGGAAGGTGTTGAACTTGTCGAGCTCGTCGGCCTTCTTGCCCGACAATTCGTCGGTGAGGTAGGAGGGCAGCTTCACCGTCGCCCCGTCTATCGAGCCGCCGGCCGATGCCACTATCGTCTCCACGTCGCCCACGAACACCACGTCCATGTCTGCCGGCACTTGCTCAAGCAAGCCTTTCATGCCGGAATCACCGGAACACGCCGTCATGGCCACCATCAGTGCTGCGGCGTATGCCCATTGCATCAGTCTTTTTCTCATAATTAATTACTTTTAGGTTTGTCTGTTATTGGTATTGCGTAATTTCTAGTTAGCAATTGCAAATATACAAATATTTTTTCAAGCGGCCGCTTCTTTTGGCTTATAAAACGCCGTGGCCGCCATTTCCCGCCGCCTAATTCACCTTGAACGACTTCAGGATGTGGTCTATTCGTCCCCGCATGACGCTATCGTTCTGTTGGAGACATATAACCAGGCAGTAGTAGTAATAGTTTGGCGTGTCCTTGGCCAGCACGTAGAACTTTAAGGCGTTCGTGCCGTCGTTCATGGTGAATCTCACGAGGTAGCCTCCGTCGCCGAATTGGCCGCCTCCCAAATATGCCACCTTG
This sequence comes from uncultured Prevotella sp., assembly GCA_944321645.1. Lineage (GTDB taxonomy): Bacteria > Bacteroidota > Bacteroidia > Bacteroidales > Bacteroidaceae > Prevotella. The sequence goes on from CALUMB010000016.1 coordinate 10,757, forward strand.
CCGTAGCCGTTCATTATGGACGAGGCATACTCCTCGGCCGAAGTTATGCCTATTCTCTCTATGTCGGCTCGTTTTTGTCTGTATACGGTTACACTTGGTTCGTCGTCATTGTTGGCCGCCACCCACAGCACTTTCGGAGGTTCAGAGACTCGTATCTCGTAGTGGCTCGGTGCCTCCACCGAGCATGTGTGTCCGTCGTCGCTATGCGCCTCCCATATGGACATTTCTTCTGTCGACTTTGCTTCTGTCTGCTTTGACGGTGCCTCGATGCCCATGGTGTCTATTGCCTCCAATTCATCATTCTGCAATCCATCCTCAAACGATGTGTACTCGCTTTCTGCCGCTTTCCTTCCCCAAGGCATGGCCACAAATGTGAGGCCAACAACGAGCAGGCCCGCCACTATGAACACTTGGTAGAGGTGGCGGCAGTGCTTCCAGTCCCAGCCGCCCTTCAGCCGCGTCCATGCAGAAACGCCGTCTTTCTTTGCTTGCAGCACGGCCCACCAGATTATGACGCTCACAATAGCCACGGCTACGGCCAATGTCGCTTGTGTGCCGAGCACAGTGGCAACGACCGCTAACGCCGCCGCGTCGGCGGCTATGAGGTTGAAGCCGTTCTTAATATGCCTGAACAGCAGGATGCACGCCAACACGTTGAGTATGTTGAGCAGCACTATTGCGCCAAAGCACAAGAATTCCTCCTGGCGGTATTCCAGGAACATAAAGCTTATATACATTATTGCCGAGGCAATGTTTAGCACTACGGCCAGCCACAGCCACGCACTTACGCAGCCCGGCCTTTGGTTGCTTGTGTTTCTCTCCATTTTCCTTTTGCTTTTTTATTAAACATATTCCTTATCGCGGGCTGCTCAGTAAGACTCCTGCTCGAAGTCTATGCGCACTTCCTTGCCGCCCGCCTTCACCTTCATGTAGTCTGTGCGTGCTATCCCCGTGGTGTTTGGGGCGCACTTGATGGTGAAGGATCTTGCGGTCTTGCCCACCAACTCGCACCACTTTGGCACTCCCCATGTCTCCCACGTTCCGGCGTCGGTGTTCAAGAACAGCTCAATGGTGCCGCCAGCAGGGCCGAAGTTTACCGTAAGCGCGGTTTTCCCCTCCACCGTCAGGTAGGTGGCCTTGCCGCTTGGTGTCCCGCCGGGGCTTCCGCCGCCTTTCTTAACCACGTTGAACGTGGTCTGATATATCTTGTCGCCGTCGAGCCATAGCTCGTACTTGCCCTCGCCGACGGGGTAGATTCCCCCTTTGGCAGAGCCGTAGCCGTCGAGTGTCAAGGCGTTGTCGCTGGCTGATACCGTGGCGACTATTTTTCTGGTAAAACCTTTTGGCGATGTCGAGTTGCAGAGCAGGCTTCCCGCAGGGGTGAATATCCGTTCGTAAAGCGTCACGTTGCGGTAGCCTGCGTGGCCGGTGTAAGAGATTTTTGGTTTTAAGTATTTCACGTCGTCTTCGTAGAGCGTACCCCCATAGTCGATGTTCATCTTCCCATCGCACGAGCTTCCGAACATGATGCCGCTAACGGTAAGCAGTTTGCTCGTCACGACGGGCGCCGAGCCGGGGTTGACCCTCACGCTCTTCTCGTAGAGCTTGTTGCCCTTGTGCCACACCTCCACGGTGTATTGCCCGGGATTGAACGAACTACCGCCTCTTGCTCCCCAACCTCCTAACGATAACGATTGGCCTACTCCGGGGGAGACGGTCACGTCTCTCGAAAAAGAATAGCCGTCAGGCGAATTTGGACTTTGGTCAACCTCCCAGTTTTCTTTTATCACTTTGAAGTACAGCGTCACGTCTTTTTCTTCCGAAGCCAGTCCTTGGTAGAATATTTTTGGAGATAGATACCTAAGGTCTTCCGTATAGAGCTTCGCTCCATAGTCATCAATGATGTTGCCCATGTAGTCGGTGTTTGCGAAGCTCATGCCCGTTATCTCCATGTATGCCTTTGAGGCATACCGTGCGTCGGGGTCTTGCTTGGGCTTTTGGCGTACTGTCTTTGGCCTGGGCTGTGCTGGCTTATTTGAGGCTGTTTTTTTTGTTTTGTTGATTGGGCGTGTGACTATCACCCCTTTGTCGGCTTTTTCAAGTATGCCCTGCGGGTAGGCTGTTGTTGCGGCCACGCAAAGGCAGAGCACTATAAATGTTCGTTTGGTGCTCATAAAATTTTTTGTTTTTAAGCGTTTGTTTGGCTTGCGCCTCCGTCATTGGGCATACGCCGTGTGTGCAGTTGCCTGTGGCTGGGATGCGCCTATATTTCTGTTTGCTTACTGTATGTAAAGCTCCGCTTTGTGTTAAGATGTCTTAACTGCGCCCTGCCGTTGGGCGGTGACGCCCATTCTACTTTCCAAGACGTGCCGTTTTGGGTTGCGAAACGGCCTGTTTCAGGCTGCAAAACGGCCTGTTTTGCAGGCCAAAACGGCACAATTTGTAATGTGTTGTAAACCAGGTGGTTACACGGATGCCCATTGGCTTGGCCTTTTAACTGTCGTTAATGCTTCGCGATGTCGGTCACTCCTCGTATTCCACGCCAAGCGAGCGCAGCTTCTGTATGGCTTCCTCTTTGCTGTGTGAGCCGAGGTCGGCGCACTGGCGGTAAAGCTCTATGGCTTTGAGCAGGCTGCGCTCCACGCCGATGCCTTCCTCGTACATCGTGCCGCGCTTGTATATGCAGTACCCTTGCCATCCGCTTTTGTCGGTGCTGCCGTTCTCGTAGCATCGCAGGGCCTCGGCGTATTTCCCGGCCTTGTAGTAGTGGTCGCCCATGTATCGCGCTATCCAGTTGTTGCCATCGGGGGTTATGGACATTCCGCCATATTCCAGGAAGCTCACCACGTCGCCTTTCCTCTCGTAGTAGGCCAATGCCGCATAGGGGTAGGCCGGGGCGTAGCCGTCTTTGGCAAGCTCGAAGAACATCGAGTCTGCCTTTGGGTTGTCGTTGTCTCCGGTGTAAAAGCTGTATGCCTCCTTAAATTCCGCATCTCTTGGGTCTGTCTGTGCCTCGGCCTCCGCCAAGCCTGCGAGCGGCAGTGCCGCGCACAGGGCGAGGCGGATAAAGTTTCTCGTTGCCATAATTGTTGGTGAGGTTCGTTTTCAAAAGTGAATGTGTAGGCTGCGCCGCCGGTCTCACTCGCCAAGTGCCTTGAGCCGTTCGCGGGCCTTGTCGGATATTTCGTCGTCGGCGTTCAGGCAGGCTTTATACCACTCTATGGCCTTGGCCTTGTTTGCGTCGGTGCCCAGACCCTTGCGGTAAAGCTCGGCCAGCTCGTACATTGCCTCTTGCCTGCCATACCCAGCTGCATTTCTGAACGCCTTTAATGCCTCTGGGTATTCTTCGTTTTCAAGGCATATCTGGCCGTAGCGCAGGCTGGCGTCGGCGTCGCCTTTGATGAAGCCTTTCTTGTAGTAGTAGGTGGCCTGCTCCTTGTCGGCCTCGTTGCCTGCGTAGCCGTTTTCGTATATCACCCCGAGGCCGTAGCAGGCGTAGCCGTTTTTGTCGGCTCTCCTCTTGTAGTGGCGGAAGGCCTTCTTGTAGTATTTGTCAGACTCTTCCACGTCGCCGAATGGGTAGAACTTGCTGCGCAATATCTCGCCCATCTTCATGCAAGCCTCGGCATGGCCTTCGTCGGCAGCGGCCTTTATGTAGGCGTATGCCTTAGGCAGCGACATCTTGCGGTTGTTGATTCCCAGCTCGTATTCTTCGCCCGTACCGAACATCTGTTCCTTCGTCATGCCCATTGTCATGGCTTTGGTGGCCTCGGTGAACTCGCTGCGGCTCTCCACCGGCTCGCCGAGGCGTGCCATGGCCAGGCGTGCCTCGCTGTCAATCTTGTCGGAGCGCAGCGCCGACCGCCGGTAGCACTCCACGGCCTTTGCCCTGTCGGCAGTGGTGCCGAGTCCCTTCTCGTACATCTCGCCCATGTAGTAGAGCGAGTTTTCGCTGAGGCCGTCGTTGCCGTCGGCGCTTGTCTCGAAGTATTCCATGGCCTCGGCATAGTCGCCGCGGTTGTACCGCAGCTTGCCTAACAGGAAGGCCGCCCACGTCTCGCCGGCATTGAGGGCCTTCGTTGCGTTGGCCTCAACGGAGGCCATGTCGGCCTTTGGGTCTTCGAGGTCGAGAATGGCCAATAGGCCGTATGCCTTCTTGTAGCCGCCGTCGGCAAGCGTGTTGAAGAGGAAGCGCGCATCGTCGTATTCGCCTTTGTTGCGGTAGTCGTATGCCGCGCGTTCAATGGCTGCGTAGTCGTAGTAGCCAGTGCCGGCCGGCACGAGAGTGAGAAACCTCGACACCCCACTCCGTGCATAGTCCATCACTTCCAGGAGTCGCTTGCACGAGGCGCCCATCCACGAGGCGTCTTGGCAGTAGATGTCGGCGCGGTAGGTGTAGTGGTTGTCGTGGCAGAACAGCTTTATGCCCTTGTACATGTTTACCAGCGGTATGACCCCTTCCATGTTTTTCTTTGTGTACACCGACTCGTCGGAATAAGTGAACCCGGCCCAGATTGACACCAGGTAAGGGTCTTCGTGTGTGTCGCTTATCACGGCGTAAACTGTCGTGCCGTCGTGGTCGAAGGTGATGTCGCCGTCGGGGTCTATCTTGGGGGTGATGCCTTCTTCGGTAAGTGCCTTCACCAATTGGATGCGCAGTCGTTTCTGCCCCTGCGTGAAATCCTTTGCTGCCGCTCCCGCCACGATGGCGGCGAGCAATATTATTGTGGCCAGAGTCTTTTTCATGTCTTCAATCCCTTTCATTTGTTTATTTTGTCATGTACGAACTCGATGTTTTCCAATAGCATGTCGAACACGCCGGTGAAGTCTTTCGCCCCGCTTACGAAGAGTTCCGCCGAGAGCACCACGCGGTCGTTTGTCGGCAATACCTTTATGCCGTAGGTGCCGTTGTTGTCGTTGAGGTTTTCGACCACCTTCTCGCGCGTCATGTTTTCGTTATACTTGAAGTAGCCGCGCAGCCTGATGTACATTGGGTCGGTCTCGCCTTCGTCTATCTCTATGTAATAGATGTACTTGCCTTTGGTGAAGGTAAGCCCGTCAGACTGTTTTTCGGGGCTAAGGCCCTTGCCGCGCAGGTAGTCGGCCACTTCCGTGCGCAGCCTTTCCTGCTGCGCGTTGTAGTTCTCGGCATAGACGCCGGCCACGGCGAATGCCAGCATGGCCGACAATAGTAATTTCCTAATCATGTCGTTCATTCTTTTTTGTCGTTTTTGTTAGTCGTTTTTGTTTTCCCTTTGATGTCGTCGAGCAGTTCGATGAGGTATTTCACCCTCACGCCGTAGTTGAAGCCTTGCGTGTTGCTGATGCCTGAGTTGTTCACGGCCACAAGCTCGTGGTCCTTATTGAGCACGGGCGAGCCGCTGCTGCCGCCGAGTGTCTGTGCAGTGTAGCCAATGCGGTATTTCTGGCTCGTGTTCGCCAGCTTGCCGTATTGTGCCTGCGGCTTTATTCCGTCTTGCTGCTTCATATCCTGCAAGTCCATGCCGTAGTTGTAGCCCAGCACTATCACGTCGTAGTCGTCGGGCGATTTGCCATCTAACAGATCCTTCTCCGGCACTTCGAACACGTATGCCCCATCGGGTATGTCTTGCGCCTTTTTGTTGAGCTGTATTATGGCCACGTCGTTTTCAGTGACGGTGCCTGGCTCGCCAGACTTGAGTGTAGAGCAGCGTATGAAACCGAAAGGGGTGAGGTCTTGGCCGAGCCAAGCGGCTTTATGGAACTCGTCGTTGATTTCTACGCGCGTGCCGGTGAAGGCCACCGACACCACCGTTTGGGCATTTACCTTAAACTTGCTGTCGGCAATTTTTTTGTATATTGACTCTTGCTCCTTGTAGTGCTGCCATTTCTGGAGGTCTTCGGCACTCTTTGTGAGGGCCAGCCTTGCGTTGTAGGTGTCTTTCATGTCGCTGCAGGAATCCCTCATGGCTCTGAAGTATTTACGCAGTTCTTCCTCAATTTCCTTTGGCGGTATCGGGGCGGCAATGTGCCGGTTGGTGGCAATGAGTCCGTCTTTAGAAATGAGGAAACCCGTGCCAGAGGAACAGGTGTAGAGCTTCTTGTCCTCTTCGAAAGTGCCGTAATCTATTGTGCGCTTGTTGGCATCGTAGATGAAGTAGTACGCCTTTAGGGGTTTACCACTGTATGCTATGCCTTCGACGTTTATGTCCACCGAATATAACGTCTGTGTGTACGTCATCACCACGCCGCTCTCCATTTCAGCTATCGTTGGCTTTCCCTTCAGCTTGCCGTATAGCCAGTAGCCGCCCAAGGCCAGCAGGAGCAGCAGCGGTATTAGCGCGAGCCACTTCCAGTCCACCCTTGGCCGCTTTGGCGTGTGCTCGTCGCGCAGGCGTATGGTGTATTCGGTCACGTTGGGGTTGAACTTCATTATGGCGTCTATCAGCCCCCGGCCCTTCACCGCGAGCTTTATCTGGATTTCGCCTTTTTTGAACACCTTGTAGGGAAACTCCGCCCGTCCGTCTTTGCCGGTGGTTTGGTTGCAGTGGGCGTCGCCCACGGTGAAGTCTATGCCCACGCCAGGCACGGGCTTGTCGTTTTTGTCCACCACCGATATGCCAACTTTCTGCGGCAGTGTGCGCTCTATGGTGAAACGGTAGGGCTTTGTGGCCTCTTCGCGCGTCACAATAAATTCCTTTGTGTTGGCATAGTTGGCCGCGTCGGTCACCACGAACTTCTGGCCCTCAACAACTGGCGGCAACTGTATCACCCCGTTTTCGCCAGAATTATAGTTCGTGTCGGCTCCGCCTATTATAACCTTCACGTTGTAGTCCGTCACGGCGTTGCCCATCTGGTCTTCCACGAACACCACCGGCGAGTAGCTGCGCAGCTTCTTTATGATTGCCTCATATACCTCTTTGTTTGGCTCCACGTCAAACTTGCGCTCGAAGCTGCCCTTGATGTCGGGGAACGATATGCCGAAGCTCTCGCCGTAGGGCAGCGAGCCTATTTCCACGGTGCCGTCGTCGGTGGTGATGTCGTCGCGCGTGTCGCTTTTGGTGTTCACCGTCACCCTCTCGCCCACTACGGGCGTGTTGTGTTGGTCGAGCACCTTCACCACCACGTGCTGCTTCTTAGGCTGCTTGGGCTTGGGTGGGGTTTCGGGCTTCTCCTGCTCTTTGTTTTCGCGGAGTGGAGGGTCGGTAGGTGTGGTAGGGGGCGTAGGCGGCAGCTTTGGCTCTTTGCTTTCGCGGAGTGGAGGGTCGGTAGGTGTGGTAGGGGGCGTAGGCGGCAGCTCTGGCTCTTTGCTTTCGCGGAGTGGAGGGTCTGTAGGTGGGGTAGGAGTCGTAGATGGGGTAGGGGGGATAGGTGGCGTTGGCGGTTCTGGCTCGTCGATGGTTTTTGCGCTTTTGGCCAATGTGCCGGTTGTCTCTGCGCTTTGGTGGGCATACTTGAATCCCCATCCGGTCAGCACAAGCTCGGCCTGTCCGTCTTGCGTGCGGTAGAAGGCGAAGCTTTCGTCGGGTATGTCCGTCACGTCGTCTACAAAGGCGGCCAGCTCACCTCCGTTCTTCCGCAGCTCCTTTTGCACGTCGTCTATATCCCTGGCCAATATTGTCGTGAGTGCGCGCTTTTGGGTGGCGGGGGCTTCGGCGAGGCATTTGTATTCACCTGCCGTGTCGGCATACCAGCTCGTGTATGTGGGCATGGTGCGCATCTCGCCAAACAGCGACGCCTTTTGCCCCAATACAATCCTTAGGTTCGCATACACGGAGTCGTAGTTGAGCTTTAGCCTGGCGCTCAACTCCTTGTTTGCCACTTTCTTTAGTAGTGTTGCCATGTAGTGTTGTCTTTAAAGTTGAAGGCAAATGGGTGTTTCTCGTCACTTCGGTGCCGGGCCGTTGTAACCAAAGTCAGGATAGATTTCATTTATTTCCTGGCAAAGCTCTCGTCTTTTGGGGTTGCTTTTGCCAATATAATCCGTCAGTGTGTTTTTAGCGTAGGGTATTTTGACGATGTACACCAGCTCGTTTTCTTGGCTGAGCTGGTCTACGGTTGCATTGTCGCCATTCTTGTCCACGAGCCTGAACACCCGCGCCAGTTCCGACATGACGAACTCGTAGTCGTTGATGTTTGAGGCCAGCTCTTCAAATTCGTCCTTGTGCCGCTCTAAAACAAGGCTGCGAACGCTGTCTATTGAGGCTTTGAACACTTCGTTAGATTTCTTGTCGTAGACAGTGTTGAGGCTTTCGTTCATCTGGCAGATGGTGAGGTAAGCCTGCGCCAAGGGCGACTTGTTTGTTTCGAGGCTCTTGCGGAGTTTTGGGTCGTTAATCACATCCTCCAATGTCATGCTGCCAAGCCTTTTTTTGATAGCTTTCGGGCTGTTGGGGTCGAAGCGTGCGTTGCGTTCCTTTGCGGCGGCCAGTGCCTGTTTGGCCTTGGCTTCAAGTTCGCGCCATTTCTCCACGCTGTCTTTCTGGTTTTCCGCCAAGGTTTGGAGTGTTTCTGCGGCTTTCTTTATGTCTTTGGGCTTTATTTCCCTTGGCTCGTCGGTTTTTGGCTTTTGGGCGTTTGCTGCTGCACAGAAGCAGAAGGCAGCGGCAAGGCATATAATTGTTTTTTCCATTTGTGTAGCGTTTTTTGAGGTTATCTTTTCTCTCTTTTTAGCAAACCGTCAATGTCTTTCCCGTCTAAGTCGATAATCTTTTCATCTTCGTCTTTTGGGGGCGTAGTTTTTTTGGGGTCGCCATTGTCAATAGGGTCTGCTTTTTGAGGCGGGGTAGCCGTGGTGGGGTTGGTAGGTGCCGTAGGTTTGGTAGGGGCGGTGCCTGCTTTTGCTATTGCTGCGTCTAATCTCTCTCGCAGTTGCGTGTCGGCTGTGTCGGTTTCGGCCAGCAGGGTTTGCAGCGTTTCGGCATCGCTGCCGGAGTTGATGTAGTGGTCGCAAATCTCCTCCCACTGGCGGTTGGCCGTGGCCAGGTCGGCCTTGGCTTTGGCCGTGGCTTGGCGCAGCGAGTCGGCGTCGTGGCTGTGTTTGGCCACGTTGCAGCAGAGTTTTATCAATGCATCGTTGGCTTTTGTCTCGTAGTCTGCGGGGTGTGCCATGGCACAAACGCACGTTGCAGCCAGGGCAAGCGTTATTTTTATTGGTTTCATTGTGGTTGCTGTTTTCTGTTAATTGTTTTTTATGAATGTCTGCATTTAGCCAAAACAAATGAAATAAGGAGTATACGTCCTCTAACTTCTTAGCGGAACGCAGTGGAGCGATGACTACCCTCCCCTTTTCGGGGGAGCAGGAGGGGGCTTCCTTTAACTCCTTTGAATAGGAGCTTTGCGGATATTCAATTGTTTGTTACGAAATTGTTCAACCTCTCCTTTGCGTCGTCGTTGGTGGAAATCTCGTCGAAGCGCATCTGGTCTTCGAGCAGCGTAGCTAAGTCGCCTGTGGAGGCGTAGTTCCGCTCCACGCAACGTTCGAGGTTGGAGTAATACTCCCTCTCGGCCCGCCTTAGCGCAGACTCTAATCCGTCCACCTTTGCCTTTATCTCGGCGTTGTGGCTGAAGTGCGACTTATAGTAAGCCATGGCCTTTATCGCGGCCTTGCGTCCGCTGGCCGAGCCACCGGCAAACGCCCTTAGCGGGCGCGAGTAGGTGGCCTTGGAGCTGAAGGAGAGCTGTCCGAGCAGCCTGCGGTAGGCCGCGAAGAGGTTTGCCGCCTCGGTCAGGTTGCCGTTGGCCTCGTGCCCCTTGGCCTCTGCGAGCAGGAAGTCGAGCGCACCTTGGAAGTGATCCACTGTGGACTTCGGGTATTTGCTTTGCTTGAAGAGTTTGTCCGCCCCATCCTTAAGGTAGCTGCACGACAGGGCGAAGAGGTACCTCTTTAGTGAAAGCTCTTCGTCGATGGAGAGCAGGCGGCCCTTGCTCGTCACGCGGTCGGAGTGTATGCCGCTCTCAATTTCGGCGTAGCCCTTTTCCGTCCACTTGCCTTCCTTGCAGAGTTCTGCTATGCGCTGCTTCCACATATTTGCCTGCGCCGACTTGAAGTCGGGCGTTTCCACCCCGCCCGATTCAGACGTCAGCTGCATCAAGCCGAAAATGCCGCCTATCAACACTGCGGCGATAAGGAATAGTTTGATGATTTTCATTGGTTATTATTGCCTTTTAAACTTTGTTGTATTTCTTTAAGTTTTTCTTTATTGTAACCAAGTAATGCACTCAAATCTTTGTAAGTTTTTGATCCACTACTCTTTGTGAAATATAACTTTATTACGTCTTTACGCAATTTGTCAGTATCGTCAAGGCCTGTTTCTAACAAGGTGTTGTAATTTATAAGGACGGCTTCTTGGTGTTCTTTTGCTCCTTTTAGCATACTGTTGGTTATTGATTCTTCCCCTCTTGTTAAGTATCCAATGATATTATTATTGATTGTTTCATTTAATTGTTTTTCTTTTTCTTGTTGTTCTGTTTTTTCATTTATTTTTTCCGTTGCCCCTGCCCCAATGTTGCCACTCTCTTCTTTTGGTGTCAGATTTTTCAGTAAGCCAGCGCACAGTGCCATTATTGAATCTTGCGGATATTCATTTGCTGCTTTATTTAGTTTGTCTTTTTCCTGATTATTTGGGTTATCTGGATCCCATCCATTGCAAAAATTCACGATATCCAAGCACAATTTCACTTGCTTTTTGTTCAGGCTTATTTGTATTTTGACAGTATCATTATTTACATTATTTGAATTATACTGCATTTTGCCCAAACTTATTGGTTCTCTTTCCGGAATATTGATATAAGCTTCGGCCTCGAATTCTATTCTGCTTTCTCCGGCAACTTTGTGCTTTGCTCCCCATGCAAACCCTTCGCCGCCATAGTATTCTGTCTGGATTTCGCCATCTTTATTTGCAGAATCTCTAACGCAGGCTTTGACTGAAAACAAAGAATCGAAGCCATCCACGCCTACGTTGTTCCAGTTGTCGTCAACCAAAATGAAATAGTATGTTTTTTCTTCAGTAATGTCTTCTTCGGAATCTTTGTGTACCCACGGCACCAAAACGACAGCCAATATCAGGCAGGCCACGACGGCCACTATCCCGGCAAATGCGGCATTGCGCTGGGTGAGCAGTTCCTCCCAGAAGTTTCCCTTGCCTTTGTTCTCGTTTATGTGTGAGTCGTTGCCGTAAGTAGTCACAAGGGGAAGCGACTTTTTGTTGTTGTCTTGCCGGGTGTCCTTTTTGTCGGTGGGCTTTGCTTCAAGCCGATTGTCCTTGGCTTTACCGCCGCTTTCGCTTTTGCGCGTGTTTGCCTTTTGGCGTTGTTCCTCGCTTTCTGACGGCCCGTTGTTGCCAGGCTTCGTGAACAAGACTAGCTTCTTCTCCCCTGATAAAAGCGGTTTAAGCTCGCCTTGGGCTTGCTGGTAATGGTCGGATGTGATTTTGAATGTCCAATCTTCCGGGCGGCCGCGTAGCGCGGCGTTTAGCTTGTCAGTGACGCCAGAGATGGTTACGGGGCTGCCTTCGCCTTTTGGCTGGAAGGTGAACGTCTTCTCTTTGTCGATGGGGCTGTCGAAGTAAAGTATGACCGGGAATTTTTTATCTTCTAAGAAAACTGTCACCTCCTCGCCGTCCTCACAGCGTTTTAGCTCTAGTGCCTCGCTGCCCGACGCTATTGAAAACTTGTCGCTGTTGCAGCTCAGCGTCACCGTCTCGACGGTTTCCTTGCCCAGAAATTTGTAATCGCTGCGGTTTATGGCGTATTGCCGCTTGTCGGGGAACGTGACGGTGGGTGCAACCTCGCCCACCTCTTTCTTTTTGCCGTTTATGGAGAAGACGAACTTTATGGTCTTCGACTTTTCGGGGTAGTGGTAGTCGAGCGTTATGGTCTCGCCCCGCCGCGTGGCAGTTATGGCGTCGCCCGCCTCGCCGCCGAGCACCTGCCTGTAGGTATAGTCGGTGTCGATGGTGTCCTGCCAAGGTTGCGGCTTAGCCTCGGGGATTCTGTCGTCGAGCTTTTGGTTGGTTAGCTTCCTGCCATTCAACGTCTCCACGGTGTAAAGAATTTCCTCGACGGGCTTCTCGTCTATCTTGTCCACCTCGGCGGGGATGCCTTGCGCGAAGATTATGTGGTGCAGCCCGCGGTCGTAGTTGCGGCGGCAAGGCGTGTTCAAGTATTTGGCGATGTCGCGCTCGGCGGCCTCCACGTAGCCGCATTTCGGGAGCATGGCCCCAAGGTCTACGCTGATGTTCACCTTGCGCTGCTCGCTGTCGTCCACGAGTTCGTATTGCTCCAGTACGTCGGAATAGAAGTCTTGCATGAGCGCGTCGATTACCTGGACGAGCTTTCCGTTGACGAAGTTGTTTTCGTAGAACCTCTCGTTCACTTTGTTGAGCAGTTGGTATAGCGCGTCGGGATTTGCGGGGTCTGCCTTCAGCCTTACCTTCTTGCCCCTCGGCATAGGCACCGTCACCACGAGTACGCCGGGGCGGTTCGCGGCGTCGAGTATCGGCGTGACAAGGCTTGCCGCTACTATCTTTTCGGCGAACGATATGGCGTAGACTTTCTGCCAACCGTTCTGTAGCGCGCGCATCGCGTTCCTAAGGTCGAAGTTGATGTTTTGCCCCTTGTAAGGCTCGCTGCTAATGCCCCTGGTGTCGAAGAAGCGCGAGAAGCCTGTGAAGTTGCCGGAGATTATGAGCTGTACGTTGTTGTTATCCATCTTTTCTTTGTAAAGTCGTTTTTGCGTTTAACTGTTGAAAAAGTCGCGGAACTTATCCCCAAAAGAGCGTCCTTTGAGGCGTGTGGCCACTGTGTTCTTCTGGATGACACGCAGTATCTTGAGCGAGTCGGTCTCGTCGAACGTGTACACCTCTCCAGGCAGGAACTTACCCACGCAGAATGGGTAGAGGCCAACCTTGAAGCCTGTCTGCCTGTTTATGCCATAATCCTCGCAGAGGTCTTTGATGGACTGCAGCACAGAAGTGTAGCCTTGGTCGTTGAGCAGTTTGCTTATGGTGTCTTGGTCTACAAAGTCGCCTAAAGTGTCGCTCTTCGTCATTACGATGTGGATGGCCACCACCTTGCGCATAATGGCGGGGAAATTGTTGAGCAGCGACGTGACGCAGCGCAGCATTTGGTCTTGCGTCAGGTAAATTTTGCTGCCGTCGCCCATTTCTATGTCTTTGTCGTTGGTAGGGTCGATCACGAAGAATAGCACTTTGTTGTTGTCGTTGGAGAAAAGCCCGGCGGCTCCCGGCCCAAGGTCTTGGAGCGACGTCGCGTTTTCCATGGCCGCAAACTTGGCCGTCTTTTCGCCAGACATCTCTATCAGCGATATTTTTCGCAGGCTGCCTTCTTCGTCTTTGATTTTCGCGTCAATCACCTGCACAACTCCTTTGTCGGTTGGGGCCGGTAGCTTGCTCTTTCGTGCATAGTTTTGAAGTTCCTGGGCGTAGCCGCCCGCACCCCCAGGGCCGCGTGGGTCGAACGTGAAGCCAAGGCGCCCGTCGAGGCTCATGAGGCCAGAGAGCAGGCAGGTTTTGCCCGACCCAGGAACGCCGAAGAAAAATATGTCGGTGTTGCCCGCCTCGCTTTGTGGCGTTTGGTTTTCCGAGAGCTTCAAGTCTCGTTGCTCATGCTTTAGTGTTGGGTATTCCTTGATGTGGCTGTAGGCGCGGTCGGTAAGCACGTGGCTCTCGTCCACAAGCTCTCTCATGGTGAGCGCGTTTGTGCTTATGTAGCGGTACATCTCTTCGCGATTGTACTTGAACGGGAAGCGCTTCATGTCGGTGAGGAGGTCGCTCTTTAGGCTTTCAATCTTGGCGTCGGCGGCTTCGCGGTAGCGGCTGAAAGGGTATAGCTCAATGAAGCCCGCGAAGTCGAGCAGCGAGTCGGAGTCTTTAATCTCCAGCCAAGCCTTGCGTGCCTCTATGTCGATATCGAGCTTCTGCCTCTCCTCGGAGGCCATGCCCACGTATTTTTGTGCGGTGTCTGTGGGCGTGCGGGCATACTTCACGCCGAAGTTTACAAGTGCGGTGCGGTAATCGGCTTCTTTCTTCTCGCCGTTGCCAGACTCCCAGTCTTCGTAGGTTGGCTTGAGTGCCTGCACCTTCTCCCAGTCGTCGATGAGCGCCCCGTTTGCTATCTTGTCAAGCAAGACCCGTGCCTCGTTGAAGTAAGCGTTCGAGTATTTGCCCTCCTCGCAGTTTTTTAAGAAGCCTCTTACCATGGCCTCGTTTTTCTGCGACTGGCATAATTTCCAATGGGTGATTTCGGCCGCGCCCTTTGCTTCGGCGAGGTGGGCGGTGGAATAGATGCCCTGCTCACATTTAGAGATGAACGACATTATCTTGCTGAGGTCGCCGGAGCTTTTGGCGTATTCCCACTCCTTGTCCTCCAGGTCTTTGGCAAGTTCGCCAAGTAACGTCTTTGCTTCGCTGTAATGGGCGCGGGGGTAGGCACCTTGCTCGATTTTCTTGATGTAGTCGGCCAGCCCATCGATGGACTTCTGGCTGCGCTCCCATGCAAGTTTGTTGAGGAGTTCCTTTGCCTCGTCCAAGTGGGCAGTTGAAAACTTTCCGTTGTTTATCATTTCGATATACTTGGCGAGGTTTTCCTCCGAGCCTTGGCTTGCGGCCCATATTTTCTCCTCGGCCTCTGCCATATATTTTGCTTCCAACAAATCAATTTTCTTGTACCCGGCTTGGCGTAACCCCTCTATGGTTATGCCCGAATCAGGGTCGAGGCAGAAGGCCAGCAATTGGTCGAGTGCAATAGATGAGGAGTTGCACAATTTGTAAATGTTCTTGATTTGCTTTTCTGTTAATGTTGGCATGGTGTATGTCTTTTTTGTTTTTTTGAATATCCGCAAATGTCCAATTCAAAGGAGTTATGGGAAGTCATCGCTCCACAGCGTTCCGCTAAGAAGTCTGGGCGTATGCTTCTTCGCTTCCTTATTTCATTCGTTTAGGCTAAATGCGGACATTCATGTTTTGTTTTCTTGTTAATGTGCCTTGGCAATTAAAAGTAACCATGATATTGTGGGTTAAATGCTGAAGCCACCGTCGACGGTTATTGAAGACTCGTCGCCTTTCTTCAGCCCTATTACCGTTCGCCGTTCGCCCAACAAATACTTTACGAGGCCGAGACCGCCGAGCACGAGCACGGCGAGCAGTCCGGCCACGGAAAAGCCCTTGTTGCCCGTGAACGCCTCCTTGAGGTTGCTCTGCGAGGCATATTCTTCGGCGTTGAATGTCGGCACGTTGCGCTCGATGTCGTTTTCGGCCTTGGTGTACATATCCTCCAAGTCGGCGGCAAGCCCGGCCTTGGCTTCGGCAAGCTCTGCGGCGTATTGCGGGAGGTAGAGGATGTTCCAGTTGAGGATGTTCGTCTCGACGTTGGCCACTACGGCCTTGCGCTGCGCGTCGAGTGCCTCGAACTCGCTGCCCTTCAATGTGCTGGCGAAACTTTCCACGGCTTGGTTTACGCTGCCGCTGTTGACGTTGGCGGGGCTGATGTCGAGGAAGCCGGCTATGGTCTTACGGCCCTGCGAGTCTTTAAGCATGGCTTCGAGCGTTGTCTGGTAGCTGCTGCACCTCGACTCGCACTTGCGGGCGTAGTCGTCAAACATATCGTCGAGCTGGCCGATGTCGTCTTTGAGCAGCTGCGTTATCTTGTCTCGGCTGAAGTAGATGTCGAAGAATTTCGATGCGTAGAAGTAGCATGGCACGAGCGAGACGACGTAGAGCAGCAACATGGCATACTGCACCTTGTTCCATGCTTCTTGGTTGCGATCCTGCGCCTTGGCGTATGCCGCAAGGAATACGAACACCGTCATCAGCACCACGAGTAGCAATGCCACGATGACGCTCGGCACTTTGTCGCCGAGGGTCTTGAGGTTCATGCCGAAAAACACGGCCACGCCCATGATGAGCAGGGAGATGAAGGAGATGATGTCTCCCTTTGTGAGCTTGTCTGAATTTTTGCTTTCCATTGTTTGTTGGGTTTATTTTTTCTAATTGGTCTAATAAGTCTAATAGGACTAATATGGGTAATGGGCCTGATAGGTCTTACCCTATCCGCACGAGGTTGAAGATTACTTCGCCGGATGCGTTGTGCGCCCTGATTGTGAGGTTGCCCTTGGAGTCGGGGCGGCACTCGTAGATATAGCGGTTGAAGCTATTGGACGTGCCTGGGCTGGTGGCATTGGCTGTTTGGGTGATTGTGATGCTCTCTCCGGCCACTCTTACTGTGAGCGGTGCCTTGTAGTCGAGTCCGTTGTTGCGTATGGTGATTTGGCCGGAAAGGTTGCGGAACTGCATATAAAGGTCGATGGGCGTGAGGTCGCTCGAAGACACGAGCGGAGTGGTGGACTTCCATAGGCCGTTGAGTCCGTCGCCCCTGATGGCATCGTCGTATTTCAGTGTGTCTGTGGGTGCGGCAGCGTCCGGGCAGATGCGTTTGAGGCTGTCTATCCGTGCTTGCAGCGCGGCTATCTGCCGGGCCACGTCGGGGCATCTCGTGCTGCCTTTGGCTCCGCTGCGGTCGGCCAGCGCGCGGCCGATGTTGACGAGTGGCCCGATGTCAGGGCCGACGTTTTGCCCTGTTTCCTGCAAGACCCTGATGGCCTGCGCGGCGGTGATGTCGGCATCGACGCTGCGCAGCAAGGCCACCGCGCCCGACACGATGGGGGCGGCCATGCTCGTTCCCTGCAATGACACATAGCTGCCGTGGGGTGCGGCACTGTAGATGGCCACGCCCGGTGCGGAGAGCGTGGAGTAGTCGCGCCCTAAGTTGGCGTAACGCCCATAGTTGCTGAAGGTTGCCTTGGCCAGCGACTGGTCTACGGCAGATACCCTGATGGTGGCATCAGACCGTTTTTTCGGATCGATGCCCGATATTACGTTGTCGTTGCCGGCAGCAAACACGATGATGGCGTTGGCCTTGGCGGCCTTTGCGAACACCTTGTCCCACATAAGCTCTTCCTGCTTGTATGAGGAGCTTATGAAGTTGAGCTGTTGGCCTTCGGTCATGGCCTTGATGGCAGGCGGGGTGGTCATGCCGAGCGACACGTTGACAACGTCGGCCCCTTGTTCGATGGCATAGAGCACGCCCTCCACTATGGCCATGCCGCCGAGGAGTCCGTCGGGGTGGTCGCTTCCCACTTGCACGGGCATGAGCTTGCAGCCCGGTGCCACGCCCGTGAGACCTTCGCCATTGCCGCTGCGCCCTACGGCGGTGGCGGCCACGTGGGTGCCGTGGGCATCTTCGCCCTCGCGGGTGCGGATGGGGCGCAGGTAGCTGTTGCGCGTGAGCACGTTGTATGGCTTTACCGCCTTGCCCTCAAGTTCGGGATGGGTGAGGTCGAAGCCGTTGTCTACCACGGCCACCACCACATCGGACGAGCCTTGGGTGACCTGCCACGCATCGAAAGCCCCTATGGCCGAAAGAAACCAAGAGTGGGTCTGGTTTGACAGCTCCGGGTCGTCGGGGGCGGCGGATGACGATGGGTAGACGTTTTCCTCGAACACGTCGAAGGTGAAATTATGGAGCTTGCCTTGGATTTCTTCCTTCACTTTCTTGCGCTCTTCGGCAGGCACCTCGATTTGCAGCAGGCCGAGGTCTTCGTCGTAGTAGTAGACCTTATAGTCGGCTGCGGGGTATGCTTTCTTGAAGGCTGTTGCCCACTCGAGCATGGCCTCGTAGTCCGATGTCTCAAGGACTATGTTGAGGCGGTCGGCAGCCACCTGCGTAAGCCCGTCTGTGCCAATGTCTACTTTGCCTTGGTAGACAGGCAAGAGCGTCGGGTTTTCGGGCAACGGGCAGTAGAACGGGTTCCATCTGTTGATGGGGCCTTGGTAGTTGCGCCCGAGATACATGATCAGAAGGAGGAGTGCCAGCAGGGCAAGAATCCACCACAGTTTGCGCAGCAGGAATTTTGCGCCCCTGCCAAAGCCGCCGAAGAAGGTATGCCAATTGTATTGCCCGGTTGCTGGCTGTGCGGTCTTGCTGGGTGTGTCGGATAGCTTAGCCTGCCTGTCTGTGGCCTTTGATTCGGCCTTGCTGTTTTCGGCATGGGTGGTGGCATTGCTTTCGTGGGCATTGGTATCTGTCGGTTTGTTGGCAGCTGCGTCGATTACAGGCTGCTCCGCCATATGCACTTCTGTTATTGGTGCAGATGGTGCGGTGGCCGCCTGTGGTGCCTCGTCGCTGGTGACGATGGTTGCGTCGGGCTGCACATCGTTGTCGGAGGCATCGATATCCGGCTCGGCAGCTTCGGAGTCAGACGCATTTTCTTCGGAAGCGGATGGCTGTGAAGTTACGCTTTGGCCTGATTCTTGTCCGGCTTGGGGTGCGTCGCCGCTAACAGCTTCTTCAGCAGGCGGTGGCGTGGCCTCGGTCTCGGCTGGCTTTTCGTCCTGTGGCATGTGGGCAGGCTGTGTCGGCGCGGTTTCGGGTGTGTTGCCATAGCCTTTCCAACTGCCGGTGTACATTCCCTTTCGGTAGATGCTTCCGCCGCCCGGTCCTTCGTGGCGCGGCGTGATGCCCCAATTTACCACTACAACGCTGCCGTCGCCGCAATATACAGAGCCTTCGTCGACATAGAGCATTGTCTTGGAGAGCAAGTCGGCAAGGTCGGACTCGCCTTCGGCTTCGAGTGTGGCAATGTGTTGCCGGAGCGCGTCGATGCGCCGCTTCAGTTCGCGGCTATACCTATCCTTGTCGGCTCCATGCAAGTCTTTCAGCAGCGTGGGCTTGTCTAAAAAGGCATCGGTGGCCCAGGTGATTTCAGTCTTTGTGCGTAGGCGCGGCTTGGCCAGGAAGTCGTTGTAGGGGAACTTGCCGCTTGCGGCTAAGCTCCTTTGTATGCCCTCGTAGTAGTCCACCACGTACTGTGACTTAACTTTGGGCAGGATGAAATCTTTTATTAGCGATTGGTGTATATCCATAAAGGCGCAAAAGATTTTTTATAATGGATGTCTGCATTTTGCCTATACAATGAAGTAAGAAAGCGGAGAGCATACGGTCCCCTGGCTTCTTGGCGGGACGCTGACTCCTTATTAACTCCTTTGAATGTGGGCTTTGCGGAGGCTCAATTTTATACCACATATAGACTTGTGCGCGTTTTGAGCGTGTCGCCGTCAGGCAAATTGGAGTCTCGGCAGTCGTTTCACTTGAACCTATTGGTGATGTAGTCGCAAAATTTGCACCATTTCCGTTCATTTCATGACGTCTTTTGACGTGAACAGATATGAAAAGAAGTTCACTAAGTTCTTGAGTCCATACCAACCGAATACAAGGGGAAAAATAAAAACTCCAACCTTTGCGACTCCGCCGCCGCCTTCAAAGAACCATATTATAAGGATATGTAAACAAGGCGGCAAGCCCAAAGCAGGCTGTGGCAGCCACCAAGCGCTTTGTCTTGTCCCAAAATACGTTTTTGCTTCGTTGCATGATTAATCGGCGATTTTTTTTAACAGCTTGGTTTTCATAGCAGATATTTCCTGTAGTCCTGGAGCAGCAGGCCGAGCAGCTTGTTGGCCTCTACGTCGTAGTTAGGCACACCGTAAGCCGCGATGAACGATATGAGCAGCAGCTCTATCCATTTGTTGTAGTTGACGAACGACGGGAGCGAGGCGAACATGGCGTTTTCGTCGGTGGGGCGGATGTTGTCGAACAGGTCGGACAGCTCTTCGTTAGACATTGGCACCTTGTCGGCAAGTCCGTAGTCGAATGAGAGGTGGAGGCCGTTCTTTTGGTCGATGGCCTTAAGCTCGGCAACCTTTTCGGGGCTGTAGTAGTTGTAGCCGAAGGTGACGACAAACTCGTTGATCATCTCGGCGGAAGTGTCGGCAATCATGTCGAGGATTTGGTGCGGCACGGAAATGGCGTCGACGAACGGGCTAATGCGCTTGGCGATGGCAGGCACCAGCCCAGCTATGGCTATTACGGCTTTGAGGTTCTCGATCAGGTCGAGCATGGCGAGCGTGTTGCACCCTTCAGCCTCGTAGAACTTTAGGTTTTTCTGCGACTTCACGTCTTCGAGCCATTTGTCTACAATGCCTTCGGCGAGCTGCTCGGAGTTGCTTTTCTGCTTGAAGTTGCACTCGAAGAGCTTTTGCAGCGAGATGCCCTTCACGTTCTCGAAGAAGTCGCGGCAGTCGGCTGTCGAGGCATAGTGATATTCCTGGCGCAGTATCTCGAGGTTGTCGTCGAAGGAGTTGGCGGCAGACAGCCTCCCGTGGCAGCGCGAGAGTATGAGGTCGTATTCCTTCATGTCGCGCTGTGCCACCATTGTGTTGCTGTTCAGGCGGTTGTAGAAGAAGTCGAACACGTAGTTCTCGCTCACCTGCAAATTCTGTATCATCCTGCCAAAGAAGTAGTTGTCTTTGCCACACACCACATCGAATTCGGCTACAATCGAGCCGCAGCGCGATATTGCCTTCTGCAGGCCGTCGGCTTCGCTCTCGTCGTGGTAGTACTCGGCCATAATCTGCATGGCTTGTCCGTAGAGAGCCTTCACCTCGCCCTTGTGCTTGAAGAGGCGGCTTTCCTTGGCGTTGGCGGCCACCACCCCGAGGCTCTCTATTATGCGCGTGGAGCCGTCGTTGTTCATGGTGGCAGCAGCGTCCCATGCGAGTTCGGGGTCGTCGAAGAACTTGTTGACAACGGGGCTTGCCACGAAGCTGTTGCGCAGCCTTTGGTGGAACTCCGGGTCTATCTCCTTTTTCTCTGCGCCCTCGGTGTCGTAGCCGACGAATAGGTTGCTGTGGTTGGGCTGGTCGGTGGAATATTTGAAGTCGCGCAGCAGGTATGTGTTCTTGAACGTGCTCGTGACGTCACCGCGCACAGTCCAGTCGTTGAACCACTCCAAGCTGTTGGCCTTGAGCACCTCGTTGTATAACACCCTTTGGTAGCGCGCCTCCCAGCGCTCGTTGATCTGGCCGTCGCTGTCGCCCGACTCCTGCATGGCGTGCTCCATGTCGGAGTTGAACTTGGTGGCAACGATGAACAGCGGTGAGACCACGCTCTTGTCTAAGAACGCTGTGCGCTCCTGGGCAGTCTTGCCTATGTTTTGCAGAATCCACGATTCCACCAAGCCGGGCATCACGGTTGGCCCCACCTGCATATAGTCGTGGCAGAGCATGAAAACGTTTATGAGCCGCTCGTCGCTGTATTTGTTGAACAGGTATGCCACCTTGCCGCGGAGCACCATTGTCTCGTTAAGCTCTTTCTCTATCTGGCCCTCGCTTAGCGAAAGGCGCGAGCGCGCCCCGGGCAGGTCGAGAATGTCGACGGTGTTGAGGAACTTCTTGTCCACCTTCTTGTTCCACCCCTTCGACAGGAGCCGTTGCCGCGTCTCGTCCTTGGTTATGCCCTCGGTGTGGTACTCCAGCACTTCGTCCACTGTGTCTTGCGGCACTTGGAACACCACTTCCTGCGTGATGGCCGACAACACGCTCTTTGAGAATCCTACGACTGCTTGCTTGCCTTCGGTGAGAAGGTTGGTGCCGAGGTTGGGATCTGTGTTACCCAAGACCTTCGTTTGCGTCTTGAGCATTTGCAGGCATTTAGAGCTTAGTAGGGTGGTGGTGTCGTTGACAAGGGCCGAAATGGGTACGTAGACGCGCTTAGGGAAGCCAAGGGCCTGGTAGCCCTCTAACAGTCGCGAGAAGAGTGCGGTGATGTCAGAGTTGTCGTACCACAGCTTTGAGACGACCTGTGGCCACTCCTGCGGGCTGACGCAAGTCACGATGCGTGCGAGGATGTCGAAGAACTGCGAGTCAAGCAGCTCCTTGGCGTTGGTGCCTATGTGGCGCTCTACGTATTCGCGGATGTTCATCACGTCGTCTTCGCCGAGCACATACTGCACTTTCGCCTTGCCGCCATACTTCTGCTCCTGCATGGCCATGAACTTGTCTATGTCTTCCTTCTGGATTATGGCATGGTTGTTCACGTCGTTGTAGGCCGTGTCGCACAATATCTGTAGGATGTCGGCCACGGGCAGGATCTTTACGAGTATGGGGTAGCCGTTGTCCGGCACCGTGTAACTGCGGGTGAACCTCGTGGCTACGCCAGTGGCCTCGGTGTCTTTGGTTATGGGGTTGAGCCTGCCCACGAAATCGTATTGCGTGCCGTCCTTGGGATCGACCACGGTGAACTGCCGCCCCTTGCAGGCCAGCAGCGAGCCTACCACGTGGCTCTTGCCCTTCTGGCTCTCGCCGAAGGCCGTTATGGCGGGGTTGCTCTCGAGGGAGAAGAGCAGCCGCTTGAGGTGCCTGCGGATGTTGACCAACTTCTTGAACGTTTCTTCGCGGCGGCTCTCCTGCAGGTGGGTGTCTCCCCAGGCTATGAACCTGTTGATGGACTCTATCTGGCCTGACACGTTTTGTATCAGCTCCTGGTTTTGGGTTTCTATTATGTCGTTCATGTCTTTTGCTCTTTGTTAAATGGCCGCTTGTGGTAAGCAAAAAGCGGCTGTTTATGATGGGTTAGTTTTGCGCCGGTGCCTGTCCGTTGATACTCAATACGAACTCACCCTTGTCGAGCCAGTATGAGCCATCGCCGGCAAGGCTCTGTACGCCCAAGTGCAGCTTGTTTGTGGAGAAGGGACGGCCGACAGAGTCGTAGGCCGTGGCTATCTTAAGGCTCTCCTTGTCTTGCGAGAAGTTCCTTACCACCGACACGCGGAGCGGCAGCGATACTGTGTGTGGGTCTACGCCGTCGGCGAGGGTGAGCGAGAACAGCGGACGTGCTTGGTAGAACATAGACGAGAGCTGCTTGCAGCCGATGAACAGAGGGAAGCCGTGGACTTCGATGGTGGCAGAGTTTTTGTCGGGCGAGAGCACGGCTTCGGCCACTTTTTGGTTGACGGTGTTGTAGAGGCCGAGGTAGTTGGCCGTGGACACCATGTCCTTCTTCATTTGCGTCATGTCCATGTGGAATCCGTTCATGCCGCCGTTTGATGCCATATAACCGATCATTGCGCCCACTGCCACGAGTGACTTCTGGTCTTTGAAGTAGCCAAGTCCGTCGGCAAAGGGATACCACTCGCCCACGCGGTAGTTGTTGAGGCGTATGAGCCTGTTGGGTGACGTGGGGTAGTATTTTAGGAACAGGTCGGTGATGGCGTTGAGCGACATGGGCTTGCCGGCCAGCAGCACGATGTCGCAATTGTATGTGTGGAGCACTATGGCCAATTGCTTCATGAGAGGTTCGGTCTTGGCTGTGATGAGCTTTGAGATTTCTTCGGGGTTGAAGTTCCACACGATTTTCCTGAAGTCGATAGGCGCGTAGACCTTGTCGCCAGAGGCCAAGCTGAAGTGCCTGTTGAAATGCTCAATAATGAAGTCGGCGGGCTGTAGGTCGGCGAAGAAGTCGGAGTAGGTGAGCCTGGCCTGCTTGCGGCCAAGGCGCAGCATGTCGAGCATCTTTATGCCCATAGGCACAGAGACCTGCACATTGAAGTCCTGCCGGATGATGCGATCCTTGTAGTCCATGATGGCCTTGTCGCGCCCGAAGAAGTTGTGCAGCCGCTCCGACGTTTCCTTCGAGGCGTATGTGAGCTTGACCTCTTGCCTCTCGGCTTCGGTAAGCCCGGCGAGGTTGACCTTGCCTTTCAGGCCGAGTGCCTCCACGAAGTCGTCGTCTGGCATGGCCATGTAGTTGGAGCGCACGGCATTGAAGATGGGTCCGTCGTAGGCGGCTCCGGCTTCGTCGCCCTTGCCCTCGATGATGAATGCGCGCACAAGCTCTTCGAGGATGTCGTCGCCGGCATAGTAGAAACTGTCCCAGAAGAGGGGTTTTGGCGTGAGCTTGCACACTCCCTGGGCATCGTATTTGTAGGCGCAGACCATGAGGTCGGTAGTGCCGGCGCCGATGTCGATGGAGCCGATGGTGAGCGAGTTGCGGTTGTAGTCGTCGTCCTTGAACTCCTTGCGCACGTGGCCGTAGAGGTTGAAGAAGTCTTCGCAGTGGTTGAGATAGCGTTGGGCCACTTCTGCGTAGAGGTACACCAGCTGGCAACACGTGGCCTCGTCGTAGCCCCACTCAGTCTTGGCCTTCATGCCCATGGGCGTGTTGGGGTTGAGCGTGAGTTCCTTCACCGATGGCACGATCTTGATTTTGCCTTGCCATTCGGCCGGGGCGTAAGGCTCATAATATAATGTGGGGTCTTTGCACCGCAGCAAGGCGATGTATGCCTCTTCGGCGCACTGCCGCAGGATAACCTGCTCGGCTGTGGGCATGGCGGTGGGGCAGGTGATGACGATGGTGCGCAGCTTGCGTTTGATGTTTATGTCGCCCATTTTCTCGCGGTATTGCTGGCTGTTGATTTGGCAGTTGGCCTGTTGGAGTATCTCTATCATGACGAACGTCATCAGGGAACGGCGGGAGAATGAGCTGAAGATGCCGCCGGTCTTGTCTCTGCGCAACGTGCCGTCGCTGCCGAACTGCTCCGAGAGTCCCTTTATGTTGATGTAGTGGCTTAGCGTGGTGCTGTCGTCGTCGGTGGTGAGGAAATCCCATTGCCCGTCGAACTGGCGGTCGTCCCACAGGTACCGCTTGGGGCTGGAGTAGTTGGTGGTGCGCTCGGCCAATCCGTCGGCCGGGCGTGACTTATAGATGAGCTTTATGGCCTCGTCGCCCACCCGGAGGAAACTCTGCCAGAGGAACTGGTCGGGCAAGTCAATCTCGCCAAACTTGCAGCGATGGAAGGCAAGCCGCATGTCGAAGGGCTTTTTGTACACTTTCCATGGCTCGGTGAGGTCTTGCAGCTGGAGCATCTCGACCTTTGTGAAGTCGGAGTTCTCGAAGAGCACGCCGCAAGTGCGCGAGTTGCCGATGTCGAGCACGAGGTCTACCGGCTTTGAGTCGTCCTCGTCGGTGTAGAGGTTGACATCAGGCGCCAGCCCCATGCTTCTGAAGTATGCCACCATTGTCATGTAGTATGCGATGTAGCGGAAGTGGGTGGTGTCGCCGTCGGCCGACACTAATTCGGAGTTGGACTTGCTGCCGTGGATGAGGGTGACGATGTAGTCGTCAACCCACTCGCAGTCGTAAGGCTTGGGCGAGAAGAAATTGAACAGGAGTGAAAAGTCGTTGCACAGCCCATAGCGTTTGTCGCCTTCGCCGTCGTAGAAGAACGGCATAGTTCCCGAACTGTCGTTGTGTGCAGAAGTGGTGTCGAACGCCCACACCAAACGGTAGCGTCTCGTGCCTCTTGCCTTCGACATTGGCACCAGCTTCATCCTGCACCATCCAGCGGGACCGAACACGCTGTTGCCGTTGGAGTCTTTTTCAAACATGGGCATGGGGAGCCATTGGTTTTCAAGCGTGTCAAGCGGACAAGCCTTTCCCCCGGCAAGCTTTTCGGCTATCGACCCCGCAAGGTTGTATTCGTTGTAGCAGCTATCGGGGGGGAGCAATTCGAGGCTGTCGAAGTCAATCTTTGCCTCGTCAACGAGCCTCTCGCAACCCGTGGTCTCGTCGATATATGCGTAGGCTGGCTTGTGGTTGCGTAGTTCGTCTAATCGGACAACCTTGCCGTCGGAAAAACTTGCGGCAAGCTCCAGTGTCCATGCATCGTCCATGATGCTATAGCTTTCGTGGAAGACTAAGGGAACCGAAAAATCGTTCTCGTCTTTTATCGACAGTGGCGAAAATATGTTTCCTGCACTGTCGGTAAAGGTGTCGTCAGCTTTTACCTCGAACTCAGAGACAAAGAACTGAATGCCTGTGTTTGCTATTAATGACAAATCCATTATGTTTACTTTTAAATTATGGCAAAACTCAATATCTGCAGGGCCAATGCCAGTGGCACGCAGACTTTAAACTTAAGGTGGCGCGTTTTATGCCTCAGGCTGTGCATGGCGACGAAAGCCCCAAGCCCGCCGCCGAGGAACGTGAAAACGAGCAGGGTGGACTCGGCGATGCGCCATCTGCCAGTGGTGGCGCATCGTTTATCGTATGCGTAGATGGCAAACGTGGCCATGCTCATTAGGATATACCAAATTATTAGGAACGGTTCCATGCTGCGATGTTGGAGTTGTATTCTTCGTGGGGCAAAGTGGGGACGTTTAGTGGGGTGTCATTCTTCTTCGGCTTCGCCAGCGGTGTAGGCTTCAGCCAAGCCCATGTTTTGCGACATTTGGTTGGAGAACTGCACGAAGCAGGTGGCGGTCATCTTGCGGTAACCGTCCTTAATGTCTTCGACGTCGCTTAGATTTTTCTCCGGCTCGCCCTTCCCGGCGTAGTCGTAAGTCACGTTGCTGCTTGGGATGGAGAAATGGGCTGCAAAGTCAACAGTAATTCCGACAAGGTAGTTGAGCACGTTGCCAGAGCCGTCGGTGTACGACCAAATGTGGGGTACTGTGGCATCGCCAATCTTGTCCTCCTGGCTCGATATCACGTAGTCGAAGGTTAGCTTTGGCATTGCCTCTTCATTGCTCTCGTCGTTGAATAAGTGGAAGGTCTCGCCATTGACCACATCGATGAAGCCGGGCGTGAACATCTTGTCGAAAGCCTTCTCCGCGCCTTCCACCAAGATGTCCGACAGCGCGGAAACGTCGCTGGACGTGAAGTTCTTTTTCAGCGACACCATGTTTTGGGCTATGCTTAGGTTGCCGTCGGCAAACAGTTCGAGTACTTCGCGCACGTCGGCGTCATACTCTTCGTAGTCCTTGAGCCGCGTGTCGGAGTTTACATTCACCAACACGGAGTTCAGCCGCTTCTCCCTCATGTAGCGAAGCATTTCTTCCATGAACCTGACGGCCTCGGACGACTCGTTGGCCTTGTCGCGCTTGTCGTACCGCGCTATTTCTGCATCCCAGATGTTGTCGTAGAGGGCTTCTACGTGGTGGATGTGCTTGCCGTCGGGGAACTTTCCGAAATATTCAATTATGTCTTTCAACTTATATTTAGTCTCTTCTTGCAGGCCGATCTTCAAGAACATCACGTCGTCGGCGTGCCTTCCGTCGGGGTATTCGTTTAAGAAGTCGCTGCAAGCCGACACGGTGTTTTCCTCGCACACTTTGTCGTATGCCCTCCCTTCCTTGAAATAAGGGAGGTTGTAAGCCACGATTGCCAAAATGGCAATGACAACTACAATAATGACAAGCTTAGCTTTTTTGGCGTTTGGTGCTTTACTTACATTTTCCATAAAAATATTTTTTGTTGGTTGTGATTCAGCGCCATGTGTCATTTATGGCATTGCTGCCCATTGGGGCTTTCTTGCATATCGACGGTTTGAGGTTGTCCTATCGCCACGAGAAACGCGCTTGGCACGTAAGCGGTCACGGCAGTGAGTAAACCATCGATGGCCACCGCGACGCGCTGTTGGCCTTGGTAGCGGGCTACCCGCCCAATCACGCCAGCAAAAAGCCCTTGGCAAACTCGTACTTGTTGGCCGGCTTGGAATTTGCGTATGGCTTCTGTGGTTATAATCGTGTCGGCCGATTCGGCGGCACAGATGACCCTAAGGCTGTTCATTTGTGTATCCGGCACTATAAGAGGCTCGCGGACAATCGTTCCCCTTTCATGGTGGTGGCGGTAGTAGAACCGCAAATACGGAAGGTTTACGTTGTCGTAGACATAAGCTTTTATCTCCTGCTCGGTTCCGTATGCAAAAAAAATGTTTGGTATGCGCGACACTTCTACCTTGCTTTTGTGCCCTAAATGGTCTGCCCTTATAACTGTGAGCGTTGGGCAATATGCTGTGCCGCCATGGCCGGTGATATATTCGTAAGCTTTCATTTCCCTGCCGTATGTTGTGCGTAGGGCATACCAGTGTGGCTGTTTGTCATTTGGTTTTGCGTCTGGGGCATATTTGGTGGACACCCCACCAACTAAGCCTGTCGTCGGATTTTGTCGTTCGGGGATAACATTGGGGGTAAGCCCTATGTCGTTGGAGCTTTTACATTTTCCTTGCATTCTCACGTCGCGTGATGTAAGCTCATCTATATCTACGATATGCCCTCGCACTTTGCTCCTAGACAGGATTGTGTTTCGGCATAAGAAAAGCGTGAACCTCTCGTTGTCGCTCCACTTTCGAGGCTCTCGCATTTGCCCTGTACCGTTGAACGAACAACGAACAGAACCCACGCCGATATGAATAAAGCACACCTCAATGTGGCAAAAAACGGCGCAACCATACAAACGGTTGCCACGCAATACCACAATAGGGAATGCAAATAATCACATCCCGGGGCATCTATCGTTGCATTGTCTTGACGGTACATGAAATTTGCGAGATTTCGAAAGTCAAGCGCAAGCGTCGATAAACGCCTTTCACATTTTATTCCCAGTGACCCACCCTGCCGCTATTGGCCTTGTGGAACCATTAGCGAAAATATTCCGCCTCTGGTGCAAAGACCTGAAGCTCGGCGTGAGCATTGCCATAATCACGCACCATAAGTAGGTTTTGATGCCTCTACGGTGTTAATTGATGACGACTCCTGAAAATTCGGTGTAAAATTAAGCAAAAAGGCGGGAAATAGCAAATAAAAGTGCAAATATTTTTTTGCAGTGGCTAATTCAAGCTTGATCGGCTGTTTGGTTCTGAAAGAAATGCTCTGGTTCCAAATAGGAAGTTTGTCAATTTGTCAGACATAATCAAGGATGGCATCTTTCAATTTGGTCGTATTTCAGCTTGAAATGGTATATTAGCACTGGAGAGTCAACTATACTTAATAAACTCTTCATGACATAGCTTCTAATTTACTGTGCCGTGCAGTTTCCGCAACCTTGCCCAATAAGTAGGTAGCTTCTCTTCATGGAAATTTGACGTGATATGCTCAAGGTAATTGTAGATGTCAAGCCTATTATAGTCAAAAAGAAATGGTTTGCGAATTGCACAAACGGAACTTGAGAGTTAGAAGTGCCTCCAACTCTTCTCTAT
>CALUMB010000017.1 GCA_944321645.1 uncultured Prevotella sp.
CAAGTTCGGCACGGACAACGTACCGTACTACAAGACATTCGACACGGTAGCAGACCTTCAGGACTTCTACGTGAAGGTTATGAGGCACATTCAGGATGTCTTGCAAAATGGCTGGAAAAAGAAAGATGCGTTGGACTTGGCTTTGTATGAAGCCTGGTGATGGATGAATCCCACGGGGGATAGAAAAAAGCCCCCGGCCTGTTAATAGTCATCTCACCTACATATTAACACATAAACGCCACAAGTGCGCGACCGGGGGCAAATACCCTCTGACCGCACTTGTGGCTATTTTTTTTATGTGTTGTATGTAAGTGAGATGTTGCAAAGGTACAAAAATGATTTGATATGACATTATTTGAGGCACTTAAATTTAACAGGGAACCGTTGGAAAAGCTTTTAAGGCTGGGCGTGAAGCCTGACGATATCCGTTATATAGACCTTTATTCTGAGTTTGAAGAGATGAAGGGTAGGGGAGAGAAGACGACATACGCCGTGCTGTATTTGGCCGGTAAATATTCGATATGCGAGCGCAAGGTGTATGACGTTATAAAGCGTTTCGGAAAACGCTGTACGCATGATGCAGTGTGATTTGTTCCGACTTTTCTTTTGTCTTGCCCCGTATCGCTACCTTTGCGCAAACCAAAGGAAAGGACGATGAACAAATACTATCAAATGCTGGAAAAGATACTCGTAACGGGCAAAGTCCAGACAAACAAGAAGGGCTGCATCAAGTATCTCTTGAATGAACGGCTGACGCTCACACCCGGCGACCTGCTCGACATATTCGAGAGCCACGGAATAGCGAGAAAGAAGCTGAAGGCGGAACTCGGATTATTCATGCGTGGTGAACGTGACGTGGAAAGATACCGCGAGGCAGGCATAACGTGGTGGGATTATTGCGGCCATACGCTGGTGAACAGCTACCCGACATACTTTGAGAAGCTGCCACCTCTAATAGCCAAAATCAACGCGGAGAAGCGCAACAGCAAGAACTACGTGCTGTTCCTCGGCGCGACGGGCGTTGAGACGAACCAGGCCCCGTGCCTTAGCCTTGTGCAGTTCCAGATAGACGAGGAAAAGCTGGTCGTGTCGGCTTATCAGCGCAGCTCTGATGCGAACCTCGGACTGCCGTCGGACATTTATCACCTTTATTTGATGTCGAGGCAGATAGACCTGCCATTGAAGTCAATCACGCTTGACCTTGGGAACGTGCATATATACGAAAACAATATATCCCGGACAAAAGATTTGCTGGCCGGGGTGGAAAACATAAAATTCGAGTTGAATGTATGAGAAAAATGTATTTGTCAGCTCCGCTGCCGTTTGTGGGACAGAAGCGGATGTTCGCAAGGGAATTTATCAAGGTGTTGGAACAGTTTAACGACAAGACCGTGTTTGTGGATTTATTCGGTGGAAGCGGCTTACTGTCTCACATAACCAAATGCCAAAGGCCGGATGCGACGGTCGTGTATAATGATTTTGATGGTTACAGGGAAAGGTTGCAGGCCATACCCCAGACAAACATCCTGCTGGCGGACTTCAGGAGGTTGGCCGCAGGTGTACCGAAGGATAAGCCAATCAGAGGTGCGGCGCGTGAACGTATATTGGAACGCATCGCAATGGCGGAAAGGGAATGGGGGTACGTGGACTACATTACCGTATCTTCCGCGTTGATGTTCTCGATGAAGTACGCCACGAGCCTTGAAGCCATGCGCAAGGAGACGCTTTACAACAACATACGCAAGACGGATTATCCGCCTTGCCCTGATTATTTGAATGGCTTAACGATAACGTCCTGTGACTACAAGGAACTTTATGAGAAGTACAAGGACGTTCCCGGCGTCGTGTTCCTTGTTGACCCTCCCTATTTGTCAACGGAAGTCGGCACGTACAAAATGTATTGGCGTCTTTCAGACTATTTGGATGTGTTGAACGTGTTAAGGGATAAGCCATTTGTGTACTTCACGTCAAACAAGTCATCGATAATCGAACTGTGTGAATGGCTTGGTGAAAACAAGACGCTCGGCAACCCTTTCAAAAATTGTGGAAAAGTGGAGTTCAACGCACACATGAATTACTCCGCGAAATACACGGACATAATGCTGTACAAGAAGCAAGATGAAAAGCCTTTTAATAAGGCAGCTTGAATATCATTTGAATGCTATTATATTGCCTGTTGAATTGTGCTTGACAAAGCCCAAGCCCGAAATAGAGTGATTTTGGCTCTTATTTCGGGCTTTGTTGTTCGTGTTGCGTGCAAGTCCTTTTTTTGGACGTTTCGTTTTGAATGAACTCTCGAAAAATGGACGCTTCGTTTCGAATTCGGCGAAAATTTGGATTTGCGGATTATATATGCAAAGATAACAAACGGTTTGTTTGCCAGAATCATTGGCAAAATTAGTGCGCTGACCATGTCGCAATACGTTAACTATATTAATAACAAGCCTATTGGCAGAATTAAATACGCACTAATTTAATTCCGCCAACGGGTTATATATATATATATTTGTACAAAAATTTTGATGTGTATGTTCCCTATTCAATCGTTGCGACAGGTAATGAGGTTAAAGACACCAAAGGAAATCTTGTCGTTCGCAAAAGGTCTCTTCCTGCAAGTGCAAAGATGTCTTTGGCAGCAGAGCAAGGCAATCACAAGGACAATTGCAACTGTAGCAATGGAAGCATCTTTACTTGTATAGGTGATGCACTTTGCGAGGATGTCGATTGTGATGGTTCGAGTTTTGGTTGTGGCGCATTATTGGTTTATCCCTGTGATGGAAGATGCGGCGGTTATTGAAGGTATTACTGTCTAATATAGAAAAAATGGAAAAGGGTGATTATTTTGTTTTGGCCAAGATTGCAGGCTTGTCCTTTTTATTGTGGATGCTTGTATTTTGGACTGCGGGGATTTCTTTCGCATTATGTTCATCTATTGAAGGTGTGTTTTATCTTGCCTTCACCTATTTTTGTTGTAAAAAATTTGCCACGGGGCGAATTTCGTGTGCAAAAATAGTATTGGCAATTATAGTTGGGCGATTTGTTGTGGAGTTGCCGGTGAGGGTGGCTTCGTTCAGTGCCACTTTGGTGTCCCTGTTGGTGTCAATAATGAGTCTTGCAGGCATACTCTTGGGATGGTTATGCGCAAAAAAAAATAAGGCGTACGTGTGGCTATTGAGCGTACTGATTATACTTATTGTCTCTATATTTTATCGGCCCTTATGGTTTGACTATTTTTATAAATGATAAAATTCATGGCTTGTCTAAAGTTCAAAATTTCACGCATGGTTTCATCAAATGTTTCTTGCTGAGAATCGGCAATTTAGGAAGCTTTCGGGGCTGTCTTTCACTTTGAGTGTTCTGTTGCTCTCTGCCGCAGTGTTCACAGTGAGCCATCAGTTTCCCGACGAGATGATAGAGCCCAAGTGGTACGCGGCTGGCGCGGTGGCTTTAGTCGCGGGCTTCGTGTTTGCCTCGTTGCGGCTGGCAGTGCCGTCGGCAGTGCGCTTCGCGCCGCTCTGGGCGGGCTTCATGGCGGCCTGTATTGTGGTCTGCGCGGCACAAGCCGCCTATTTTGTCTTGCAGGAGTGCGGCGCGACGGTGGCTTATGGGCGGTTCACTGCGGGCTGCTTTGACAATGTGGCGGGGTTGGCCTCGTGTCTTGGCCTGAGTCTGCCGGTGGGTATGGAGTGGCTACGTGGCGGCTGTAAGTTGCGGCAAGTGGCAGTAGTGGCAGGCAAGGGGTTGTGTGTGGTGGCGTTATTTCTGTCAGGCTCACGCACGGGGATGCTCTGTATGGCTGTATGGGCAGTGGCGGAGTTGCCCTGCGGCAGGCGAGCCAAGGTCGTTGCGGGAGCTATCGTCGTTGCCGCAGGTTTGGTACTAACCTTGATGGTGAAGACTGACTCAAGCCGAGGGCGGCTATTCATAGCCCAACGCACTACGGAGCTAGTGGCGGAGAACCCTATAATTGGTCATGGCCCAGGAGGCTTTAGGACGCGGTGTATGGACGTGCAGGCCGAATGGTTGGGACGGCACGCCGACAGTCCCTGCGCCACTCTGGCCGACAATGTGGGTCATCCGCTCTGCGAGTGGCTGTTCGTTGCTGTAGACTATGGGATGGTAGGCGTTTGTGCTGTGTTGGTGCTTGCCGCAGCTGTGGTCGCGGTGTTTCGCCGCGCACTGGCTGCACATTCACGCGTGGCAGCGGTAGCCGCGTTGGCTGTCTTGCCTCTCTGCAGCTTCGCCCTATGTCGACGCTGGGCGACGGCCATAGAGCTGCGTTGTGTGCAGGATAAGGCTCTATTAGGGCTGTCGGAGCAGATGATGCCGCGCTACGCCAAGCTCTATCCGAAACTAAAAAGCGACAGCCGCTTTCTTTACAACTACGCCATCGCGCAGTATGAGGCCGGGCGCTATGAGGAGGCACTGGCCACGGTGCGCGAGTGTCGGCGGAGGCTGGCAGACTACAACCTTAGCCTGCTTGAGGGCAACGTGCTGGATGCCTTGTGCCGTTATGCCGATGCCAAATGTTGTTATCACCGCGCCCACAATATGTGCCCGTCGCGCTTCGCGCCGTTATACGCTATATTTAACGTCCGCATGGAACGCGGCGACACGGTCTCTGCCCGTCGCATTGGTCGGGAAATTCTCGACAAGCCAATAAAGGTGCGCTCTTTGGAGACGGTTGAGATGATTGAT
The DNA here is from genome assembly GCA_944321645.1 of uncultured Prevotella sp. GTDB lineage: Bacteria > Bacteroidota > Bacteroidia > Bacteroidales > Bacteroidaceae > Prevotella. The sequence goes on from CALUMB010000017.1 coordinate 4,699, forward strand.
GATGTGAGGCAGAGAATCATTAAACAGTGAATGTCCGTATTTTGCCAAGCAGCCGTGGCATGAAATGCGCCTCGTCTCTTTCAGTTTCCGTGGCAGGTGCGAATCAATGTAGTTCATAAGGCATTCATACCCCTTCATTCTTCACTTCCTCGCCTCTCCATTCTTCATTATCAAAACCTCTCCCCCGTTAGGGTCGAAGTCCATTGTTGCCTTGCCGTTGTTTGTTTTCACGTTGAGTGGCCTGCCGCCTTGCGTGGCTTTCAGGGGGAGTGCAGTGTTTACTACGAGCGTGAGCGGATGGCGGTATATGGCGCTGTCGAGCGTCATGTGGGGCGTTACGCAAACTCCTTTCGGCGTTGCCGTAATGTCGAGCCGCACGTTGCCTCGCTCCCGCAGGTATGCCGTCACGTCGGCCAAGGTGCCAACCCACAGGCTGTCGCGCAGTGAGCTTACGTAGTCCAAGTGTCGCCAGAAGCGCGTAGGGTCGCCAAATGCGTCGTAGCCCGTGGTGATGCCGTGCGTCATGGCAATGCCCCAGTTGCCGCTCTTCAGCAGGCCGTCAGTCCACTGGCGCATCCACGCCGAGTCGCGCTTGCTGCCCATGCTCACCTGCGCCAGGCGGCTGCCCACGCGCCCTGCCTCGCAGCGGGCCACGGCGGCCTCGCTCTTGCGGTTGCCGGGGTAGAAGTAAGTCGAAGGCTTTATGCCCACGCTGTCGGCTATCGCGCTGTCGTTGCGCTCAATCTCGTGGCGCAGGGCTTCGGGCGATAGTTTCGTCACGTTGCGGTGCTCCCACCCGTGGCTGGCTATCTCTTGCCCGTCGGCGGCCATTTCGCGCAGGTTCTCCCACGTTAGGCATGGCGTGCCCTTCATGTCGCCGCCCACCTTGCTGCCCACAATGCCGAACGTGGCCTTAAGCCCGCGCTTCTTCAGTTCGGGGAACACCATCGTGTAGTGCTCCAGCAAGCCGTCGTCGAATGTATATACGATGGCGGCGCGTCGGTCGCCATGGTATGTGGCCACGTATATGCCCGCCGTGTCTATGCCGCCTGTCTCTTGGCCTGCGGCAATTGTGGGCAACACGGCCATAAGGCAGCAGGCGGAAAAGTGTAATAGTCGCTTAAGCATATTGATTTTTCACTTTTCACTCTTCACTTTTCACTTAATCTTTCCGCACACTTGTTCCGCAATTTGCTGCATCCCTTTCACGCTTGGGTGGCCGCTCTTCTTGTCGATGCCTTCCAGTTGTATCACCTGCACGCCGTAGTGGCCGCATATCTCGTGGATGGACTTGGTTACGCTCTCCTTCAGTCCGTCGTTCGACACAAACCACAGGTCGGCCGTGGGATAGAGTTCTTGCAGGCGCGAGAGCATATAGGCCATGGCCGGGCGGAACGTGTAGAGGTCGGCGCGGCGTATGTCCTCGTACTTAAATTCGCCGAGTGGCGAGCCGGCCCACGAGTCGTTTGTCCCGCCGAAGATGATTATCACGTCGGGCGAGCCTAAGTTGGCGAGCCGCGTCACGAACGACTCGTGCGTGTAGTCCTCGTCGCGGTAGCCTGTGTTGCAGATGGTGGAGCCGGAGTAGGAGTTGTTCACTTCGAGTTTCCACCCCTTCCGTTTCAGCACTTGCCACCACCATGTCTCGCCCACGCGCTTCACGTCGGTGCGGCGCGTGTCGGGCGGCACGGTGTACCACACTAAGTTGGTGTCTGGCGTGAGCCATCCCTCGAAGGTTGAGTACGAGTCGCCCAGTATCGACAGCGACGGCTTGCCTTGGGCTATGGCCGACAGTGCGCATACTGCGGCGAAGATAAAAGTGAAAAATAGTCGTTTCATATTTTTTGTAGTTTGTCTGTTGTTCAGTTGTCGTTGCCTGGCATAAGCCAAATCCTTTCGCTAAAATTGCTTTCAGTGTGTTAACCGTTCGCAAAGTTACAAATAATGTGGCAAACAGGCAAGGACTTTTTAATTAAGAGGCGGGGAAATTAAGAATTAAGAGGCGAGGAAGTTAAGAATTAAGAGTGAAGAATGAAGAGGTATGATTTGCTTTGGGCGCGGGCTATCTGCGCTTGAAGCTAATGAGTGAATGGCGGGAGGTGAAGAATTAAGAGGCGAGGAAGTTAAGAATTAAGAGTGAAGAATGAAGAGGTATGATTTGCTTTGGGCGCGGGCTATCTGCGCTTGAAGCTAATGAGTGAATGGCGGGAGGTGAAGAATTAAGAGGCAATGAAGTTAAGAATTAAGAGTGAAGAATGAAGAATTGGCTGCGCCGAACCTCTACACCTTTATTCTCCTTACGTGGGAAAGAGCCAGGCGCAGCCAATTTTTCACTCTTCACTTTTCACTTTTCATTCATGAGATTGGAGGGGGCTTTGAGTGCTGATAGTTGTAAGCCGGCCAGCAGCATTTGTCTGAACTCCTGAACTCCCGTCTCCTGCCTCCTGAAGAAAGACCTCCCGTCTCCTGAAACTCATTCCCACCAGTCGAGGGGGAAGATGTCGCCGGTTATGAAGTCGAAGCTTGCGCCGCTTTCTAACTTCACGTCGCCGTGGTCTTCAAGGTAGATCACGCCGTTGTTGTCAATCACCATCGAGCCACCGGACTTCACAAGGATGTTGGCGTCGAGCAACACCCCGCCGTAGACGTTGAGCGTGCCGCCGTCCATCACTATTATCTTGCAGCCGGGGCGTATCTGGTATTCTCCGTATGGGAAAGTGAGCGTGCCGCTGCGCACTATTATGTCGTTGTTCACCGCCTCGCCGCCGGGCCATGTCCTGTCGGCGGTCACCACTATCGGGTCGCTGCCGCCCTCCACGTACTCGCCCGTGTTGCCTGCGTCAAAGCGGGCGCGGCCCCAGGCCACGCCGTGGCCGTCGGTCTTCCATACGTTGATGTAGCCGCCAAGGTCAGACACCACCATCTCGTTCCTGCCGTCGGAGTCGATGTCGGCGACGCACAGCGCGTCCATCACCTGGTCGCCGATGGTGATGGGGAAGCCGTCTATGGCCGTGCCGTCGGCGTTGATGGCGTATATCACGTTGCGGTCGCAGAATGCCAAGTCCATCTCGCCGTCGCCGTCGATGTCGGCTATTATGGGCAGCGAGAAGTGGTTCTGCCAATCCTCCGGGTCGAATACCCCCGGGATGTCGGCGTTGAGTGCCACGGTGCCGTCGTTCGCCCATGCCTTCACGCAATGTTGGCCGAGCGACACCACTTCGAGGCTGCCGTCGCCGTCGATGTCGGCAACGCTCACCGCGTGGTTGATGCCCTCGTGGCTCCCGCTCGGGTAGTCGATCGAGGCTGAAGCCTGGCTGCCGTCGAAGCCCGGCAGGCACGTGCCGTTGGGCTTTATGGCAAAGACGTGGTCGCCATCGGCAGCGTTCCTTTCGGCTATCACTATTTCCTTCGTTCCGTCGCCGTCCAAGTCGCACACCACCGGCGCACTCTTCAGGTTGCTGCCCTCCACGGCCAGCAGCGGTTGGTTGCCGAAGGCGGTGCCGTCGTTTTTCCAAACATAAACCCCGCCATTGCCGCCGCAGACTATCTCCTTCTTGCCGTCGCCGTCAAGGTCGGCCACGGCCACGCCGCCATAGTTGCCCGAAAGGGCGCTATTGCCAAACCGCGCCCTCTGGGTGCCGTCGGCATTCAGTATGTGTACGTAGCCGTTGAGGTCGATGTACACCACCTCCTTGTGGTTGTTGGCGTCCGGGGCGTCGATGTTCGTCACGGCGGCCCCTCGGTATGCTGTGCAGTCCACCTCCCTGCGCCACACAAGGTCGGGGCGGCCGTCGCCGTCATCGTCGAGCGACGAGTGGCATTCCGCATAAAGCTTGCCGTCCTCGCTCGACGCGCCGTTTGGCACCGTCACTATGCAAGGCTCGCCGTTGCCGTAAATGTCGGCCACGGTCGGCACGCCGGAAATCTGATATGTGAACTCTGCATAACCATCAAGCGACGAAGTGCTGTCGTTCTGTACATAAGGCTCTGTGCCGTCGTGGCGTACAACGGCGAGTAGCGATGCGTTGTTTGCATCGTATGTAGTCATGCCCACCTGCACGATTTCGTTCTTCCCGTCGTAGTCGAAGTCGGCTGTGTATGCCCCATTCCAGTACTGGAAGTTGTCGTAGCCGTCGAGGCGGAGCATGAGCGGGTATGGCGTGGTTACCTTAAACGCTTCCGACAGGGAGCCTTCCATCTTGCCTTCGGTCAATGCCGACAGCTTGTAGTAGTAAGTGGTATGCTCGTCAAGGCTGTCGTCCAAGAAATACCGAGTCTCCAATGGCAGCTTGTTCAGCTTCGTGTAGGTGCCGTTTTCCGAATCAGACCGGTATATGTTGTAGCTCCCTGAATTTGCCATTGCGCCCCAATTGAACTCTATGGCCTTGTCTGCCGCGCTGTAGTTCACTTTCATGGCATCTATGGCCGGGAGGGGTTGGGCAATGTCAACCGTCACGCTGTCTTGCGGTATGCCGCCGTCAGACAGCGTTACCTTCAGCTCCAGCGGGTCGCCGGCCGTGTATGAGTTCCCGACCATCAGCATACATGAGTTCACGGCGTTCAACAATACGCCTGCCTCGCACCCTTCCTGCGGCACCACCTTCCAAGACCTGAGGTGCGACGTTGCGGCCTTGCCCAACTGCACCGCCGAGAAGTCCAACACCACGCTCTCGCCGGCTTCGGGCGTTTTGTCGCCGTCGCCGGTAGTCCTTATTTTTATGCCTGTTATGCGCAGCCTTGGCGACACGAGGTCTATCCTGAACGTGTCAACGTCGGTCGTCGACCACGTCGGGTCTTTATAGCCCTGCATGGTGAGCTTCAGGCAGGCCGCGTTCCACTCGTTGCGCATCGTCTCCGGCGCATCCTTGCTGACGCGGATCTTGAACGTGCGGGTGGCCTCTTTGTTTATCCCGCCATAGTCCATCGTCGGGTTGTCCACCGTCACGTATGGCGACGATGAGGTCAGCGTGGCCGTTGTGGCCACCGGGCCGTTAGTGCTGTGGGCTATCGTAATGTCTATTTCGGCACTGTCGCCTATTGTCACGGCCTTGTCGAAGTCGCCCAGCGACGATATTCGCAGGTGCCTCGCCATCGTGCCGTGTATGGGCAGGCTTGTCTCGTATGGTATGAAGTTGCGCGCCGTCACCGTCACCTTCATGTCCGTGTCGTGCTTTGGCTGGAAAGCGAAGCTGTGGGTGTCTGTGTCCGTTATCGTGAAACGTTCGTAGCACTCCTCGTCCTTCATCATGCAGAGCGTGGCCTCCTCACCTTCGGGAAGGTTGTTTATTTTCACGGAAATGGTATACCCAGTCCTGCTGTTGATCTTATACGTCACGTCAACGTCCAGCTCCTGCGGAACGGCTGACCATACGGGCATTTCGGGGTCGCCGAGGAGGTGGAGACGGAGAAAAACAGGTGTATGATCTAACGGACTTGTTGATACTGGATATCTTTCATCTTTTATTCTTGCCATTGTTTCCAAAAGAACACCTATTTGACTCAAATTGTTTGTATATAAATTCTCTAAAAATCTTTCATATTGATTATATTCATTTGCATACCCAACGTTTGCATTGCCGATAAACGCAACTGCCCCACCATTTTCATTGCTTAAGAAATGCTCGGCTATACAATCTTTATCAAATTGGGCAGGTGTGCATCCTCCAGAAATTATAATTTGTTGATAACCTCCGTTACTCAATCCATCGACATCTGCGATAGATATATTCTCGTTGTTCACTTTTGTTGAAGCCCCCAATGTACGTGTTGTACAATGATCCATGTGGTACACTATGTGGAAATGGTTTAAATTTGAATTTCCACCATCATTTAGTGCGGACAAGAAACTATTTCTTGAAACATCTTCGCCAAAGTTAATATTTTGTTTATCATAGTGCTTGTCACAAGTGCAGTTATAATGGTCAAAAAGGCACCATTTCCTTATTTGCGGGTATGCTGCAAAATATTTTACAATGGAATTCTTGCCATCCTGAGATAAAAATCCATTATCGCTTTTTCTGATGTATGTAGCTACAGCCAAATGGTTTAGAATGTAATTCAAATCGACACCTTCATTAGACATTTTTTCGTAAAAAAGCACTTTGTTAACAAAAGTGACAGCTTCTTTTACATTTTCAACAGGAGCGCGGCCAATAAAATTTAAGCGATCCATATTGACGACATCAAGTCTTTGCCTCTCGGCATACAAGTTGTTATTGTTCGAGTTCCAATTGCAATTTAGGTCGGAATAATAAGAGTCCGAAGGATAAAACTGTCCATCGGTATCTTTGTAGTATCTTGAAGGTATTATTTCCGTATCTCCTCCCAACAACACAAACAAGCCTTCGCCCCATTTGTCGCGGCATTCCTGCAAATAGGCATGGATTTTCTCCGGCAGGTCGTTGCCGATGTATTCCTCCCTTATCTCGTCGATGTCCTTTATTATTGTCGGAACGCCTTTTTGTATTTTCCAGTTGGCCAAACGACCGAACTCCTGCCTCAGAGCCTTGTTGGTGATGATGATGTAGTCCGGGATTTGCTCGCTCAAAATTTTCTCCAACGACGGCAGGTGCACGGCGTTGCTCGCAGCCTTCACCATGGGCGTAGTTTGCTTTTGGTATGTACTGCTGAACCTTTCGATGTCCTGCGGGTTTTCCACCATAGACGCTACCATCCTCTTTATCAGTCGCGTGCGCCGCTCGCTCTGCGCCTGCGGACGCTTTGCTTGTTGCGCACCTTGCTGGTAGCGCAGCGTGAAGCCAAAGCTGTTGATATATATTTTCTTCGATTCCGGCTCGAATTCTATTGGGTACAGCCTCACAGCCACCAAGTGGTAGCCCATCTGGTTGTAGTCAGCTGTTATCTCTGCCCTTGTGTTTGGGTAAGGGTTGCTGCCGTTGTATATTGAGTCCATGGGTGGCACGAATTCCGGGGCGCTGTCGCCAACTGTCACGGGAGGTTGTGCCGGATAGGGCATAAATGTTCCGTCAAGCGCAGTCCTGCTGCTCACCGTAACGTCAACGCCAGTCACCTTTGCGTCGGATGGTATTACGAATGTCTTAATTATTACAGGCAACTCCGGCGCACCCACCTGCCTTGTCTGGCCATTGGCCCCTTCAAGGTGAATCTTTGAGTAGTCGCCATGGGCAGATATTTGGACATCAGTCAAGTTAACGCTGACCTGTCCCGTTATCTGGGCTTTGGCGGCAATGACGCATATCATGAATGCCGCGATTGAATATATAAACTTCTTCATGGCTTCAGTTTTATGGTTTCACTTGTTCCGTCGGCGTAGCCAATTTTTATGATGCGTAACATTTCAGATGACGTTGCCGTAGGCAATGTTGCCTCGCTTGCATTGCACTTAAACGTGCTTAGCAATTTTCCATCTGCGGCATAGCTGCTAATCGCAGATATGACTTTCCCAGACGCTATGCGGCACGTAGAACCGTCGAAATACAGTTTTGACTTTGCCTCGGCTTGTGGAGATTTGACAGACACAGTAAGGAGATTTTCACGAGCCAAGTCTTTCCAAACGTCGGTGGCCAAATAATCGTTGAAGCATTCTTCGGGAACGTAAATCTCACCCGGCAACCACTTAAAGACATCCTCACCAAGCCGAGGAGGTGTGGCGGGCTGGCAGACAATACGCAAATGATGTGGCTTGCCATCTGTAGGAACTGGATGGTACAATTCTGCAAAAGCACCGTTGCCAATGGAGTCAACCGTGGTTGGTATATAAATGTAGTCTTGTGCTACGTAATTATTTTCAAAAGCACGGTCGGATATTATCTTAGTGCCTTGGGGTATATGGCATGGGCCTTCGGAATTCCTCGTCTTATAAACAATTGTGCCGTCCGTTGAGGCAATGAATTCAAAGCCATCATCGTCGCGGATAATACTACAATAAGCATTGTCTGCCGATAATGTTATATTGTAATTCCGCTGATGGTGAGAGTTATCGTACACATCGACACCCACGGTTGGATATTTGCCCGTCAAGACATAATCCATTTGAAAACCGTCTCTATTCCACAGAGCCGAGTCAGAGAGGTGCTTAAGTTGTTCTGGGAATATTATAGTGATTTCATGGGCATCACGCTGTTTTACTTGGCTGTAAAAAGCCCGCGTTGGTATGGTATCAATGCCTGCCTGGCGCAGGTCGAGCGTGTCGAGCTGTGCGAGCAGGCCGGAGCGCAGGTATGCGTAATCTTCATCGGCCAGCGTGCCGGTGACGGTGAGGTGCTTCACTGCCTGCTTCTGCGCGTCGGTGAGCAGGCTTTCGAGCCGCCCTTCGCCCACGTTTACGGTGGCGCGGGTCAGGTCGGCTTCTTGCGCAATGGCCTGCGGCAGTGCCGCCGCCAGCGCGAACAGTGTGAGTAATATAGCTTTCATAGCGTTGCTGTTTTAAAGTGGTTTGTAATTCAGTGAGTAATTAATGTTTGTTAGGGCGTTAATGTCCGCTTGTGTAGGCGATGTGGAATAAAGGCTTTATTTTTAGGTGAGTGCTGCGGGTGGTACGAATTCCGGGGCGTCGTTTCCAACCGTCACGGGTGGTTGCGCCGGATAGGGCATAAATGTCCCGTCAAGCGCAGTTCTGCTGCTCACTGTAACGTCAACGCCAGTCACCTTTGCGTCGGCAGGTATTACGAAAGTCTTTACTATCACCGGCAGTTCCGGCGCACCCACCCGCCTTGTCAGGCCATTGGCACCTTCAAGGTGAATCTTTGAATAGTCGCCTTGGGCGGATATTTGCACGTCTGCCGTGTTGACGTTAACTTGCCCTGTTATCTGGGCTTTTGCTGCAATGGCACAAACCAAGAATGCCGCTATTGAATATATAAGTTTCTTCATGGCTTCAGTTTTATGGTTTCATTTGTTCCGTCGGCGTAGTCCACCTTCAATATAATAAAAGCTTCAGGAGTGTTTAATGTCAGCGCGGCCTCTTTGGCGCTGCACGACATCTTGTCAAGCAGTTTCCCGTCGGCGGAATAACAGCTAACGGCAGTCATGGTCTTATCCGACACAATGCGGCACGTTGAGCCATTCCAGCACACTGAGGCTTGAGCATTGGCTTTAGGAGATTCGATAGACATTGTAAGTGTGCTTCCACGAACAACGTCTTTCCACCCATCGGTGGCTAAATACAGGTTGAGGCTTTCCTCCGGAACATAGACCCCACCTGGCAGCCAAACGAACACATCCTTGCCAAGCCTTGGCGGCAGGGTGGCCATACAGACTAAAAAGAAAGGATGCGGCTTTCCATCTGTTGGACTGTCCTGGACCAAATTGGCAAATGCGCCATCACCAATGGAATCAACCGTGCTTGGTATGAACACATAATCCCAGACCTCACTATTCTCAAAGGCCCGGTCGGCAATTATTCTGGTGCCTGTGGGTATTTCGTAAGGGCCATATTTATTTATTGTTTTATAAACAATGGTGCTGTCCATTGAGACGATGTACTCGTAGTCGCGGATTGTGCAATAGGCATTGTCTTCCGATGGCGTTATCGAAATATCGCAAAAATAATTGCCGTAAAAGCTGTATGCATCGATGCCTACGGTCGGGTACTTGCCTGTCAATACATAGTCAATGTAAAAGTCCTCCCCTTCCCACATAGACGAATCAGAGAGATGCTTAAGCCGTTCAGGCAGGGTTATTGTTATTTTGTGATACTGTTGCGCGTGGCAATAAAAGGCTTGCTTTGGTATGGTGTCAATGTCAGCCCGGCGCAGGTCGAGCGTGTCGAGCTGTGCGAGCAGGCCGGAGCGCAGGTATGCGTAGTCCTCCTCGGCCGGTGTGCCTGTGATGGTGAGGTGCCTTACAGCCTGCTTCTGCGCGTCTGTGAGCAGGCTTTCGAGCCGCCCTTCGCCCACGTCCACGGTGGCGCGGGTCGAATCGGCTTCTTGCGCAATGGCCTGCGGCAGTGCCGCCGCCAGTGCGAGCAGTGTGAGTATTATCTTCTTCATGGCTTTGTTGTCGTTTAAGTTAATAATGCAATCGAATGTGTGCGGGAGGGCTTATTGCCCCACCACCATCCGCTTGGTGTCTATGAGCGAGTCGTCCACGATGAGGCTGTAGAGGTACATCCCGGCGGGCATCCCGGCTGCGGCCACGCTGACGGATGTGGCGCCGCGGGCGTCGATGGGGAGCTGGCGCACCTGGCGGCCCGTCATGTCGTAGATGCAGAGCTGCGCCGACTTGGCGTCGGTGGGTATGGAGAGGCTGATGGCTGTGGTGGCGGCAAACGGGTTTGGCGAGTTCTGGCCGAGCGTGGCCGCCACGGCATTGCCCACGCTGCCGCCGCTGCCGGAGGCCATGGGCGCGAGTCGGGCCTTGCCGCCCTGTTCGAGCTGCTGCACCTTTGCGTTAAGCTCGCCTATGGCCTCTACGAGGATTGGTATAAGCTCCACGTAGTTTATGCCCTTGGTGCCGTCGGGGCGCATATACACGAGGTCGGGGTATACGGCCTCGAGCTGTTCGGCGGAGAGGGCGTAGTGCATCTTTTGCGCGGCCTGCGCCTCAATCACGCCAAGCGTCCTTTGCCCGGCGGTGGTGCCGCCGTCCTGTGTTGTTGCGGCTGGTGCGGGCCTGTAGTAGCCCAAGGCGTCAAGGCCGGACAGCTTTTCGTGGGCGGGGGTACATTCCTGCCCGTCGGCCGTGGCGGAAATGGCCTGCCCGCCGGCTTCGCCGATGATGGTGGCGTCGAGCATGCCCGACACTTGCAGGTCGCCGTCTACCGCCATGCCACTGGCGATGGTGACCTTGCCATTGTTGTTCACCCGGAACTGTGCGCTTGCCGCAATCGAAAGGCAGCAGAGCGCGAATAATAACACTGTCTTTTTCATGTTTCCTTCAGTTTTTAGTTGTTGATAAAATTGAGTTGTTATAACCCTAAGGCTTTATTGCCATCACGCGACAGCTGCTTGTTGAATCCCGCTTGTGTCGGATTGTCGCTACGGCTGCAACAAATATACGAATTAATTTTCAGATTGGCGTTATTTAGTGACTGTTTTTTGTAGCTAACAAATTTTAACTTTTTGGCTTGCACCCTGAAACTACCTAACGTGCAAATAGCTATGTAAAGGGTGTGGTTTTTTTGACATTGAAACCCCAGGCCGACCATGTCCTGGCCGGCCTGGGGTTGTGTGTAGGGAGCCGCATTGTTGATGCGGAGGGTGTTTTTCAGATGCCGGCTGCAGTTGCGCCGAACGCGCCGAGGATGGCCGAAGCCACGGCGATAATCACTTTAAGGATGTTTTGCCAAGTTTTGTTTTTCATGATAAACGATTATAAAGAATTAAGAGTGAAGAATGAAGAGGCAATGAAGTTAAGAATGAAGAGGTATGATTTGCTTTGGGCGCGGGCTTTCTGCGCTTGAAGCTAATGAGTGAATGACGAGAATTGAAGAATGAAGAGTTAAGAATTGGCTGCGCCGAACCTCTACACCTTCATTCTCCTTACGGGGGAGAGCCAGGCGCAGCCAATTTTTCACTCTTCACTTTTCATTCTTCATTTATAATACTTTACTCCCCGCCTGCGGTCTCGTCGGTCTCGTCCTCCACGGCGTTCTTTGGCAGCTCTGCCACCTTGCACCCGTCGAGGAATGTGCGGGAGCGTCGTCCGTCCTTGCCAATGCGCACCTGCGGCTGGAAGAGCACGTGGACGTCCTTCACGTGCTGCGTGGCGGTGAAGTCCTTCGCGGTGTCGCTCGGCGCGGTGGTGAGCCCGAGCTTGAAGGAGCCGAAGTTGTCGAGCTTCACGCGCTTGGAGTCCTGCAGTGCCTGCTTCATCACCACCACCAGCTCGCTGATGACCGCCAGCACGTCAGCCCTCTTCACTGTGCAGTTGGCCTCAATCTGCTCTGCCAGCGCGTTGGTGTCCACGGTGTCTATCATCACCGCCCGTGCGTACCACTTCTGGTATTGTCCGCTCCTGGAGTTGTTGTTCTGGTAAAGTCTGTACTGTACTGCCATAGTCTGTTTCCTTTCTTTGTTTTAAATGGTTGTTTAGTTTATTAAGGTTCTCGTGCCACCGGCCGGATGACAGTGCAAAGATACAACATTGTTTCGGCCTTGTCAAGACCTGGCCATGGTAGTGATGGGGGAGGAGGGGTAAGTGATGAAGAATTAAGAGTTAAGAATTGGCTGCGCCGAACCTCTACACCTTTATTCTCCTTACGGGGGGGTGATAGCCAGGCGCAGCTAATTTTTCACTCTTCACTTTTCATTCTTCATTTATGAGATGGGAGAGGGGCTTTTCTTAATGAAGAGTTAAGAATTGGCTGCGCCGAACCTCTACACCTTTATTCTCCTTATGGGGGGTGATAGCCAGGCGCAGCTAATTTTTCACTCTTCACTTTTCATTCTTCATTTATGAGATGGGCTGTAAGGGTAGCTGGGCTGGCCCGCAGCATTTGTCTGAACTCCTGTCTCCTGTCTCCCGTCTCCTGAAATGTCTTCTACCCAAGCTTCCTTTCCAGCTCGGCCATTCCTTCGGAGGCACCTTTCATGATGTGCTCCACGTGGTATTCGCTGCTGACGCCCACGGCCTTGGGGTCGATAAGGTAGATGGGAGCCGAGGGCTTGGCGTAGGCAATAAGCCCTGCGGCGGGATAGACGTTGAGCGACGTTCCGATGATTACCATGATGTCGGCGTCGGCCACGGCCTTGGCCGCAGGCTCTATCATTGGCACGGCCTCGCCGAAGAAGACGATGTAGGGGCGCAGCAGCGATCCGTCGGCGGCCAGCGTGCCAGGCTTCACCTCCCAGTTGTCCGCCGTCAGCGTCTGGATGTAGCGCGGGTCGTAAGGGTTGCGGCTCGAGCACACCTTCATCAGTTCGCCGTGCAGGTGGATAACCTTTGTCGACCCGGCCTGCTCGTGCAGGTTGTCAACGTTTTGCGTCACCACCGTCACGTCGTAGCGCCGCTCCAGCGCCGCCACGCGGCGGTGGCCGTCGTTGGGCTTGGCGTGCAGCAGCTGCCGCCGCCGCTCGTTGTAAAACCGCGTCACGAGGGCCGGGTCGGCCAGCCATCCTTCGTGTGACGCCACTTGCTGCACGGGGTACTCTTCCCACAGCCCGCCCGCATCGCGGAAAGTCTTAAGCCCGCTTTCGGCCGACATGCCGGCTCCCGTCAATACTGCAATCTTTTCCATAGGCCATATAGTTTTGGGGTGTCATTAGGAGGCTTGGGTGGCTTGGCAAGCTTGGGTGCATAGCCACGCCAATCCTCCTTAACAATGCACAAAAATAGTGATTTTTCGCGAAATGTTGTAACCGAATCGGATAAAAATTGTATCTTTGCACGCTTTCAAAAAGCACATCAACCGAAACTCATACACATACAACAGAGAGAAATGGACAAACTGAGCTACGCCTTGGGATTGGGCATAGGGCGCCAGTTGGCGCAAATGGGTGTCGAGGGTCTTGAAGCAGACGACCTTGCGGCAGCCATCAACGACGTGATAAACGGCAACGACCTTAAGATGTCCAACCGCGAGGCGCAGGCGCTCGTTACGCAGTACCTCGCCGAGCAGGAGGCGCGCATCAACGCCGAGAGGGCCGAGCAGGGCAAGGCCGCCAAGGCCGAGGGCGAGCGCTACCTTGCCGAGAACGCCAAGAAGGATGGCGTGGTGGTATTGCCCAGCGGCCTGCAGTATAAGGTGCTCAAGGAAGGCACGGGTCGCAAGCCCGCCGCCACCGACACCGTGAGGTGCCACTACGAGGGCTTCCTCACCGACGGCACCGTGTTCGACAGCAGCCTGCGCCGCGGCGAGCCTGCCGAGTTTGGGCTGCAGCAGGTGATAGCGGGCTGGACCGAAGGCCTGCAGCTGATGCAGGAGGGAGCCAAGTACCGCTTCTTCATACCCTACCGCCTCGGCTACGGCGAGTCGGGGGCAGGGGCTTCCATACCGCCCTACTCTGCGCTCGTGTTCGACGTGGAGCTTATCAAGGTGCTGTGAGTGGGCGCGAAAAGGAAACAAACGAAAAACAAACGAAGGATAATGAAAAAGTTAACAGTTGTAGCCTCTGTGGCTATCGCCGCCGCCGTGATGTCGTCGTGCGGCAACTCAACCCCCAAGGCCAACCTCAAGAACGAGGTGGACACGCTTAGCTACGCCATGGGCCTGGCGCAGACCCAGGGCATGAGGGAATACATGATGTACCGCATGGGCGTGGACACGACCTACGTGGACGAGTTTATCAAGGGCGTGAAGCAGGGCGTGAGCGACGGCGACGACAAGAAGAAGGCCGCCTACTACGCAGGCGTGCAGATAGGCCAGCAGATTTCCACCCAGATGGTGGAGGGGCTTAACCGCGAGCTGTTCGGCGACGACACCACGCAGACCATCTCGCTGAAGAACTTCATGGCGGGCTTCATCAGCGGCTACACCCGCAAGGGCGGGCTGATGACCGTGGAGCAGGCCAGCCAGGTGGCCCAGCTCAAGATGGAGTCGATAAGGAGCCGCACGCTCGAGAAGGTGTACGGCCCCAACAAGGAGAAGGGCGAGAAGTTCCTCGCCGAGAACGCCAAGAAGCCCGGCGTGAAGACGCTCGAGGGCGGCGTGCAGTACAAGGTGCTCAAGGAAGGCAAGGGCGAGCTGCCCGCCGACACGTCGATGGTGAAGGTACACTACGAGGGCCGCACGCTCGAAGGCAAGGTGTTCGACAGCAGCTACAAGCGCAACAGGCCGCTCGAGCTGCGCTGCAACCAGACCATCAAGGGGTGGGGCGAGGCACTTACCCACATGCCCGTAGGCTCGACGTGGGAGATATACATCCCGCAGGAGCTTGCCTACGGCTCGCACGGGCAGGGCGACATCAAGCCTTTCTCCGCGCTCATATTCAAGGTAGAGCTTATTTCTATTGTAAAATAGTTTGGGCTAACTGGGTTTCCGGGGGCGGCGGGCAATCCGCGCCCCCGGATTTTTCTTGTTGCTAATCTTTTTGAATGTGAGTGTCCGTATTTCGCATAGACGGATGAAACAAGGAATCGAAGAAGCATACGTCCTCTGACTCCTTAGCTGAACGCAGTGGAGCGATGGCTCCTAACTCCTTTGAATAGGAGCTTTGAGGATATTTAATTTTGAACAATTACTTACAAACAGATGAAGAAAATCATAGTGCTGGCGCTGGCCGTACTGGCGGGCGCCACGTTTAATGTGGCCGAGGCCGCAAAGAAGAAGAAGAAGGATAAGAAGGCCGAGCTGCCCGCCGTGCAGCTCGCCACGTCGTCTGACACGCTGAGCTACGCCCTCGGCATGGTGAGCACAAGCGGCCTGGAGAATTACCTGAGGAACAACCTCGGCGTTGACACGGCCTACATGGCCGACTTCCTGCGCGGCTTCGACGAGATGATAGCCTCCGGCGACGACCCGAAGACGGTGGCCTACTCTGCCGGTATGTCGATAGCGGCGAGCGTAAGGGGCCAGATGCTCAAGGGCATGAAGTCGCAGTTTACCGACACGCCCGACTCCGTGGTGGCGCAGGTGCTCTTCAGGGGCTTCCGCGACGCCGTGACGGGCGATACCGCCGTGATGACCACTGCCAGGGCCGAGACGGTGTTCCGCGCCAAGGGCGAGGCCAACGAGGCCGCCAAGATGGAGAGACAATATGGCGCGAACCGCAAGGCCGGCGAGGAGTTCCTTGCCGCCAACGCCAAGAAGGACAGCGTGGTGACGCTGCCCAGCGGGCTTCAGTACAAGGTGATAGTGAAGGGAACGGGCCTCGTGCCGAAGAGGACAGACCGCGTGCAGGTGAACTATGAGGGCAGGCTCGTGGACGGCACCGTGTTCGACAGCTCTGCCAAGCACGGCGGCAAGCCCGTGGCCTTCCGCGCCGACCAGGTGATAAAGGGCTGGACAGAGGCTCTCACTATGATGCCCGTGGGCAGCAAGTGGGAGGTGTACATACCACAGGAGCTTGGCTACGGCTCGCGCAAGGCCGGAAAGATAGACCCCTTCAGCGCACTCGTGTTCACCATCGAGCTTGTGGGCATAGAGTCGCCCAAGCCCGCCGCCCCTGCCGCATCCACCGACGAGGCCGGCCAGAAGAAATAAGGGGGCTTTTTTAATGAAGAGTGAAAAATGAAGAGTGAAGAATTGGCTGCGCCGAACCTCTGCACCTTCATTCCTTCCGCCTCTGCGCATCTGAACGGGGTCTATCAAATATCAGTCGCTTGGGCAGTGCTGCTTTACCCCCGAAGAGTATTGATTAAATATTTGTGAAATTTGTTTCGATTTCAACACACTGTTTCCTGTGTTCATGACGGCGACATTTTTCGCGTGGGTTAACCGCCGCTTTCCCCTCCTTTGGAAAAGGAGGGGAAAGCGGCGGGCTTTCCGCGGATTTAATTACAAAAGCGGCTTTACGTTTGTCTTGAACCAAGTGCAATTTTAACATCTTGCCACACTTTAAGGAAAGCCTTACTCCCTTTTATTCAATTTTGATACACCTTACCTTAATTAAGAGTGAAGAATTAAAAGTGAAGAATTGGCTGTGCCGAACCTCTGCACCTTCATTCCTGCCACTTCTGCGCATTTGGGCTTCTCCCCCACGGACGGGCTGGTTACTTCCGAAAAAGGAGAACCTGCGGCGCGAAACGGGGCGAAACGCAGCATGAAACGGGCCGGACGGCATTATGGAACGGCACGTTTTGCCTTGTAAAACAGGCCGTTTTGGAGTGCAAAACGGCCTGTTTTCAGTTTGAAACGACGCACGCCCAATAGGTTACAAATAGACAGGAATGCCGCAGCTTGCCGCGAAAGCCTTAGCCAAAATGCGGGTGGCAACTTCTGTTTTTCCCGGGCATCGGCTCCATCATCAAAGGCTTAAGCCCGGCAGCCATGTTCCGCTTTGGAACAAATCGGCGCAACATTAGCCTGTACTCCTTCACTCCCGTCACCTTAATGCACGCATTCGTCTGCACTCCCGTACTCCCTTCTCCCGTCTCCTAAATAAACATTCGTCTGCACTCCTTTCTCCCTTCTCCTTCCTCCTTACGCGGCATTTTTGTTTTTTTTACTTCCAATGCGTTTGCGTGTCAATAAAAATCATTACTTTTGCAATGGTTAAACCCAAATCGGTCATTAGAGACCAAGGCGATTTTGTCCTATTGTCAGGCAGGTTGGCGGTCGTCCTTGGCGAAGGCGTGGCGGGCCACGTCGAGCCGAGGCGACAGACAAGATGCCGACAAGAGGACAAAAGCGGCTGGGAAGCAAAATTAAAACTAAAATCAGCCCTATGCGGTCTAATGACCGATTTGGGTTAAACTTTCTAACGACGAACAACGACAAGACTCTACCGAATGGAAAAGATAGACAACCTCGACAAGAAGATTCTGGGCATCCTGTCGCAAAACGCGCGCATACCGTTTAAGGACGTGGCAGCCGAGTGCGGCGTGTCGCGTGCTGCAATCCACCAGCGCGTGCAGAGGCTGATGGACGAGAACGTGATAACTGGCAGCGGCTTCGACGTGAATCCCAAGAGCCTCGGCTACTTCACCTGCACCTACGTGGGCATCACGCTCGAGCGCGGCAGTATGTACAAAGAGGTGGTAGAGCGGCTGAGGCAGGTGCCGGAGGTTGTGGAGTGCCACTTCACCACCGGGCCTTACACCATGCTCGTGAAGCTCTATGCCCGCGACAACGAGCAGCTGATGGACTTGCTCAACGCCCAGCTGCAGTCTATCCCGGGCGTGGTGGCCACCGAGACGCTCATCTCGCTCGAGCAAAGCATAAAGCGCGAAATACCTGTAAAGGCCGACGAGGAGGCGGAGTAAGCCAATGGGCATAGACCGTTTCGACCTCGACGCGCAGCTCGCGCCAGCCTACGGCTCGCCCTGCGGGGCGCAGCCTCGCCCCGTGATAGGCATCACGGGCAACTATGCCGAGCCGGAGTGCAAGCTTGGCGAGGCTTACTACAAGTCGGTGGCGGCGGCAGGCGGCACGCCGCTCGTGGTGCCGCCCGTGGCCGACGTGGATGCCATTGCCGCCGCGCTCGACCGCGTCGACGGGCTGCTGCTCAGCGGCGGGGCCGACATCAACCCCCTGTTCGAGGGCAAGGAGCCGCAGCCCGCGCTCCACTCGATAAACGCCGAGCGCGACCTGCCGGAGCTGTTGGCCGTGCGCATGGCCTACAACCGCCGCCTGCCCATGCTCGGCATCTGCCGGGGCGTGCAGGCGCTGGCCGTGGCCTTGGGCGGGAGCGTGGCGCAGGACATTGCCGCCACGGCCACCGTGAAGCACAGCCAGGACGCGCGGCGCGGCGAGCCTACGCACACCGTGGAGCTGCGCGAGGGCAGCACGCTGCGCTCGCTCTACGGCACGGGGAGGATAGCCGTCAACTCGTTCCACCACCAGGCCGTGGCCGACGTCGGCCCGAAGTTCCGCGTGGCGGCCACCGCCGCCGACGGCGTGGTGGAGGCCATGGAGAGCAGCGAGTACCTTCCCATCATCGGCGTGCAGTGGCACCCGGAGTGCCTTGCCGAGGGCGGCCCGCTGTTCGGCTGGCTCGTGGGCGAGGCGGCTGGCTACCGCCAGGCCCGCCGGACGCTTGGCCGCGTGCTCACGCTCGACTCCCACTGCGACACGCCGATGAAGTTCGCCTCGGGGGCGCACTTCGAGCGACGCGACCCGCAACTGCTCGTAGACCTGCACAAGATGGCCGACGGCGGCCAGGATGCCACGGTGATGGTGGCCTACCTGCCGCAGCCCAAGCCGGGCGAGGGCTTCGGCGGCCTCGTGGGGATGCCCGCCTGCGGCCCGAAGGCTTACGCCGACATGATGTTCGACCGCATCGAGGCACTGCCCGCCGCCTGCGCGGGGCGCGTGGCCATAGCCCGCACGCCGGCAGACCTGGCCGCCAACAAGGCAGCGGGGCGGAAGTCGATAATGCTCGGAATTGAAAACGGACTGGCCCTCGAGGGCGACGTGGCCAACGTGGGGCACTTCGCGCGGCGCGGCGCGGTGTACATCACGCTGTGCCACAACGGCGACAACGACCTGTGCGACAGTGCGCGCGGCTGTTCCACCCATGGCGGCGTGAGCGAGCTTGGCGCGAAGGCCATTGCCGAGATGAACCGCATGGGCGTGATGGTAGACCTCAGCCACGCCTCGGAGCGCAGCTTCTACGACGCGCTCGACGTCAGCCGCCTGCCCATAGTGTGCAGCCACAGCAGCTCGCGGGCGCTGTGCGACCACCCGCGCAACCTCACCGACGACCAGATGCGCGCCCTCGCCGCCAAGGGGGGCGTGGCGCAGACCACGTTCTACGCGGGCTTCCTGCGCACCGGGGGCGAGGCCACCGTGCTCGACGCCATGGCACACCTGGAGCACGCCATCGGCGTGATGGGCATCGACCACGTGGGCATCGGCACCGACTTCGACGGCGACGGCGGCGTGCCGGGCATGGCCGACTCGTCGGACGTGGTGAGCTTCACGCGGCGGCTGCTCGCCCGGAGGTACAGCGAGGCCGACATACGGAAGATTTGGGGCGGCAACTTCCTGCGCGTGATGGCGCAGGTGCAGGCCGCCCGCAACGCAAATCAGCCTAATTAGTCCGATTAGCCCAATTAGTCAAATTAGTAAAAGATTCCCCAAAATCCAATGAAACACTTCACCACCACCTTGGTTTGCCTTGCCGCAATGGCCGTGCTGGCCGCGTGCGGGGGCAGGAAAACGCCTTCCGAAGATGCGGCCCCGCTGGCCGTGGGGCCGCAGTTCAACGCCGACAGCGCCTATGCCTACTGCGCCGCGCAGTGCGCCTTCGGGCCGCGGACGATGAACAGCGCGGCCCACGACAGCTGCGGCCGGTGGATAGAGCGCACCTTCGCCCGCCACGGCATGAGCGTAAAGACGCAGCAAGCCACGCTGCGCGGCTACGACGGCACGCCGCTGCGGGCCACCAACATCATAGCCAGCTACAGGCCGGAGGCCGTGGAGCGCATATTGGTGTGCGCCCACTGGGACAGCCGCCCGTGGGCCGACAACGACCCCGACACGGCTAACTGGCGCAAGCCCGTGATGGCGGCCAACGACGGGGCGAGCGGCGTGGCCGTAATGCTTGAGCTGGCGCGCCTCGTGGGGGCGCAGGACAGCCTCGCCGTGGGCATCGACTTCGTGTGCTTCGACGCCGAGGACTGGGGCGTGCCGCAGTGGAGCGACCATGCCGACGATGGCTCGTCGTGGGCGCTCGGCGCAGCCCATTGGGCGGAGAACGCCGCCAAGGAGGGCTACAAGGCGCGTTTCGGCATACTGCTCGACATGGTTGGCGGGCGCGGGGCGCGGTTCTACCAGGAGGGGGTGTCGCTGCAATATGCGCCCCAGGTGGTGGACAAGGTGTGGGCGGCAGCCGCCACCGTGGGCCACGGCAGCCTCTTCCCGGCAGCGGCGGGGGGCATGGTGACCGACGACCACGTGCCTGTGAACGAGAAGGCGGGCATCCCGACAATCGACATCATACCCTATTATCCCGACTGCGCGGAGAGCAGCTTCGGCCCTACGTGGCACACCGTGGACGACGATATGGACAACATCGACAGGAACACGCTCGGCGCCGTGGGCCAGACCGTGGTGCAAGTGCTGTTCAGCGAGAAATAAGCTAAAGGGGCGGAGGTCTTTCCTCCGCCCCTTTAGCGTGCTTTTGCGCCGCTTTCGCGGCGCGTGGCCACGCCACGGCCATCGCCTAATACTTGAACGAGCTGCCGCCGAGGAACTCGCGCAGGAGCGACGTGGACGGCACCTGGCGGTTGGGTATCGGCCTGATGTACTTCAGGAACTTTAGCAGGCGGTATGCCTCGCTGTACTCGTCGGCGTTTTCAGGCACAAGCTCGAGCAGCGGCTCGGCCTGCGTCTTCAGCACCGCAAGCTCGAAGAGCATGGCCGTGTTGAACATCGCGTCGGCGTTTTCTTGGAACGGGAATATCCATTTGTTCTCCCCTGCCCTCACCGACGGCCAGCGGCGTATGGTGTCGCGGGCCGACACCCCGCGGTATTTGTAGTCGCGGATGATGCGGCGCAGCATCCTGTTGTCGGTGGTGGGGATGTAGTTGTGGGAGTCGAGCAGTATAGTGGTCAGGGCGGATGCGTAGACGCGGTAGATGAGCGGGTCGGGTATCTTGGCCGTAAGCTCGGGGTTGAGGGCGTGTATGCCCTCTATCACGAGCACCTCGTTGCCCTCAAGCTTCAGCCTGCGGCCGCTCTTCTCGCTGCGCCCCGTCTGGAAGTTGTACTTGGGCAGCTCCACCTCGTCGCCCCTGAACAGCGCGTTCATCTGCTCGTTGAGCAGGTCGAGGTTGAGGGCGTGCAGGTGCTCGAAGTCGTATTCGCCCCGCTCGTCCTTCGGCGTCAGCTCGCGGTCCACGAAGTAGTCGTCGAGCGAGATAGGCACTGGGTGGAGCCCGTTGGCCAGCAGCTGGATGGAGAGCCGCTTGCAGGTGGTGGTCTTCCCGCTCGACGACGGGCCGGCGATGAGCACCATCTTCACCCCGCGTCGGTCGGATATTTCTTCGGCTATGTTCACTATCTTCTTCTCTTGCAGTGCTTCCGAGAGTGTGATGAGCTGCGTGGCGTGGCCCTCGTCCACCGCCTCGTTGAGGTCGCCGATGGTGCGCAGGCCGAGAATCTGCTGCCAGCGGTGGTGCTCCTTGAATATCTCGAAGAGCTTGTCTTGCTTGAGGTACTCGCCCAGGCGCGAGGGGTCGTCTATCGACGGTATGCGCAGCAGCAGGCCGTCGAAGTATTTCTCCAGCCCGAAGAGGTGGATGTCGCCCGTGTTGGTGAGCACGGTGCCGTAGTAGTTGTCGATGTATCCGTCTATTTCGTAGTAGGTGGTGTAAAGCTTGCCGGTGCTTTTCAGCAGCTTCACTTTCGAGTTCGAGCCGAGTTCGCGGAACTTGTCCATGGCCTCTTCCGTGGTAGACTCGTGGCGGTGGATGGGAATGTGGGCGTCGATTATCTCCCTCATGCGGGTGCGCAGCCGCTCCACGTCGTCGTAGGTCACGTAGCGCCCGATGTTGAGGTCGCAGTAGTAGCCGTTGGAAACGGGGATGTCGATGTAGACCTTGCCGTCGGGGTAGAGGTCGTGTACGGCCTTGCAGAGCACGAAGAAGAGGCTGCGCACGTAGGCCCGCCAGCCCGACGTGGAGCGCAGGGAGAGGAACTCCACGTCCTTGTTGTTGTAGACGCGGTAGTGCATCCCCTCCACCCGGTTGTTCACCTTGGCGCTCACGGGGCCGTAGTCCATCTGGAGGCCGAGTTCGCAGAAAACTTCAGAAAGTGTGCTGCCGATTCGTATGTTTTGCGTTTTTTTATTATTTTTGCAACGTATTTGTAATGTCTGTTCCATGTGCGCGTCTTTAGGGATTAGCGTTCGTAAAGTTACAGCGTTTTTTCCGATGTCGCGCTAAAACCAGAAACAAATTATATTAAAATATGTCGATTTGGATTTTTTTTAAGATTATCGGGTCGCTCGCGTTGCTGATTTACGGCATGAAGGTGATGAGCGAAGCCCTGCAGAAGATGGCCGGCTCGCAGCTGCGCCACATCCTGGCCACGATGACGAAGAACCGCTTCACCGGGTTGCTCACCGGGATGTTCGTCACGTGCTCCGTGCAGTCGTCGTCGGCCACCACGGTGATGACCGTCTCGTTCGTCAACGCGGGCCTGCTCACCCTCGCCCAGGCCATTTCCATCATCATGGGGGCCAACATCGGCACCACGCTCACGGCCTGGATAATGAGCCTCGGCTTCTCGTTCAACTTCACCGACGTGGTGTTCCCGGCCTTCATCGTGGGCATACTGCTCATCTACACGCGCCGCCGGCGCTACCTTGGCGACTTCCTTTTCGGCATAGCGTTCATGTTTTTCTCGCTCGCCCTGCTTAGCGAGACGGGCAACGAGATGGACTTGGGCCACAACAAGGCCCTGCTCGATTTCTTCAGCTCGTTCGACACGGGCAGCTACCTCACCATTATCATCTTCCTCCTGATTGGCACCGTGCTTACGTGCATCCTGCAGTCGTCGGCCGCACTGATGGCCATCACGATGATGCTCTGCTCGAGCGGCGTGCTGCCAATTTACCTTGGCATCGCCCTCGTGATGGGAGAGAACATCGGGACAACGGCCACTGCCAACCTTGCCGCGCTCGGGGCCAACACCCAGGCGCGCCGCGCAGCCCTGGCCCACCTTGTGTTCAACGTGTTCGGCGTGCTGTGGGTGCTGTGCTGCTTCTATCCCTTCGTCAACATGGTGTGCGGGTTCGTGGGCTTCGACCCGCTCGTGGGCGACACCGACCCGGTAAGGCTGTCGGTGGTGCTGGCCGCGTTCCACACCTCGTTCAACGTATGCAACACGTTCATTCTCATCTGGTTCATCCCGCAAATCGAGCGCGTGGTGTGCTGGATGGTGAAGCCGCGCTCTGCCGACGACGAGGACGAGTTCCGCCTGTGCTACATCGGCGGCAACGCCATAATGAAGACCCCGGAGCTTTCGGTGCTCGAGGCGCAGAAGGAGATAACGGCGTTTGCCGAGCGCATGAGGCGGATGTTCGGCTTTGTGCGCGAGCTGCTTGTCACGAAGAACGAAACGGCCTTCGCCAAGCTCTTCAGCCGAATAGAGAAGTATGAGGGCATTTCGGACAACATGGAGATTGAAATCGCCAAATACTTGGACAGCGTGAGCGACGCACACCTTAGCGACGAGACGAAGGCGAAGATACGCGCCATGCTGCGCGAAATATCCGAGCTGGAGAGCATCGGCGACAGTTGCTACAACATCGCGCGCACCATCAACCGCAAGGCGGGCGGCAAGGAGGACTTCACCGAGCAGCAGTACGAGCACCTGCAGCAGATGTTCGAGCTGACAGACGACAGCCTTACGCAGATGAACGTGCTGCTGGCAGGGCGCAAGGACCGCTTCGACGTGAACCGCTCGTTTAACATCGAGAACGAGATAAACAACTACCGCAACCAGCTAAAGAGCCAAAACATAAACGACGTTGACAACCATCTCTACACTTACGCCATCGGCACGATGTACATGGACATCGTGAGCGAGTGCGAGAAGCTTGGCGACTACGTGGTCAACGTGGTGGAGGCGCGTATGGGTACGCGCAAGAACAGTTAGGCGCCAGGGGCGACCTGCAAATACCGGCTGCGGCCATGGAGCCACCCGTTCGACGGGGCTTCATGGCCGCAGCCGGTTTTTCGTGCCGGGGATTGGCTTCCCCGGGTCAGTTGCCTTGCCGCCTGTCTTCCTCGATGAGGCTCAGCAGGCGTTCCACGGCCTCCTCCTCCGGGATGTTCTTTGCCACGCACTCCTTGCGGCGGTAGAGCGAAATCCGGCCTCTCCCGGCGCCCACGTAGCCGTAGTCGGCGTCGGCCATCTCGCCCGGGCCGTTCACTATGCAGCCCATTATGCCTATCTTCAGCCCGGCCATCGATGCCGTGGCCTCTTTTATGCGGGCTATGGTAGAGCGCAGGTCGTAGAGCGTGCGCCCGCACCCCGGGCAGCTTATGTACTCGGTCTTGGTGGTGCGCAGCCGCGCCGCCTGCAGTATGGCGAACGCCGTCGATTCCACGTCGGCGGCAGGCAGCGTGCCGTCGTTCATCAGCCAGATGCCGTCGCACAGGCCGTCCATCATGAGTGCGCCCATGTCGGCGGCGGCCTCTATCTGGAAGTCGCCCTTCTCTTCGGCCGAGTGGCGGTACATCTGGCAGAACACGACGGGGGTCTGCACCCCCGCGAGCATCATCTCGTGCACCAGCGCGCGCTGTTCGCCGAGTCGGTTGGCGTGGTTCGTCATGCAGACGGCCACCACCTCGGGGTGGGCCTTTAGGCAGGCAGCGTATTCCTCGGCGGCAACGCCATACTGCAACACGAGGAACTTGACCCTGCCCGGCACCAGCCCGACAAACGGCATGGCTGTGTGCGGGAATATCGGAACGATGTCTGCCCCGGGATGGGCGGCACGCAGCGCGGCGCACTCGCCGAAGTCGGCCACCAGCACGGGGCGTTTGGCATTGCCATCAGTGCCGTTGTCGCTGTCGCTGTCGGTGTCGGCCCAGTCGGTCCACGCCCGGCCGTCGCCTATATATACATAATCGGCCGACGACGGCTCTGCGCAGCCCGTGCGGCTGCTCACCACCACCGGGACGCAGTCGCCGCCTACGTTGGCCACGCGGCGCGTTGGCCTCCGCTCGGGGCGCAACCAGCTGAAGCCGGGCGCTGCCTCGGCGGGTATCGGGGCGTGGCCGGCACGGCTCGTCACGTAGTCCACGAGGTGGCGTGCCACGGGAATCTCCGCCTCCGGCTCCTCCGTGAGCGACACGCGCACGGTGTCGCCCAGCCCGTCGGCCAGCAGTGCGCCTATGCCCACGGCACTCTTTATGCGCCCGTCCTCGCCCTCGCCGGCCTCCGTCACGCCGAGGTGCAGCGGATAGTCCATGCCCTCGGCCTCCATCGCGCTGACGAGCAGGCGCACCGAGCGCACCATCACCACCGTGTTGCTGGCCTTGATGGATATCACCACGTCGTCGAACCGCTCGCGGCGGCAGATGCGCAGGAACTCCATGCAGCTCTCCACGATGCCTTCGGGCGTGTCGCCGTAGCGCGACATGATGCGGTCGGAGAGCGAGCCGTGGTTCACTCCGATGCGTATGGCCGTGTGGTGGGCGCGGCAGATGTCGAGAAGCGGCACGAAGCGTTCCTCGATCTTCTTCAGCTCGGCGGCGTACTCCTCGTCGGTGTACTCTATTTTCTTGAACGTCCGCGCCGGGTCAACGTAGTTTCCGGGGTTGATGCGCACCTTCTCGGCGTAGAGCGCGGCCACCTCGGCCACGCGGGGGTTGAAGTGTACGTCGGCCACGAGCGGCACCGTGTAGCCGTCGGCCCGCAGCCTGGCGTTGATGTTGCGCAGGTTTTCGGCCTCCTTCACGCCCTGCGTGGTCAGGCGCACGTACTCCCCGCCCGCGTCGGCTATGCGCTTGGCCTGCGCCACCGATGCCTCGGTGTCGCAGGTGGGCGTGGTCGTCATCGACTGCAGGCGTATCGGGTAGCCGCCGCCCATGGGCGTGTCGCCCACGCACACCACAGATGTCTCGCGGCGGCGGTAGTTGAACAGGTCGGTCATTCAGTTCACCTTGTAGTTATATCTCACCTCGGCGAGGTCGCGGTTGGCCTTTTCTATCTTTTCCTTCAGGCCGCTCTTGTAGTCGGCCAGGCGCGTGGCGATGGCCTCGTCGGAGAGCGCGAGCATCTCCACGGCCAGTATTGCGGCGTTCTGTGCGCCGTTAACGCCTACGGTGGCCACGGGTATTCCCGGCGGCATCTGCACGATGCTGAGCAGTGCGTCAAGCCCGTCGAGCATTCCTTTTATCGGCACGCCGATGACGGGCAGCGTGGTCGAGGCGGCTATCACGCCCGGCAGTGCGGCGGCCATGCCTGCCCCGGCTATTATCACTTTCACGCCGCGGCCCTTGGCCTGGCGGGCGAACGCCTCCACGGCATCGGGTGTGCGGTGCGCCGACAGGGCGTTCACCTCGAACGGCACCTGCATCTCGTCTAACAGCTTGCAGGCTTTCTCCATTACGGGCAGGTCGCTCGTGCTGCCCATGATTATGCTTACCAATGGTTCCATATGTTTTTTTTAAAATTCTTGATTCTTGACTCGTTGCGAGTTGTGGGTTTTGGGCTGTCGGCGCCTGATTGCCTATTGCCAATTCCCAAGCCTTTAATTCCCGGTCGCGCCGTGCGCGGCAATTCGTAACTCATAATTCGCAATTCCGAACTCACACGAACAGTATTCCCACCACGGCGCAGGCGAAGCCCACCACGAAGCCGGCCACCACCTGCGAGAGCGTGTGCTGGCGCAGTATCATGCGGCTCGTGCCGAGTGCGCCGCCGAGTATGAAGGCGGCGCAGAGCCACCACACGGGGTTGAAGCCGAATATCTCGGCAAACGAGGCGAGCGCGCCCGCCACGCCGCCCGTGGCCGCCGTGTGGGTGCTTATCTTCCACCAGGCGTTTATCAGTGCGCACGTTATCTGCACGAGCAGCGCCGCCACGAGTATGGCTCCCATGAAGTGCGGTATGCGCAGCCGCTGCATGATGTACAGGCAGGCGAAGTAGCAGGCTATGGAGATTACGTATGGCACCATGCGCCGCTCCTTGCGCCCCAGCTCGAACGGCGTCCAGCCGTTGTGGCGGCGGTAGGTGTGTATGAGCAGCGAGGGCAGCAGCACGGTGAACACGTAGACTATGGCCAGCACGGTCACCTTGTATGCCGTGGGCAGCAGGCTCAGGTAGCTGAACAGGAAGAGGGCGAGCAGCCCCACCACGGGCAGGTAGAACGGCGTGAACACCATGCTCAGCACTCGCGCGGCGGTGAATATCTTGCGTTGCCTCATTTCCGTAGCCTTGCTATTGGTATGCCGAGCTGTTCGCGGTATTTTGCCACCGTGCGGCGGGCTATGGGGAATCCCTTGGCGTTGAGCGCGTCTTTCAGCGCGTCGTCGCTAAGCGGCCTCGCCTTGTCCTCGGCCTCTATTATGTCGCGCAGCGCGGCCTTTATGCGGCGGGTGGACAGCTCCTCGCCCGACGGCGTGGCGAAGTTGTCGCTGAAGAAGTGGCGCAGCGGGAACGTGCCCCATCGCGTCTGGGCGTACTTGCTGCTGCACACGCGCGACACGGTGGATATGTCAAGCCCCGTCTTCTCGGCAATGTCCTTCAGTATCATCGGGCGCAGCGACGCCTCGTCGCCGTCCTCGAAGAAGCGGTGCTGCCACGATATGATGGCCTGCATGGTGGCGGCGAGCGTCCGGCGGCGCGTCTTCACGGCCTCGATGAAGCCCTGAGCCGCCTCCACCTTCTTCTTGGTGTAGAGCAGGGCCTCCTTGGCCTGGCGGCTCATGGTGGCCTTGCGCTCGAGGTAGTCGCGCATGGTGTCGGCGAACGACTGCGACACGCGCAGCTCCGGCACGTCGCCCGTGTTGAGCGTGAAGGTCACCGTGCCGTCGTCGAGCGTGTCCACTATGAAGTCGGGCGTTATCTGCTGTATGCTCCTGCCCACCGTCTCGCCCATGGCGGCCCCCGGCTTGGGGTTGAGCTTGCGCAGCTCGCCCATCAGGGCTTCGGCCTGCACGTCGCCCAGGCCCAGCGCGGCCTGTATCTTGTCCCAGTGCTTCTTGGTGAACTCCTCGAAGTGGCGGTCCACCACTTCGAGCATGAGCGCCTTGAGCCGCGAGTCGTCGCGCCGCATTATCTGCAGCCGGAGGCACTCCTGCAGGCTGCGCGCCCCGATGCCGGGCGGGTCGAACCCTTGCAGCGTCGCGAGCACGCCGCCCACCTCGTCGGCCGTGGTGTCGGTGCCGTGGTATATGGCCAGCTCGTCGGCAATGGTGTCGAGGGGCTTGCGCAGCAGCCCGTCGTCGTCGAGCGAGCCTATCAGGTATTCCATTATCTCGCGTTGGCGCGGGGTCAGCTCGGTCTCGCCCATCTGCTCCTTCAGCTGGTCGTAGAACGACGCCGAGTCGCCGTACACCATCTCCTCGCGCTCCTCGCCCACGGCCGATGCGCCCCCGCCGTGGTAGACGGGCAGCTCCTCGTCGTCGCGGCCTATCGAGGCCAGCGCCTCGTCGAGGGCCGACTGCCGCTCCTCGCGCTCGTTGCTGGCGTCGTAGTCGTCGGCCTCGTCGTGTGCGGGCGCGTCGTCGTAGTCGTCGCCCGCCGCTGCCGGGTCGTCGGCGGGCGGCTCCGCTTCGAGGGCGGGGTTGTCGTCCATCTCGGTGTTAATCCTCTCTATGAGCTGGTTGATGGGCAGTTCCACGAGGTGTGCCTGCAGCAGCTGTTGCTGCGTGATGGCCTGCGCCTGCTTTAGTGCCTGCTCCTGCTTCTGTTCCTGTATCTGGCCTTGTGCCATATAGCGTTAGGTTTTGTTTGGGCTGCGGCGTTCCCGAGCGCAGCTTGTCTTCTGCAAAGTTAGTGCAAATTGCACAATGTGCAAAGCAAAATGCCGTTTTTCTTGCGCATATATGTTGTGAAATGTGGCCGAAGAGGGCTGCATGGGCGCTTGCTGGAAACCAAACGTTGCCTTTAACATTTTATTGCGGTTTGTGATGTTTCAATGCGCTTCAGGCAATTTCTGCGCACCCTCTTGCCGCAAAAACCCGTTAACATTTTTAACTTAACGCGCGGCGGTTTCGCGCCCCTTGCGTAACGCCTTGGTTTCCAATGCGTTGCAAGATGGCTCGTTTTGCTGCCTGAAACGGGCTGTTTTGCACGCCAAAACGGCCCGTTTTAGAAGCCGAAACGGCACGTCTCGCGAGGCAATCCCGCCTTGTGTTAAAATCGCGTGGCGCAGGCCGCTTTTTAGTTGCAATGTTTCAAGTAAGGGGGCTTCCCCGTTTCTGTGTGCGGCAGTATGCAAACTTTTTGGTGTCCGGCCTTGATGCTAAGGCATGCTGCCTTGTGCAAAGCTTTGCCTGGGCGCTGGAGGCGGACTGAAAGGATTCTTTCGCGCTGTGGCATACATTTCCACAATCGTGCGGGCGGGAATTTGGCAAATTCTCCGTACCTTTGTATGTGCCGCCGACGATGGGCGGCACAAGGAACGTAACGTAAAACGAAACCGGACATGAAAGCAGCAAAATTATTGGCCGCCGGCTTGCTGGCCGTGGCCGCAACAGCATCAATGGCGCAGGAGACGGCCTTCAGCGTCAAGGGCATAGCCCCCGATGGGGTCGGAGTGATGTACCTCTCAGCCTTCGGCGGCGGTGCCGCCGACAGCTCCATAGTGGCAGGCAAGGGCTTCGCCTTCGAGGGCAAGGCGCAGAAGGATGCCCTGCTCACGCTGACAGACGGGCACCGCGGGTGGTCTCTGTTCAACGACGGCACGCCCGTGGACGTCGACCTCAACCGCATGACCATCAAGGCGTCGCCGCTTAACGAGCGGCTCTTCGCCATAAACCTGCAGTTGGACAGCCTAAACGCCATAGGCATGGGGCTTTATGCCGACTACGAGCGCGTGGCGGCCGACGCCAGCGGGGCCGGCCGCAGGCGCAAGGCCGAGCTGCTGAGGCAGTTCTCCGCCCTCGCCGGCAGCTTCGACTCGCTCGCCATGATGCACATCAGGGCCAACCGCGACAACCTCATCCCCGTGCCGCTCATCAGCATAATGGCACGCTCGTTCGACTACCAGACGCTGCGCAGCGTGCTCGACCCTGCCGCGCCATACTATGGCCACCCCGCGCTGGAGAAGGCACGCGCCCTGCTCGACGACCGCGGGCGCACGCTCGGCAACCGCCGCCCCGGCCTGCAGTTCGCCGACATCGAGCTGCCCGACACGGCCGGCGTGGCACGCAAGCTCAGCGAGTGGTGCGGCAAGGGGGGCTACGTGCTCGTAGACTTCTGGGCGAGCTGGTGCGGCCCGTGCCGCATGGAGATGCCCAACGTGGTGGAAAACTACAGGAAATACCGCGCCAAGGGCTTCAACGTGGTGGGCATATCGCTCGACAGCGACGCCTCGGCGTGGCGCAAGGCCATCGGGTCGCTCCAGATGGAGTGGCCGCAGCTTAGCGACCTTAAGGGCTGGAAGTCGGCCGCCGCCGCGCTATACAGCGTGAACTCCATCCCGGCAAGCATCCTGATCGACGGCTCGGGCAAGATTGTGGACGCCGACCTGCGCGGCCCGCGCCTCGGCGAACGCCTGCGGGAAATATATGGGGAGTTGTGAATTTGAATATACGCAAAGCTCCAAATCAAAGGAGTTGAAGGAGTTGTGAGAAGCCATCGCTCCACTGCGTTCCGATAGGAAGTCAGGGGGCGTAGCTCCTTAGCTTCCTTATTTCATTTGTTTTGGCTAAATGCGGGCATTCATTTTTTGAATTATCGCGCTCCGCGCGATTATGTATTAGGATTTTTGATGAGGGTGTCGCGAAATTGAATAAAAGGGAGTAAGGCTTTCCTTAAAATGTAGCAAGATGTTAAATTTGCACTTGGCTCAAGACAAACGTAAAGCCACTTTTGTAATTAAATCCGCGGGAATCCCGCCGCTTTCCCCTCCTTTTCCAAAGGAGGGGCAGGGGTGGTTCGTAAAAACAGCAACACCTATTGCTCGCGAGACAATTATTTGTATTTCAGTTATTTATACAAACCACCCCTGATCCCTCCTTTGGAAAAGGAGGGGAAAGCGGCGGCAAACCTACAAGAAAAAACAGCGTCAGCAAGAATACATAAGGCGGTGTGTTGCAATCGAAACAAATTTCACAAATATTTAATCAATACTCTTCGGGGTTAAAGCAGCGCTGCCCGAGCGACCGATATTTGATACACCCCTCTAACTCAAAACTCCTACTTCAATTTCCGCTTCCTTCCGCGCCGAAAACATCTGTTCAAACTTCGCGGCAGCGGCCTTATACATATTATTATAATAGCCGCGCGCACCCTTCGGGCATACCACTAAGCACCGCCCGCACGCAATGCAGAGCGAGGCGTCGGTGAGCAGCGGGTCGTCCTGGGGGATGGCTCCGGCGGGGCAAAGGGCTGCGCACGTGCCGCAGCGGCTGCACTTCGCGGCATCCGCCTCGGGGTGCAGGCTCGCCTTGCCCGGCACTTTGTATGGGCGGTTGCCCTTGATGGCAGGCGGGTGCAGCTGCGACAGGTCTTTCGCCGCGGCTATCAGCCGTGCGCATCCCTCGCCGAGGCGCGCCGCCGCTGCCAGGTCGGCCTCGTCGGGGCGGCCTGCCGCCACGTTGGTGAATATAGAGTGGCGGCCTATGAATGCGCCCGCGCCCACCACCTTGAAGCCGCCGGAGGCAAGCAGGTCGGCCAGTTCGAGCAGCGCGTCGTCGTAGTCGCGGTTGCCGTAGACGCAGGCGGCTATTGCCGGGACGCCGTTCCCGCTGAAGCGGCGCAGCCTTTCCGCCGCCGCCTGCGGCACGCGCCCGGCGTAGACAGGCACTCCGGCCACCATCACGTCGCCCTCTCCCAATGCCACCGGGCCGACGTTGCCGCCGGGGCCGGTTATGTCGTGCTCGACTATGTTGCCGCCCATGCGTGCGGCAATCTCCCTCACCACGGTGCGCGTGGTGTAGGTGGCGCTGAAATACGCCACGTGTACGTTATTTATCTCCATTTGTTTCGTATGGTTTTTTAGTTTTGTTTATCGTCAGTCCGGCGCCATGGCTTTTGCAACAGGCCGCCATGGCAAAGGTAGCAAATTATGTTTGGACGCAGGCGGCATGGCCGCGGATTTGTGGCGAAAAACCACTAAAACCTGCACAGACCATACGGAAGTGTGCAAAAAAACACTCTTTTTGTGGATTTTATTTGGTAGAGTGAATAAAAATTAGTTACTTTGCACCCGGAATTTTTGGAGATAGAAATCAATATTAACATTTTAAAAGTTTACAATCATGTCAGACATTGAAGCAAGAGTGAAAGAAATCATTGTTGAAAAACTTGGTGTTGATGAGGCCGAGGTAAAGCCCGAAGCAAGCTTCACCAACGACTTGGGCGCAGACTCGCTCGACACCGTTGAGCTGATCATGGAGTTCGAGAAGGAGTTCGGCGTTTCAATTCCCGATGACAAGTCGGAGAAGATTGCCACCGTTGGCGACGCTATCGCTTACATCGAGGAGAACGCAAAATAAATTTCTTTTCACCAACTTGGGGAATTGGGAAATGGGCAAAGGCCGGCCGGCTGCCGTTTGGAGCCGGGCAAGCGAGGCCTCCATTTCCGAATTCTCTTTTTTTCGATTTAAAACATGGAACTAAAGAGAGTAGTTGTGACAGGACTGGGCGCCGTGACCCCGGTGGGCAACACTCCCGAGGAGACCTGGAAGAACCTGGTCGACGGAGTGAGCGGCGCCGCGCCCATTACTTTATTTGATGCTTCCAAGTTCAAGACGCACTTCGCCTGCGAGGTGAAGGGCCTCAACGTGAACGACTACATCGACCGCAAGGAGGCTCGCAAGATGGACCGCTACACCCAGCTGGCATACATCTCGGCCCTGCAGGCGGTGAGCGACAGCGGCATCGACTTGGAGGCAATAGACAAAAACCGCGTCGGCGTGATATTCGGCGTGGGCATCGGCGGCATCAAGACCTTCGAGGACGAGGTGAGCTACTACGGCGTACACAAGGAAGACGGCCCGAAGTTCAACCCCTTCTTCATCCCGAAGATGATTGCCGACATAGCCGCCGGGCAGATTTCGATACACTTCGGCTTCCACGGCCCCAACTTCACCACCACTTCGGCTTGCGCCTCGTCTACCAACGCGCTTGCCGCAGCCTTCAACCAGCTGCGCCTCGGCAAGGCCAACGTGATACTGGCCGGGGGCGCCGAGGCCGCCATCTGCGCCTGCGGCGTGGGCGGGTTCAACGCAATGCACGCCCTCTCTACGCGCAACGACGACCCCGAACGCGCATCGCGCCCCTTCAGCGCCAGCCGCGACGGCTTCGTGATGGGCGAGGGTGCGGGCTGCCTCGTGCTCGAGGAGCTTGAGCACGCCAAGGCCCGCGGCGCGAAGATTTACGCCGAGATGGTGGGCGAGGGCGAGAGTGCCGACGCCTACCACATCACCGCCTCGCACCCCGAGGGCCTCGGCGCCAAGCTCGTGATGGAGAACGCGCTGGCCGACGCCGGGATGAAGCCCGAGGACATCGACTACATCAACGTGCATGGCACGTCTACCCCCGTGGGCGACATCTCAGAGGCCAAGGCCATCAAGCAGGTGTTCGGCGAGGCTGCATACAAGCTGAACATCAGCTCCACGAAGTCGATGACCGGCCACCTGCTCGGAGCCGCCGGCGCCGTGGAGGCCATGGCCAGCGTGCTTGCCATAAAGAACGGCATCGTGCCGCCAACGATCAACCACGAGGAGGGCGACAACGACCCCGAAATAGACTACAACCTCAACTTCACCTTCAACAAGGCGCAGAAGCGCGAGGTGCGCGCCGCGATGAGCAACACCTTCGGCTTCGGCGGCCACAATGCCTGCGTGATATTCAAGAAGTATGATGCCGGGCAGTAACATCATAGACAGGATAAAGCTCCCTTTCCGCAAGGAGAAGGAGCTTTTTTCCTCTCTCTACGACATCCTGGGCTTCTACCCGCGCCACATCGAATACTACAAGCTGGCCCTCATGCACAAGAGCGTGGCCAGGCGCAACGACAAGGGCAAGCCGCTCAACAACGAGAGGCTCGAGTTCCTTGGCGACGCCATACTCGACGCCGTGGTGGGCGACATCGTCTACCGCCACTTCGAGGGCAAGCGCGAGGGCTTCCTCAC
>CALUMB010000018.1 GCA_944321645.1 uncultured Prevotella sp.
CAGTAGGATAAAGCAGAAGAAAACAACCGCCCCGCCTTCGGGCGAGGTAAGGGTGAGAAGGCGGTGTAAGAGACCACCAGTCGGCGGGCGACCGTCGGGCTGTGCTTTCTGGAGGCAGCAAGTTCATGTAAACCATCGACCGAGGGTTGCCCGCCCGATTTTCGATGGAGGGTAGAGCGCTTAAGCCGCGTGGCGACATTCGGCTTAGATAAATGGCGGGCGCCGCCGCCGCGCGCGGCGGAACAGAACCCGGCTTACAGGCGCACTGTTTCCTCTTTTGCTGCCGCCGCCTTTGGCTCCAGCCGAAGGCAACGGAATGCCTAAACCATCGTATGCACACGCAGGCGACCGGCCAGGCGTTGGCATATACAAATGAATACAGCCACGTGAAGTATAGCTTGGAGCGCATAACGAAGTTTTTCCTTGTTGACATTTGGCACATTGGGCGCAAGGATGTAAAGCCTATCCACTTTGTGTTCGTGGAAGTGCTTAAGAAGCTCATCATTGCCATACGCTTCTTTGTGACCAAGCGGATGGTGACCCAGGCCGCCGCCCTGACTTATTCAACGCTGCTTGCCATAGTGCCAATACTTGCCGTGGTGTTTGCCATCGGGCGCGGCTTCGGCTACAACAAATACTTAGAAATGTGGTTCCGCGACGCATTCCAGTCGCAGCCGCAGGCCGCCGAGGTTATAATCGGCTTCGTAAACAGCTACCTTGTTCACACTAAGAGCGGCATATTCCTTGGCGTAGGCTTGATTTTCATGCTCTACACCGTACTGATGCTCGTGAACAACATCGAGACAACGTTTAACGAAATATGGCACGTGAAGAAGGCGCGAAACATCTACCGCACCTTCACCGACTACCTGGCCATGCTCCTGCTCTTCCCTATCCTCATCGTGGTGACTTCTGGCTTGTCGATATTCATGGCCACTGTGTTCGACCACCTGCCCGACCTGGCGCTCATAGGCCCGATAAAGCGCTTTTTCATTGCGCTTGTGCCATACACCCTAATGTCCGCCATGTTCATAGGGCTTTATGTGTTCATGCCTAACACCCACGTGAAAGTGCGCAACGTGATCGTGCCCGGCATACTTGCCGGCGTGGCAATGCAGTGGCTGCAGTTGTTCTACATCAACTCGCAGATATGGGTCTCGAGCTACAATGCCATCTACGGTTCGTTTGCCGCCCTGCCGCTGTTCATGCTCTGGGTGCAGATTTCGTGGACTATCTGCCTGTTTGGGGCGGAGCTGTGCTATGCAAACCAAAACCTCGACTACTACGACAACAACGCCAAGACGGGCGACGTGAGCTACCGCTACCGTATGCTCTTGTGTACAATCATCATGTCTATAATATGCAAGAGGTTCGACAATGGCTCAAGGCCGTACACAGCCAACGAGCTGCGGGCGGAAACTTCGATTCCAATACGCATCGTGAACGACTTGCTGTACGACTTGGTAAACGCGAAGCTCCTCATAGAAATAACAACCGACGAGAAAGGCGAGCAGACGCGATTCATGCCGTCGGAAAATGTGGAACGCCTTAGCGTGGGCAAGATGATAGACAACCTTGAGGCCGTAGGCAAGTGGAAGCTCGACATAGACCGCGAGGCGTACAACGGCGAACTGTGGACAAAAGCCATGAAGTTGCGGTCTGACTATCTTAACGGTATGCGCAAAATCCTCTTGAAGGATATGTAGCCCGTGGCACACCCCTCGCCTCGTGGTGATTGTGGAAGCAAAGAACAAAAACAAAAAATATAGGCAATGATTATCGACTTTAACGGAATTGAGGAAGAGGCCCTTATGAACTTCAAGGGCGGCGAGGGCGAGCTTGACACCCGCAACTACGTGGACGGCAAGAATAAAATAATGATGAGCAGGCTCAAGCCCGGGGCTTCGAGCGGCTACCATGCACACGTTGGCAACAGCGAGATAGTCTACATAATAAGCGGGACGGGGTATTTTGTCTACGACGGGGCTTCCGAACCGTTTTCGGCAGGCAGCGTACACTATTGTCCAATGGGGCATTCCCACTCCATGCACAACGACGGCACTGCCGACGTCGTGTACTTTGCCATCGTGCCGGAGCACCATTGAAGGTGCGCCCGTAGGATGTGGCAGGCCGGAATCGCACATCGCTGCATACGCACGACGTGTCGGCAGTATGCAACTTTTGGTTTATGGAAGCGGCGCATTTCAGCTTTTTTTGCTAACTTTGCACCGCTTTATGAATCAAAGTTTGTTTTATGTCCGCTTTTGACATACTGTTCCTTTCCGTGGCATTGGCCATGGATTGTTTTGCTGTGTCTTTGGTTTGCGGCGTGGTTGCCCGCAGGTTCACGGTGTGCGTCACCTTTCGCATGGCTGTTCTTTTCGGCGCGTTCCAGGCTTTCATGCCGTTTGTCGGCTGGCTTGGCACGAGCCATTTCAGCAAATACCTCGAGTCGGTAGACCACTGGGTTGCCTTCGGGCTGCTTACATTCATCGGCTTGAAGATGGTGAAGGATTCTTTTTCGGCAGAAGGCGATGGACATCACGTCAACTCCAAAAGCATAATGAGCCAGATTGTACTTGCCGTTGCGACGAGCATCGACGCATTGGCCGTTGGCATTTCGTTCGCCTGCCTGGGCTATAACGACGTAGGGCAACTTGCAATGCCGCTCTTTGCCATAGGCGTAGTGTCTTTCCTCATGTCGCTTTTAGGCAATTCGCTCGGCGTGAAATGCGGCCCGTCGCTGTCGAAGAGGCTGAAGCCGGAACTTTTCGGCGGTGCTTTGCTGGTGCTCATTGGAGTTAAGATACTAATAAGCCACTTGGCGGCGTAATGGTTTTGCGCACGCCTGGTGGCTGTAGAAATAATCAGACAAACCAAATAACATGATTAGACTTTCAGAACAGAGGAGCAGCATGCTTCATGGCGTGCTGCTAATGGCGTTGTTTTCGTGCGCCGCATTCTACATCGGCGGCATGGATTTCGTAAAGAGCCTGTCGTTCAGCCCGATGATTGTCGGCATCATCCTCGGCATGCTCTACGCAAACAGCCTGCGCAACAACCTGCCCGAGACATGGGTGCCGGGCATACAGTTTTGCTCCAAGCGCATATTGCGCATAGGCATCATACTCTATGGCTTTAGGCTGACGTTCCAGGATGTCACCGCCGTGGGCGTTCCAGCAATACTTGTCGACGCAATAATGGTTGTTACCACCATCTGCTTGGGCATTGGCTTGGGCAAGCTGTTGCGCATGGATCGAGGCATCGCCTTGCTGGCTTCGGTGGGAAGCGCTATATGTGGCGCCGCCGCAATATTGGGCGCGGAGTCTACAATAAAGACGAAACCATATAAAACGGCAGTTGCCGTGGCCACGGTCGTGATATTCGGCACTCTGTCCATGTTTGTGTATCCGCTGGCTTACCGCAGCGGATTGCTCGACCTCACTCCAGGCCAGATGGGCATATTC
This sequence comes from uncultured Prevotella sp., assembly GCA_944321645.1. Taxonomy (GTDB): domain Bacteria; phylum Bacteroidota; class Bacteroidia; order Bacteroidales; family Bacteroidaceae; genus Prevotella. The sequence continues at coordinate 3,468 of CALUMB010000018.1, forward strand.
ACCGGTTCTACCGTGCATGAGGTGGCGCACGTTGTCGGCGCTGGCAATGCCATGGGCAAAGTGGTGTCCGATTCGGCCATCATCGTGAAAATGATAAGGGTAATGATGCTTGTGCCTGTGCTGTTTGCCATTGGCTACCTTGTGGCGCGGGCTGCGGCAAAGGGCGGAAATGGAGCCACGGAACGAGCCAAAGTGTCGGTGCCATGGTTTGCCGTCATGTTCCTTGTGGTGATTGGCTTCAATTCGTTCAACCTCCTTCCGGCAGGGCTTGTTGACTTTTTGAACACGCTCGACACGTTCCTTCTGACAATGGCAATGACGGCTTTGGGCGCAGAGACGAGCATCGACAAGTTCAAACGCGCCGGTGCCAAGCCATTTGTGCTCGCCTTGCTGCTGTATGCCTGGTTGGTAGGCGGCGGCTATCTGCTGGCAAAATATTTTGTTCCGGCCATAGCCTGAAAGCCGTTGACAGAGGCCGGTGTGTAGTGCCATGGCTTTTGCCGAAAACAAAACCGGCTTGGAATCGTTTTCAAGGGATTCCAAGCCGGTACTTGTTTTTTTGCGGTTTATGCTTTTGAACTTCTCAAAGTGGCGAGCGATTCTTTCAATGCGGCAATCTTTTCCTCGCTGTCCTTTTGCTTCTTGCGCTCCATTGCCACTACGGCTTCGGGCGCGTTAGCCACGAACTTCTCGTTAGACAGCTTCTTTGTCACTCCCGCAAGGAATCCTTCGAGGTGCTTCAGCTGGGCTTCCTGCTTGGCAATCTCGGCATCGATGTCTATCATGTTGCCGAGCGGTATTGCAAATTCGTCGGTGCCAACCATAAACGAAGCCGCCGTTGCGTCCTTCTCGCTTACCACGTCGATGGCCTTAAGGTTTGCCATTTTTGCTATCACGCTGTTGTATTTTGCAAAATTGTTGGCTCCCAAAGCCTGCAAGGTGAGTTGGTCGCGCTGCGGCAGGTTCTTTTGGTTCCTTACAGTCCGCACGCCGCTCACGATGAGTTTCACGCTTTCGATTTCGGCAAGCAGGGTCCTGTCGCTCTCTGTCGGCTGTTCTATGTCAAGCTTGTCGCGCATGATGGACTCGCCATCGGCCCGCTCGTAGATGTGCTGCCACAGCTCTTCGGTGATGAACGGCATGAAGGGGTGGAGCATCTTGAGCAGCGACTCGAAGAATTTCAGCGTGGTTTCGTATGTCTTGCTGTCGATGGGTTGGCCGTAGGCGGGCTTCACCATCTCTAAATACCAACTGGAAAATTCATCCCAGAAAAGCTTGTAGACGGCCATGAGGGCTTCAGAGATGCGGTATTTCTTAAAGAGGTCGTCCACTTCGTCGTTGGTCGCGCGTAGTTTTGCGGCAAACCACTCTACTGCTATGGCATTGGCTTCTGGTTGTTCCGCCGCACAGACTTCCCAGCCCTTTACGAGGCGGAAGGCATTCCATATCTTGTTGTTGAAGTTGCGTCCCTGCTCGCAGAGGCTTTCGTCGAACAGGATGTCGTTTCCGGCAGGTGCCGAAAGCATCATCCCCATGCGCACGCCGTCGGCCCCGTACTTGTCGATCAGCATGAGTGGGTCTGGCGAATTGCCGAGGCTCTTAGACATCTTGCGGCCAAGTTTGTCGCGCACAATGCCGGTAAAGTAGACGTGCTTGAACGGCAGCGTGCCGCGATATTCGTATCCGGCCATAATCATCCTTGCCACCCAGAAGAAGATTATGTCGGGGGCGGTGACAAGATCGCTTGTCGGATAATAGTAGTTTATGTCTGGATTATCGGGATTGTTGATGCCGTCGAACACCGAGATAGGCCACAGCCACGACGAGAACCATGTGTCGAGGCAGTCGTCGTCTTGGCGCAGGCCGTCCATTTCAATTGCCGGATTCTTCTCTTTGGCTTTTGCCAAGGCTTTTTCGGCAGTTTCTGCCACTACGAAGTCGCTCTTTCCTTCGGCCGTTGTGAAATAATATGCCGGTATGCGGTGCCCCCACCACAGCTGGCGGCTTATGCACCAGTCTTTAATGTTTTCGAGCCAATGGCGATAGATGTTCTTGTATTTCGGCGGATAGAACTTTATCTCGTCGTCCATCACCGGCGCAAGCGAAAGGTCGGCGAAGTGTTTCATGGACAGGAACCACTGCGTGGAGAGCTTCGGCTCTATTGGAACGTTGGTGCGTTCGGAGAATCCCACCTTATTATTATAGTCTTCCACTTTCTCCATGAGTCCGGCCTTTTGCAGGTCTTCGGCTATTTTTGCGCGGACTTCCATCCTGTCCATCCCCACGTAAAGTCCTGCTGCCTCGTTTATTGTGCCGTCATCGTTGAATATGTCTATTGTTTCGAGATGGTGTTTCAGGCCGAGCGCATGGTCGTTTATGTCGTGGGCAGGGGTCACCTTAAGGCATCCCGTGCCAAACTCTATGTCAACATAGTCGTCCTCTATCACCGGTATCTCGCGGCCTACGAGCGGAACAATGACGTGCTTTCCGCGCAGCCATTGGTTCTTTGGGTCGTTTGGGTTGATGCACATTGCCGTGTCGCCCATGATGGTCTCCGGCCTCGTGGTCGCAACAACGGCATACTTGCCCGGCTCTTCGGCGACCATGTAGCGCAGGTAGTAGAGTTTTGAGTGCTCCTCGACATAAATTACTTCCTCGTCAGACAGTGCGGTCTGCGCTTTCGGATCCCAGTTCACCATCCTTGCGCCGCGGTAAATCAGCCCTTTGTCGTAGAGGTCGCAGAACACTTTAATCACGCCTTCGGAGCGTTTCTCGTCCATTGTGAACGCTGTGCGGTCCCAATCGCAGCTTGCCCCGAGCTTGCGCAACTGCTTAAGGATTATCCCGCCATGCTCGTTAGTCCAGTCCCAGGCGTGCTTAAGGAACTCTTCGCGCGAAATGTCGGTTTTCTTTATGCCCTGTTGGGCCAGTTTGTTCACCACTTTTGCCTCGGTGGCTATCGAGGCATGGTCGGTACCCGGCACCCAGCAGGCGTTTTTGCCTTCCATCCTTGCCCTTCTCACGAGGATGTCCTGTATGGTGTTGTTCAACATGTGGCCCATGTGGAGCACCCCGGTGACGTTTGGCGGGGGAATGACGATGGTGTAAGGCTGCCTTCCGTCCGGCTTGCTGCTGAACAGTTTGTGGTCGAGCCAATATTGATACCACTTGGCCTCGACCGACTGCGGGTCGTATTTGCTTGCTAATTCCATATATGTTTGTTTTGTTGTTTTCCCAATAAAAGCGATGCAAAATTACTAAAATTCCACGGAAAAGTATTACTTTTGCATGGTTAAAATGTCACCTATGCACACAAAGGAAGAGAAGATGGCCGCATTTGGGCGGCTGCTCGACGTGTTGGACGAGCTGCGTGAGAAATGCCCTTGGGACAAAAAGCAGACCAACGGCTCGCTCAGGCCGAACACGATAGAGGAGGTTTATGAACTGTGCGACGCCTTGGTGAAGGGCGATGCCGACGACGAGTGCAAGGAACTCGGAGACGTTTTGCTGCACATTTGCTTCTATTCAAAAATAGCGCAAGAGCAAAGCTTGTTTGACGTTGCCGACGTTTGCAACCGCTTGGTGGACAAGCTGATATACCGCCACCCTCATGTCTACCATCCGTCGCAGATTGGCGCGCCAGACCCCAAGCCGCTGCCGTATGGCGTAGACGAGGCTACCGAAGGCAAGGAAGGCGAGGTGTCTACCGCGCAGCAGGTAATAGAGAATTGGGAACAGCTTAAGCTTAAGGAGAAAGACGGCAACAAGAGCGTGTTGTCGGGCGTTCCCGCAGCCCTGCCTTCGCTGATAAAGGCTTACCGCATCCAGGAGAAATCGCGCAACGTTGGCTTCGACTGGGAGGACAAAGGCGATGTTTGGGCCAAGGTGCGCGAGGAACTCGGCGAGCTTGAAGCAGAGCTGCGCAAGGAAGACAAGGCGAGTTCGTTGGAGGAGTTGGGCGACTTCCTCTTCAGCGTGATTAACGCGGCCAGGCTCTACCACCTCAATCCCGACAGCGCATTGGAACTGGCCAACCAGAAGTTCATTCGCCGCTTCAACTACATTGAGGAGCATTCCATCAAGATGGGGAAACCGCTTACGGAAATGACCCTTGGCGAAATGGACGCCCTTTGGGAAGAGGCAAAAAGGCAGGAACAAAAACAATGAAGGCATGGGCATGAAGCATTTGGGCATATTGGCAGTGGCACTGGCAGCGTTTGTAGTCGCGGGATGCTTCGATGGCAATAGGAAAACTGTGCTCATCGTGGGCGAAAGCCTTGAAGACACGACCTCTGCGGATTCCACCATCTACGGACGGTGCGGACTCGGAACGGCTATGAACACACTCGAACTGGTGGTACAAGGGAGCGACACAATCGAAGTCTCGCTCGTTTCGGCTAACGACAGCAACGACGTAGTGGGAGGTTTGTCGGTTGGCGACAGCATGGCCGTGACTGGATACATGGCCGCCGACGGATGCCTCAACGCCACCAAGGCCATCAACCTGACATCGCTGCTTGGCAAGTGGGGCAGCATCGGGCAGACATTTGAGCTTTGCGAAGGCGGCGTGGTGAAGAGCGACGCAATAGAGCAGATGAAGTATACGTCGTGGAAAATACACAACGGCTTGCTTGTGTTGCCACCCGACACTTTCGACATAAGCGTATTGGGCGCAGACTCACTGCGCCTCGTCAAGCCAGACGGCAGCGTGTTCGGCTTGAGGCGGATGCCGTCGGGGGAGACGGCCGGGCGGAAATAAACCTAAACGAATGGGAGACGAAACAAATGTTACCGTTTAAAGTCCACATCCTGGGATGTGGGAGTGCGTTGCCAACGCTCCGCCACAATGCCTCTGCACAGGTGGTGGAGATAAGGGACAAGCTGTTCCTCGTGGACTGCGGCGAGGGATGCCAAGTGCAGTTGCGGCGCTCGCGCCTCGGATTCTCAAAAATCAACAGCGTGTTCATCTCCCACTTGCACGGCGACCACTGCTTTGGACTGATAGGATTGGTGTCTACTTTGGGAATGCTTGGGCGCACAGCCCCGTTCCATGTATATGCACCTGCCGGGCTTGGGCCAATGCTCGATGCTCAAGTGACCATGTTTTGCACGGGCCTTGACTTCAAGGTGGTGTTCCACTCCATCGACACGGAAAAGGCGGGGCTAATTTACGAGGATCGCAGCCTCACCGTCTCAACCATTCCATTGTGCCACAGGGTGGAGTGTTGCGGCTTCCTTTTTCGCGAGAAGCCGACGTTGCCGCATATCCGCCGCGACATGATCGACTTCTACGGAATACCAGTCTGCCAGATTAACAACATAAAAAACGGACTTGATTGGACTACCGCCGATGGCGAAGTGATACCGAACTCGCGCCTCGTGACACCGTCTGCACCCCCGCGAAGCTATGCCTATTGTAGCGACACGAAGTATATGCCCGGACTTGCGGCGATGGTAGAGGGTGTCAGCACGCTCTACCATGAGAGCACCTACGCCGAAGCGGACATACAGCGTGCCGCCAAGTTCTACCATTCAACGGCGCGGCAAGCCGCCACCGTAGCCATGCAGGCCAAAGTGGGGAAACTGATTATCGGCCACTTTTCAGCCCGCTACGACAACGAGCGTATATTGTTGGACGAGGCGAGGGATGTGTTTGCAAATACATTCTTGGCCGACGAGATGGAGACATTCGACATCTGACGGGATTGCCGAAGTGCAAAATCCTTTGCTGTCTGTTTGATGTCGCGACTGTTGCATTGGCAAATTAAAAGCACAATTAAACTCGCTTATAGGCCATAAATGTTCCGTTTTTAGAGAATAATCCTGCGTTTTTGAGGGTAAAAAACCGGGAATATGTCAAGAAAAACCATGATTTTAAACTTTTTTCACCATATATCGGCAAAATATGTTATATAACATAGAAAATAATTTGGATGTAATCGATTTAGTGCTTACCTTTGCACCCGTTATCCTGAATACAATCTTTTTACCTTAAATGGCTAATACCTATTGAATAAATGCTTTCCACTGTGAAGTGGGAAGCATTTTTTGTTTCCATATAATTTACCTATGCGTGAATGCGGCGGGAGCTTCCGAATGAGTGTATCAAAATGTTTCGTGGAACATTTTCGTTTTGTTAAAAGCCGGATTTGCCCATTTCCTTTACTTGCAAATATGCAACTAAAAATGGCCGTGGTTGTCCTGCTATTTAGCTTATGCCATTTTGGCTTGCAAAACGGCCTGTTTCGCGGCCTGAAACGGTGCGTTTGGCTTCCTAAAACGCACCGTTTGGGAAGCCTGAACGGCGCATTTCGTAATTCGTTGCAAATCAACATATTATGCAAATGTGCGTGGATGGTGCGCGTTAACGTTTTTATGTTAAATAAGCCATTCTGCTATTGGTGGCTATCCAGCGGTGCGTATCAATTGCTCTTATAGTATGAAAGCTTGGCAAGTCTGGTGAAACGCTTTCCACAGCGCGATGCTTTACTGATGGAAAGACAACTTGATGGACTTGCTTAAGCCGAAAACGGGAATCTATGCAAACAAAAAAGGGCATCTGGCGGAGCATTGCCCGCAGATACCCTTTTTATGTTTCCAAGTGGCGTATAGTGCCTTATTCAGCCTCGGCTGCCTTTGCCCTGAAGTTTGTCAGGTCTTCGGCTATGAAGCTTTTTACGTATGCAGTCTTGCCAATCACTTCTTCCTCGGCGTGGCGCACGTAGACGTTGGCACTCTTAAGGAATAGTTCTGGTGCGCGTGTGGCATCGTCTATGATGAGGAGTGACATGAGTATGTCGCCTGTCATGTCGTAGAGGCGTCGTGCAAGGAAGTCGTGAACCTCTTGGCTGGCAGCTTCTTTCACGTAGTTCACCGATTGTTCGTAAAGCTCCACGAGCTTGCCCACCCGTATTTGCAGCGGCTTCATTTCCTCCGAAACTTCGCTTTCGAGCATCTCTTTCATCAGCGCGAGGTAAGTGCCGTTGGTTATGTAACGCACGGCAGCCACCACTTGCAGCTGTGTCGTTCCCTCGTAGATGGAGAATATGCGTGCGTCGCGGTAGAGCCGCTGGCTCTTATATTCCATTATAAAGCCCGACCCGCCGTGGATTTGTATGGCATCGTAGGCGTTCTGGTTGGCGTATTCGGAGTTCATGCCTTTGGCTATTGGCGTAAAGGCATCGGCCAGCCGCGAGTATTTCTTTTGCTCTTGGCGCTCCTCCGGAGTCAGCTTGCGTTCGCGTGCGATGTCGTCAAGGGCCTTGTAAATGTCAACGTAGCGTGCCGTCTGGTATAGGATGGAGCGGCCGGCGTCGAGCTTGGCCTTCATGCGCGACAGCATATCGTAAACGGGAGGCATGTTTATGATAGCCTGCCCGAATTGCTTGCGCTCCTTGGCGTAGGCTACGGCTTCGTCGTAGGCGGCCTGCGACACCCCGACAGACTGCGCTGCGATACCGAGGCGTGCGCCGTTCATGAGAGCCATCACATATTTGATGAGTCCGAGGCGCGTGCTTCCGCACAGCTCGGCCTTTGCGTCCTTGTATGTAAGCTCGCAGGTGGGCGACCCGTGGATGCCGAGCTTGTTCTCGATGTGGCGCACGTTTACGCCCCCTTGGCGCTTATCGTAGATGAACATCGACAGTCCGCGGCCGTCGTGCGTGCCTTCTTCCGAGCGTGCGAGCACGAGGTGTATGTCGGAGTCACCATTGGTTATGAAACGCTTTACGCCATTGAGCAGCCAGCAACCGTCTTTTTCGGAATATGTGGCCTTCAGCATCACACGCTGGAGGTCGCTGCCTGCATCAGGTTCGGTGAGATCCATCGACATTGTTTCGCCTGCACAAACGCGCGGGATGTACTTCTGGCGTTGCTCTTCGCTGCCAAATTCATAGAGTGTCTCGATGCAGTCTTGCAGGCTCCAGATGTTCTGGAAGCCTGCATCGGCTGTGGCCACCATCTCCGAAGCCATCGAATATGGCGTGACGGGAAGGTTCAGGCCACCGTAGCGGCGCGGCATGCTTATGCCCCAAAGCCCGGCCTTGCGGGTTGCGTCGAGGTTTTCATAGGTCTTCGAGGCGTATATCATGCGCCCGTCTTGCAGGTGCGGCCCTTCCTGGTCAACGCTCTCGGAGTTTGGCTCGATTATGTTTGCGGCCACATCGCCTGCCACTTCGAGCAGCTTCTCATAGTTTTCCATGGCGTCGGCGTAGTCCACCGGTGCGTCGTCGTATTTGTCTTTGTCGGCAAAGTTGCGCTCTTTAAGCTCAACTATGCGTTCCATCAGCGGGTGATGGAGGTGGAACTTCAGTTCCGCGTTGTCTGTATAATAGTTGGACATCTTTCTTAATTTTGTTTTATGTTTATCATTGCTGGCTGTTTGCCCAAGCCATGCAGATGCGCAGCTTCGAGCTACTTGCTGTTCTGCTTATAGTATTTTATGAGCTTAGGCACTACATCTTCCACCGTGCCTGTGATTACATAGTCGGCTATTTTGTTAATCGGTGCCTCCGGGTCGCTGTTTATTGAGATGATGATGCCGGAGTCTTGCATTCCGGCAATGTGCTGGATCTGTCCTGATATTCCGCAGGCAATGTAGACTTTCGGATGCACGGTAACGCCTGTCTGGCCTATCTGGCGGTCGTGGTCAACCCATCCGGCATCGACGGCGGCGCGGCTTGCGCCCACTTCGCCGTGCAGTTCCTTGGCCAACTTGAACAGCAAGTCGAAACCGTCCTTGCCGCCTACGCCGTAGCCTCCGGCCACAACGATTGGCGCCCCCTTCAGGTTGTGCTTGGCAGCCTCTACGTGGCGGTCGATGACTTTCACGACAAAAGCCTCGGGAGAAACATATTTTCCCACTTCGGGATAGACGACTTCGCCGCGTGCCTGGCCGCCGTAGATGGCTTTCTTCATCACGCCGCTTCGCACGGTTGCCATTTGTGGCCTGTGGTCGGGGTTTACGATAGTTGCCACGATGTTGCCGCCGAAAGCCGGGCGGATTTGGTAAAGCAGGTTGTCGTAGTGCTTTCCGCTTTTCTTGTCGTCGTATTCGCCAATCTCAAGCTGTGTGCAGTCTGCCGTGAGTCCGCTCGTGAGCGACGACGAGACGCGCGGTCCGAGGTCGCGGCCTATCACGGTTGCCCCCATCAGGCATATTTGTGGCCTTTCTTCTTTGAACAAATTTACGAGAATGTCTGTGTGGGGTGCCGATGTGTAAGGTGACAGTCCGTCGCCGTCGAACACAAAGAGCTTGTCAACACCGTATGGCAGTATCTGGCTCTCAACGTTGCCCTTGATTCCCGTTCCGCAAACTACGGCGTGCAGTTCCACGCCTAACTGGTTGGCAAGCTTGCGGCCTTTGGTGAGCAGTTCTTGCGACACTTCCTGCACTTGGGTGGCTTCTATTTCTACATATACAAAAACGTTGTCCATGTCTTAATCATTTTTTGGTTTTTATCAAGGAGCCTGCTGGCAATTGAATGAAGGCTGGCATGAATATTGTGTTGGAGTGGTTGCTTTCGGTTTCCTGCCGGGCGGCACGCCCGGAGCCTGGCTTAAATGACGCTTTGCGTAAATTGTCTTGCCATTTTGGCTGTATTTAAGTTACTTATGCTCCCTTGCGGCATTTGCCCTTTAGCCTTCTTGCCTCATCTTCCATTTAGCCTCCTAAACTAAAAACATTATTTAGCCAATAATCTTCTCGCTTAAAAGTTCCTTTACCATACCCTCGATGTCTGCATCGGCAGCCGTAAGCCGTTTGCACTCCTTGGCCTGGAACACAATGTTCTGCACGGCCTTGACTTTTGTGGGCGAACCGCTAAGCCCGCATTGCTGCGGGTCGCCGTCAACGTCGGCCACAGACCACTGGTTGAGGGTGAGGTAGGGGCGCTCTTCATAAAGGTTGGCGTATGGCATATCCGCAGTGCGTTCCATAGGCGCGGTGGCGCGTTTGTACTTCATCATCAGTTTGGCATTGCACGGGCGGCATGTCGCTGCGCTGCCGTTTACGGTGACAACAATCGGCATCGGGGCTTCCACAGTCTCTACGCCACCGTCAATGTGGCGACGGATAGTCAGCTTGCCGTCTTCGCATTTAAGTATCTCTTCCGCGTAGGTCACTTGGCTCAAGCCCAGCTTTTGTGCCACTTGCGGGCCTACCTGCGCAGTGTCGCCGTCGATGGCTTGCCGTCCTCCTATAACAATGTCAACGTTGCCAATCTTCTTTATTGCCGTAGCCAATGCGTATGACGTAGCCAGAGTGTCGGCTCCGGCAAACAGGCGGTCAGTGAGCAACCATCCCGTGTCGGCTCCACGGTAGAGTCCTTGGCGGATGATTTCTGCCGCACGCGGTGGCCCCATGGTCAATATGCCGACGGTCGAACCGGGATTTTGCTCTTTCAGGCGCAGGGCCTGCTCCAGTGCGTTCAGATCTTCCGGGTTGAAGATGGCCGGGAGTGCGGCGCGGTTTACCGTGCCTTCCGCCGTCATGGCATCCTTGCCCACGTTTCTCGTGTCCGGAACTTGCTTTGCAAGTACTACGATTTTCAATTTCATACTTTATGATTAGTTATTGTGAAATTATGCCGATGGTAGCGTGCTGTGGTTGGGTTAAAACACAGCCTGAAGGCAAAGATAGTGCATTTTGGGCGCATGGCCAAAGAATTTTAGATAAAAAGTGTTGGCTTACGCCAAAGGAGGGGCTAAGCCGACTGTTGTGTCGCGCTTGCCGCTATGGCCAGTCTTTGAAATCGAGCTTACCCTCAACCCATTCCGGCTGCCTGCACCCGGCATCTGCTTGCGGGTTTGACACAGACAGTCCGATAAGCCTGATGGGATGGCTTGCTGATATTTCCACGTCTTTCAGCAGCTGCTTTGCCATTGGCAAGATGTCGTCTTTGGTGAGCAAGTTAGCTTGAGTGGTGACACTGCGGGTGATTTGCGTGAAGTCGCCGTACTTTATTTTCAGTGTGAGCGTGCGTCCATTGAACTTGTCCTTGGCTATCCGCCCTACAAGTTCGAGCACTGTATGGTAAAGCTCGATGATGGCTGCCGAGCGGATGGCGATGTCGGCTTCGAGCGTATGCTCACACCCGACAGACTTGCGCACGCTCTCCGTCTCAACCGGGCGCAGGTCGATGCCGCGCGCAAAATCGTAGTATGTTTGCCCCATTTTGCCGAACACCTCCGTGAGGTGTTGCAGCGAACACCGCCTAAGGTCGGCTCCGTTGAATATACCCATGTAGTGCATACGCTTGGCTGTGTGAGGTCCCACGCCCCAGAATTTTTCTATTTTCAAGTTTGCTATGAAGTCGAGCGCACGGTCGGGATGTATGACCGTCATGCCGTCTGGCTTGCGATAGTCAGACGCAACCTTGGCCAGAAACTTGTTGTAGGATATGCCAGCCGAAGCCGTAAGACCCAATTCGCTGCGTATGCGCTGCCTAATTTCCGCGGCGATGTTGCTCGCAAGCTCCAGGCCGCGCTTGTTTTCCGTAACGTCGAGGAACGCCTCGTCGATGGAAAGCGGCTCTATGGTGTCTGTGTAGTCGCGGAAAATCTTGTGAACCTGCCCTGACACCTTTTTATATATGGCGTGTTGGCCCGGAACTACGACCAAATCGGGGCAGAGACGTTTTGCCCTCATCATGGCCATGGCAGAATGTACGCCAAACTTCCGCGCCTCGTAGCTGGCAGTGGCCACCACGCCCCGCGGCCCGTCGTGGCCGACGGCAATGGGCAGTCCGCGCAGTTCAGGATGGTCGCGTTGTTCTACCGAGGCAAAGAAAGCATCCATGTCGATGTGGATTATTTTCCTTTCGGCATTCATTTTTCGGTGCAAATGGTGTAGACGTATCCGCTTTTTAAGTTGACTGTGGTGGAGAAGTTTAAGCAGCATCCTTGTAAGACGGTCTTCAGGTCGCGCCTTATGCCTTCCCCCGTAAGTTTCAGCAGGCTTTCCTTCATAGTCCACAAACACGCAAATTCAACGTCGGGGGAGCTGCTCTTTTCTATTTTTGCCACCTCTTCAGGGCATAGCACCCGCCTCATTAGTTCGCTACTGTAATGGCGAAGCCGCTCGATGTCCGCTCCCATAGGCTTGTCGCCAATGGCGCACAACACAACACCATTACTATGGCTTAGGCTGAAGTGTATGCCTGGGTGTCCGGCCAACGAAGGCTTCCCGCCTTTTTCATACTCAAAGGCAGGTTGCTCCTTTATTCCATATTCAAGCGCAAGGCCGCTGCATAGAAGCCGGTATGCAGCCACGTTCTCACGCCTGTGCCTTTCTGCGCGGTGCCTTAAGGCTTGCTCGCGTCTCCACGCCGGAAGCATGGCGAGAGCCTCTTCCAAGTCGAATCCGCAGATGTCGTAGTCTAAGTAAACCATGGCCTCATGCTTGCTGTCCCTTGTCAAGCTTTGTATCTTGCGTTTTTCTGCGCGATGGCCTATCGCCAGTATGTTTGTCCTTCTGCCCGTTTTGTTCGTCGTTGGCTTCGTCGTCGTCGCCGGGCAAGGCTATCTGTGGTATTGGTATCTTTCGGTTGGGATTCTCCTTTGCGCCTACCTCCACCAGTTCGCGGCCTTTCTTCACCACGCTCTGGTTGCCACTCATCAGCTTGTTGTCGGCAAAGTCGTATGCCTTGCGTGCCTTTTCAAGCACGTCGCCAAGGTCTTTGTAGCGCTTTATGAAATCGCCGAGCCGGTCGAGCAACTGTTCCGCCAAACCAAACACGCGCTCTTGGTTTTCGGCCTGCTGGTTTTGAACCCACGCAATGTGTATTATGTGCAGGATGCCGAGCAGGTTTTGCTCACCCGTTATGAACACTTTGCGTTCAAAAGCATCGCGCCAAAGTGTTGGGTCGTTGGCCAGTGCCAACTGAAGCGACGACTCGAACGGCATGAACATTATAACAAAGTCGACAGCCTCGCGCGGTGGCTTGACATAACGGCTGTAGTCTTTTTTCGCCAGTTCGGCGACGTGTTGGCGCACACTCCTAATGTGTTCTTGCAGTGCCTTTTCCTTTTCTTCCGGCGTTTGTGCGTTGACGTAACGTTCGTAAGCCGTTAGCGACACCTTCGAGTCGATTATTGCGTCTTGCCCTTGTGGGTAGTGGAGTATCACGTCTGGCTGCATCTCACGCCCGGTGTCGTCGTTTCTTAACGTGCGTCCCGTCTCGTCGCGAAGACGTTCCTGCACTTCGTAGTGTATGCCTTCCTTCAAGCCTTGTGAGGCGAGCAGGTCGCCGAGGATTATTTCGCCCATGTTGCCCAGCGTCTTGTTGTCGCGCCGCAGCACATTCACAAGGCTTTCGGCTTTCTCGCCAATGGCACGGCTACTTTCCATCATAAGTTTTAGCTGTTCGCGGAGCGAGGCCGAGTTGCGCTCGCTGTCCTTCATGCTTTCGCCAATGGCGCGGCGGACTTCTCCAATGGCATCTTTCAGTGGCTGGGTTATTGCGCCCATGCTCTCGGCGTTGCGCTCTTTCAGCTTCGATGCGTTTTGTTCAAGCAGCCTTGAGGTCATGTTTGTTAGTTCCTCTTTGGCTGTGCGTAGCTGTTCTGCAAAGTGGCGTTCGCGCATTTCAGCCGCTTCGCTCGCTTGTTTCCCCATCAGTTCGATTTCGCGGGCTTGCGCTTCTGCGATTGCGTTGAGCTTTTTATTTTCAGTTTCGACTTCCGACAATTTCTCTGAACACTCGCATAGTCTTTCCGAAAGTAGGCGCAACTCGGTGGAACGCTTTTCTAACTCCACGTTTAGGTCGGCTGCCTGTTTCGCGGATGCAGACATTCGGCGGAACAAAACAGCTATGGCTACCATGGCTATGGCCAAAAGTGCTGCGAAGATGTATACTGTCGTCATTTTCTTGTTGGATGTTGAATGTTTGTTGATTTGCTTGCACAAGATTGCGCACTTCAGGGTTACGAGCAGGATTTGGCTGCTCCCGTGGTGCAAAAGTACAAATTCCTGGGTGAAAAGCCCGTGGTGTACTCAAAGTTTTTTGCTGTTTACAAGTTGCTGTCGGCTATCTGCGTGCGCGGCCAGTTTATAAGATACAGTTTTTGGGTTGCGCGGGTGAAGGCCGTGTATAGCCAATGGATGTAGTCTGGCGTGAGCATATCGTCGGTCATGTATCCTTGGTCGATGTAGACGTGTTCCCACTGCCCGCCCTGGGCTTTGTGACAGGTCACGGCGTAAGCGTGCTTAATTTGCAGCGCGTTGTAGTGCTTGTCCAACTTCATCCGTTTCAACCTATTGGCTTTGAGTGGAATGTCGGCATAGTCTTCCATTACAGCATTGAATAACTGTTCGTTTTGATCGCGGGTCAATGCCGGGGCATCGCTGGTTAAGGTGTCGAGCAATGCGGTGACAGTCAGCTCGTAGTCGTCATAGTCTGGCAACGTGAGTGTTATGTCGGCAAAGCGGAACCCGTATAACTGGCGGACGTTTCTTACCCGCCTTACCATAGCTCTGTCTCCGTTGGCGATAAACGAAGGTGCCATACTTAGTTCCTCTTGTGCGTCTTGGCTGTCGCCATTGCCTTCGCTCATAACCTTAACTTCGAGTCCGGCAGCCTTGCGTTCCTGCTCCATCCAATAGTAGTTGTTTTTCACGACCATGAGCATATCGCCGGAACAAAGCTCCTCTTCGCGTCCGAGCACCATGCCCCTTATCCCACGGTTGTAAATGTTGGCTCGCTTATTGCTCCGCGTTATCACGATTGTTTCGTCTATTCCGGCCATGCTGTAGCTTGAGGCCAGGGTCTCAATAAGCTCGTCACCTGGCACTATGGCTATATCGGCAAACCCCTTGAAACTAATCTTGGGCAGGCCGGTCTGCTCGTCATGGCTTATCATACGGCGAATCATGGTAGCGTTGGAGAGTATGCCGGAACCTGCGCCTTGCCTCACCACCTCGTCAAGGTCGGCCTCGTATACGTCCAATGAATAAGCTCTTAAAACGTCGGCACACAATGCTGGACTTTCTTCTTCGCCCACAGGCGGCAATTGTGCGCGGTCGCCCACCATTAGCAGCCTGCAATTCCGTCCACTGTAGACATACTCCACAAGGTCGTCGAGTAGGTGGCCGCTGCCGAACGTGGCATCGGCTCCACCTATGTTGGCGACCATCGACGCCTCGTCTACAATGAAAAGTGTGTCGGAGTGAAGGTTATTGTTTAGTCTAAAGCCCGTCATGTCAGGCGAAAGGGTTTTCTGGCGGTAAATGCGGCGGTGAATAGTATATGCCGGGTGGCCGGAGTTCAAGGCAAACACCTTTGCGGCCCTGCCGGTAGGAGCAATCAGTGACATACGCCATCCAAGCGAAGCCATGGTGCGCACAATGGCCGAGGCTACCGTAGTCTTGCCGGTACCGGCCGAACCGCGCATTATCATTGCAGTGCGGTCACGACGGTCAGCCATAAAGCGGCAAAACGTTTCTATGGCGTGTTGCTGGTCTTTTGTCGGTGTGTGGGCTACTTCAGCCGCAATCCTCCGTTTTAATTCATCTGCCAACATCATCTTTTTGTTCTTAAATGCAAATGTACTAAAAATCCACCAAATTGCCGCCACTAAGTTGAAATAGATTCGCAATATCTTCCCTTATTCCATTGACATTGCACATAACGGCAGTGCCTAAATACAAAAGACAGGCTGCGGCACACGCCCTGATGGGAAAGTGCCGCAGCCCGATAAAGTCTGTTTCATTCTGTTTGGTGCTGCCGGTAGCCGTCTTTTAGGCAACTGCCAGCCCGAACTGATTCCTACAAAGTGCGCTTAATGGAGTGGAATCTTTTCCACACGGTTTTTATGGCGGCCGCCTTCAAAATCGGTGGAGAAAAATTCATCCATAATTTGCCTTGCCGTGTCGTTGTCGATAAAACGCCCCGGCATTACGAGCACGTTTGCGTCGTTGTGCTGCCTGATGAGGTGTGCAACTTCAGGAATCCAGCACAGCCCGGCGCGTATTGCCTGGTGCTTGTTTAGCGTCATGCTGATGCCTTCGCCGCTGCCGCAGATAGCAATGCCTGGATATACCTCGCCCGACTCGATGCCTCGCGCAAGGGCGTGGCCGAAGTCTGGGTAATCGCAGCTCTCGGTGGAGTATGTGCCGTAGTCCTTGTATGGGTAGCCGTGAGCTTTACAATAGTCTATGACATATTGCTTGAGCGCAAAGCCGGCATGATCGGATGCAAGTCCGATAGTTTTTATCTCCATCGTTTCAGATTATTCGGCAAGGAAAGCCTTCACCTGGTTGTAAACGTTCTCGGCAGTATAGCCAAGTTTCTCGTCAAGCACCTTGTAGGGGGCAGAGAAGCCAAAGCTCGGCATACCATAAACGCGGCTGTTGGCACCGGCAAGGCCTTCAAGCGTTACGGCGAGACCAGCGGTCATTCCAAACACCTTGGCACCCTTAGGCAACACGCTCTCTTGGTATTCCTTGCTCTGGCTGCGGAAGAGACCTTCGCTCGGAGCGCTGACGATGCGCACTTTTATGCCGTCCTTGCGCAACAGCTCGGCTCCAGCCACAAGCGTGGACACCTCGGAACCATTGGCAAGAAGTATGAGGTCGTAGTCTTCGTCAGAACCGGCGACAATGTATGCGCCTTTGCGTGCGTTTTCGTAATCGTTGCCTGTCGGCAGCTTTGCTATGTTCTGACGGGAAAGTATCAAGGCTGTCGGGGTCTCGGTGTTTTCCATTGCCATTGCCCAGCAAACGGTTGTCTCGTCTGCATCGGCCGGGCGGAACACTCGCACGCTGTCCTTGCCGTGGTGGTTCTTAAGCTTCTCCATGAGGCGAATCTGGGCTTCCTGTTCCACAGGCTCGTGGGTGGGGCCGTCTTCGCCAACGCGGAATGCGTCGTGTGTCCATATGAACTTGATTGGAACTTCCATCAAGGCTGCCATGCGCACGGCGGGCTTCATGTAGTCGGAGAATACGAAGAATGTGCCGCAAGCGGGAATCACGCCGCCATGGAGATACATACCGATGCACATGCAAGCCATTGTCAGCTCGGAAACGCCGGCCTGGAAGAATGCCCCGCTGAAGTCGTCGGCCTGGAGGGCATGGGTTTTCTTGAGGAAGCCGTCGGTCTTGTCGGAGTTTGACAAGTCGGCCGAAGCGCAAATCATGTTGGGAACTTGTTCTGCCAATACACCGAGACAGGCTGCACTGGCTGCGCGTGTTGCGCTGCCTTCTTTCTGCACCACTGCGCTCCAATCCACCTTGGGAGCGTTGCCGCTGAACCATTCCTTCAAAAGCGCGGCCTTTTCGGGGTTTGCCTTGGCCCATTCTGCCTCTTTGGCGTGGCGTCCGGCAACGATCTGCTTCAGTTCCTCGCGCCTGTCGACATAGAGTTTGGCCACCTCGGGGAAGATAACGAACGGATCGTCGGGGTTGCCGCCAAGGTTGTTTATGGTGTTTACGTAGGCATCGCCTCCAAGCGGGGCACCATGGGTGGCGATGTTATGCTCGTAGCTGGTGCCGTCGGCCTTGAGGGAGCCTTTGCCCATCACGGTCTTACCGATGATGAGGGTGGGGTGTCCGTTCTCTTCTTGTGCGGCTGTGAGTGCTTCACGTATCTGGTCGGGGTCGTTGCCGTCGATTGTGATAACGTTCCAGCCCCACGCCTTATACTTTGCCTCGGTGTCTTCCTTCATCACCACGCTGCACTCCGTAGAAAGCTGGATGTCGTTGGAGTCGTAGAACATGATGAGATTATCAAGCCCCAAGATGCCGGCGATACGGCCCGTAGCCTGCGATATTTCTTCCTCAACGCCACCATCGGAAATGTAGGCATAGATTTTGTGGCTCATAACTTCCTTGCCAAGGCGTGCTTGGAGGAACTTCTCGGCAACGGCTGCACCTGCGGCGAAGGTGTGGCCTTGGCCAAGCGGACCGGAAGTGTTCTCGATACCGCGGTCTATGTCGCGCTCCGGATGGCCCGGGGTGGGGGAACCCCACTGGCGGAACTCCTTTAGTTCGTCGAGAGTGAACTTGCCCTGCAACGCCAATGCGGAATACAGCATGGGCGACATATGGCCAGGGTCGAGGAAGAACCTGTCGCGGCCTTCCCACGACGGATTCTCTGGGTCGTAGACCAAGAACTCTGAGAACAGCACATTTATGAAATCAGCACCGCCCATGGCGCCTCCGGGATGGCCGGACTTGGCCTTCTCCACCATTGAGGCAGCTAAGATGCGGATGTTGTCCGCAGCTTTGTTCATTAGTTTTTTGTCGTTCATAATTGTTTTGCGTTTGTTGTTTTGTTATTATTTAATGGCTTTGATTCCTTTGTGGGTGGGAATGGTGCGCTTTATTTTGCCATTGGCATCAAACTCCATCTTATCTATGCACACCTCGCGATGATAGCCGGGGCCTTTAGCCTTTGGCAGGTAATTTTTGTTTATACGGTGGTAAACGAAATACCATTCGTCTTTGCCGGGAATCTGAAGCACACTGTTGTGGGCCGGGCCGTATATCTCCTCGTCAGGCTCTTGGATGAGAATGACGGGGTCTTCTGCCACTTCAATCGGCCCGAGGGGCGACTTGCTCGTTCCATATGCTACGTGGTAGTTGGGCGAGCCGGTGTCGTCTACACTCCACAGAAAGTAGTAGAGTCCGTTGCGCTTGAACACGTATGGTGCCTCGCGGTATTTGTAATCCTTGAGACTGCCGCCACGTGGGGTCATGAGCTTTATTGTGGATGTGTCGATGCTTGTCATGTCGGCGTTGAGCTTTGCGCCGGCCATGTAGCCATTGCCCCAATAGAGATAGTCTTCGCCCGTGTCAGGATTGTGAAACACATCAACGTCTATCTGCTGACCATTCCTAAGACCGGCCGGCCGCTTGTTTACGAACGGGTAGCCGAGGTCGACAAACGGACCAGTAGGCGAGTCTGCCACAGCCACACCTATGGCCTTGGCCTTGCCAGCATTTGCGCTGTAATAGAAGAAATATTTATAGTCGTTGCCTATCTTCTTCTCGATTATAGCAGGCGCCCATGCGTTGCCGCTTGCCCACTTCGTGTCTTTGCAGACATCGAGGATTATCCCTTCGTCGCGCCAGTCGGTAAGGTTGTCGGAAGAATAGCACGTGAAGTACCATCCTCCCCAACCTGGGAATCCGTCGGTGGTGGAGTAGATGTAATAGCGTCCGGTCTTTTCAGAATATAGAATCTCCGGGTCAGCGTGGAATCCTGGGAGGATTGGATTGCCGCTCCACTCCTTGAACCTGACACCTTCGGTGGACGGATTTATTTTCTTTATCGTCCCGTCCGGGTTGTACTCCATTTCCTCGGCAACAACCGAACGGCTGTAGCTCGTGCCTTGGGGTAGCCCGCCATTGTGGGAGAAGAATATCCACTTATCCCTGAATTTAACGATTGCGGGGTGGGTGGTATTGCTGTTGCCTGCTATCTCCGAGATGATACCTTTGGTTTCGTATGGGCCTGTCGCTTTGTCTGCCATGGCGTAAGCAATCTTCTCCGGCCATTCGGAGGCGTAAGTAAGATAGTATTTGCCGTTGTACTTGTGAACCCATGGAGCCTCGGTGAACGGATGCGAGCTGTCGATGTCCACCTGCTGGACTTCGCCGTCAAGCTCAATCATGTTTTCCTTTAACTTCACGTAATAGCACTCTTCGTTTCCCCAAAAGAGATAAGCCTGGCCGTCGTCGTCAATAAAGGCGGCGGGATCTATGCAAGCCCAGCTGTGCTTGGAGGCAAAACAGTCTTTTTTAGTCAGTATGGGATGGCCGACGGCATCTGTGTAAGGCCCTTCTGGGCGGTCGGCCACAGCCACGCCTATGCCGCCGGAGTTGGTGCTGACATACCAATAAAACTTGCCGTTGCGCTCAATCACGTGTCCTGCGTAGGCTGGCAGCTTCTTTGCCCAGCTGAAATCGGTAGGGCGCAGTGCCACTGGATATTCCGTCCAATGTATAAGGTCGGTGGTGGAGTACACGAGCCAGTTTTTCATGTTGTAGCGGTTTTGCCCGCCTGCAAAGTCTTCGCCTGTGAAAAGCCACAATGTGTCGTTGTAAACGAGTGCGGCGGGATCGGCCGTATACTTGTGGCGGAAGATTGGATTGCCGTTGGTTGTCAGCTCATGCTTCAGGACATAGCCCCATTTGTCTTGAAGGCGGTTAAGCTCGTCGCGCGTTACTGACACCACAGAACCATGGCGCGGATGGAAATCTTTCCTGAACGACTGTGGCTTTGCGGAGAAAGTCTTTAGGTCTTTGGATGTTTGGTATTCGTACCTCCCGCTTGAGTAGAGGTCGTACATAAGCACATATTCGTCGCTGTTGTTAAGCTTGAACACGCTTGAGCCTTCGACGTGGGTTCTTGTTCCGGCGTAGACATCGAGGTACTTGAAATCTTCCTTCCATTTCCCGGTGAGGCTTCTCGACGTGGCTTGCTGTATGCCATTCTTTATTTCCTTGCCGTTGGCATCCTTTGTGTTGCCTTTATAGAACATATGGTAAACGCCATCTTTATAGACAATGTCGTTGTCTATGCAGCCGTATTTTGCCGAGAATAGCACTTTCGGTTCGCTTTCAAACGCCGTAAAGTCTTTGTTTGCGTAGGCATAGTACGTTATCAGGGTTTTGCGGTCATCACGCTGCAAAGTGAAATATATCATATACTTCTTTGCCTTCTTGTCGTAGATGGTCTGTGGTGCCCAAACCCAATAAGCGTCGCCGAAGTTTTCGGGGTAATCCTTTGACAAGTTAATCTTGGAGTGAGTCCAATTTATCAGGTCAGAAGACTTCATCAACACAATTCCGGGATTCTCTTTCCATCCGAACTTACTCGTGTTCATGTCTGTGGCCACGATGAAGAATGTCTTTCCGTCTTCGCTCCTCAATATGTGTGGGTCTCTTATGCCGCCAGACTCGCTAATCGAGTCTGACGAGACTATCGCCCGGTTGCCGTTGAGGGCATACCAGTTTTTAGCGTCTTCGCTTATTGCAAAGCGCAAGTGTTCTTGTTTCGTCTTGTCTCCGGAGCCTTCAAAGTAAGCGAACAAATAGCCGGAAAACTTATTTTCGGCGTTTTGGCTTTTGCGGGCTTGGCTTGGGTTGAAGGCCACTGCGGCGAGACAGGCGGCCATGATTATCGCTTTAGCATTCATGTCTTAGCTGTTAAATTGATTTTAATGGTTAAGTTGTGAATGAAGCTACTTTATATTCAAGACAACAATAGACTTTGAAGGAACTTTCATGTTAAGCACATTGCCTTTGATTTTTGCCGAGGTGAACTCCTTCGGGGCAACGGCATCTGGATTCTCGAAGTCGTTGTACGCATCGATGGCATTGCAGCTAAGAATCGTTCCGGCCACAGTCTTAGGTTGCAGGCCGTCGAGCGTAAGGCTAATTTCCTGCTCGTCGTCCAAGCAAACATTTGCCAACGATATTATTACGCTCCCATCTTTGCCGCGTGCGGCAGACGCACTGACCAAGGGAACTTTGCGCCCGTCTTTTGCATGGGAATCGCCACGCACCTGCACACTGTCGCACAGGGTTTCCACTGGCAGATATGTGGCATCCATGAAGCCCTTGTACATCTTGAACACATGGTAAGTTGGCGTGAGAACCATGTGACCTGTGCCGATGGTATCGGTCAGAATCATCGATTGGAGCACATTTACCACCTGTGCGATATTGGCCATACGGACACGGTCAGTGTGCCTGTGGAATACATTCAGCGTAAGCGCGGCCACAAAAGCGTCACGCATTGAGTTTTGCTGATATAGGTGGCCTTTTATCGTTCCTGGCTCTTCATCCCACCATGTTCCCCATTCGTCAACGATGAGTCCGATGCGTTTTTTCGGGTCTTTGCCGTCCATGATTTTTGAATGCCGTTTAATGACATCCTCTATCTCAAGGCATTTGCCTACAGTCCAATAGTAGTCGTCATTGGTAAACTTTGTGGCAGAGCCTTTGCTTCCCGTCCAACCGCTCACTGTATAGTAGTGAAGCGAAAGTCCGTCCATGCGGTTGCCCACATTGTTCATCAACACTTTTGTCCAATTGTAGTCGTAATCGCTCGCTCCGCTGGCTATCTTGTAGAGCCTGTTGCCATCGTAGTTGCGGCAGTAGACGGAATAACGCCTGTACAAGTCGGAATAATATTCGGGCCTCATGTTGCCGCCACAGCCCCAACTTTCGTTGCCAACGCCGAGGTATTTCACCTTCCAAGCCTTTTCACGCCCGTTTTTCCGGCGCAGTTTGGCCATAGGGGTGTCTCCGTCGCTGGTCATGTATTCCACCCACTTTGCAAGTTCTTCGACAGTTCCGCTGCCAACGTTGCCGCTTATGTAAGGCTCACAGCCTAACATTTCGCAGAGGTTGAGAAATTCGTGGGTGCCGAACGAGTTGTCTTCTATTGTGCCTCCCCAATTGTTGTTTTGCATTTTGGGGCGCATTTCCCTCGGACCGATGCCGTCCTGCCAATGATATTCGTCTGCAAAGCAGCCTCCCGGCCAACGAAGCACAGGGATTTGGAGGGCTTTTAGCGCTTCGAGCACGTCTTTTCTGTATCCCTCAACATTTGGAATCTTTGAGTCTTCGCCGACCCACAGCCCGCCATAGATACATGAGCCAAGGTGTTCGGCAAACTGCCCGTAAATTTCTTTCGGGATAATTTGTTTCCCGTCGTTGGCAGAAATGGTGATTTGGGCTTTCTTGCTGGCAGAAATCGTAAGACTGCCAGCAAGAAATATTCCGCAAACTAAGAGTTTGTTGGTCATTCGCTTAGATGTATAATGTGTTTATCATTTGAATTTCACGGCAGCCTCTTCCACCGGCAAGCAATTCTTGTAGCCCTTGATGTAGTCGTTGAACCCGGCTACGTCCTCTGGAGTCGGCGCAATTTCCGTGCCTGTATTTCCAGCAAACACTTTCTCTTCGAGGAAGTCTGCCAATGATTGTTTTGCTGTGTTGTTCACAAGATAGGAGCCTAAAATGGCCATACCCCACGGGCCACCTTCGCCGGCGGTCTCCATCACGGATATTGGCGAATTGAGCGCGGCGGCCAAAACGCGCTGGCCAACGCCTTTGGTCTTGAACAAGCCGCCATGGCCGGTTATCTTGTCGACTTTTATGTGCTCTTCGTTAAACAGAATGTCGTTGCCTATTTTCAGTACCCCGACAGCCGCATAAAGGTTCGCGCGCATAAAATTGGCAAGCGTGAACTTGTCGTTTGCGGAGCGGACAAACAGCGGCCGCCCTTCTGCCAAGCCTGTAACAGGCTCGCCGGAAATGTAGTTATAGGACAAAAGTCCGCCACAATTCGGAGCGCCTGTCAGCGCGTGGTTGTAAAGTTTCTCAAATACTTCGTTCATGTCCACTGGCACTCCGAGCAGTTCTTGGTACTCCTTGAATAGGTTCACCCAAGCGTTGAGGTCGGATGTGCAGTTGTTGCAATGAACCATTGCGACAGGATTTCCGTCTGGCGTCGTCACAATGTCTATCACCTCGTAGGGCTTCGACAAATCTTTTTCAAGCACAATCATTGAGAAAGACGAGGTGCCTGCCGAAACGTTGCCCGTGCGGGGCTTGACAGCGTTGGTGGCAACCATACCCGTTCCGGCGTCGCCTTCAGGCGGACATACGGGTATGCCGGCCTTCAGATGCCCGGAGACGTCGAGGCGCTTGGCACCTTCCGGGGTGAGGAACCCTGCGTTTTCGCCAGCCAGCAACACTTTCGGGAGTATATCGGCAAGCTTCCACTCGTAACCCTTGCCGGCAATCAGCTTGTCGAATTTGTCCATCATCGCAGATGAGTAATTCCTTGTCTGCGGATCGATTGGCAGCATACCTGAAGCATCGCCTATGCCCAATACCCTCTCGCCTGTCAAGAACCAATGGATATATCCAGCCAAAGTTGTCAGGTAGTCGATGTCTTTAACGTGCTCCTCGTTGTCCAATATGGCTTGGTAAAGGTGCGAGATGCTCCAACGGAGAGGAATATTGAACACAAACAACTCAGACAATTCGGCGGCAGCCTTGCCTGTGTTAGTGTTTCTCCATGTGCGGAACGGAACCAAGATTTCCTGATTTTTGTTAAATGCCATATAGCCATGCATCATGGCACTAACGCCAATTGCCGCGAGCGTCTCAATCTCAATGTCATACTGTTCCCTTACGTTGCGGCGCAAATCAGCGTAGCAGTCCTGAAGGCCATACCATATAGCCTCGATGCTGTAAGTCCACAATCCGTCAACGAGCTGGTTTTCCCATGTGTGGCTGCCTTGCGCAATCGGCCTGTGTTCCGGGTCTATCAATACCGCCTTAATGCGTGTCGAGCCAAATTCTATGCCAAGAATGGCCTTGCCATTTTCAATTATTGATTTAGCGTCAATTCCCATAATCGTAATTCAAAGTTAATAAAATTAGATGAAACAAATAATTAGAAGAAGCCCCATGGCCTTCCACAGGGAAAGCCTGGGACTCCTTTAAACATTGGCAGTCGGACTTTTTAGCAGAGAGCCTTGTTCAACATATAGTAAACTTCGTTGAAGCGCAACTCTTTGCGGAACTCCTCCACTGTTGTATTCTCATTGATGGTGAGGCATTCGATGCCGGCAATCTCGGCATAGTCGTGCCAGTATTCATCAGTCAGGTCGTAAGAGAAGCAGCTGTGGTGTGTGCCGCCACCGTAAATCCAGCATCCTGCACCGACCTCAAAGTTTGGCTGCGGTATCCACAATGCGGAAGCAACGGGGAGCTTGGGCAGCGGTTTCGGCTCGATGCAGTTGACGTCGTTGACGATCATACGGAATCTGTTGCCCATGTCAACGATAGTTGCGGTCACGCCCTTGCCAACCTTCGACGTGAATACGAGGCGGGCGGTCTGTGCCTTGCGAATGCCAATACCGAGGAAATGCACTTCGAGTCGAGGCTTGTTTGCTGCGATAAGCGGGCAAACCTCGAGCATGTGGGCTTGCAGGATTGCGCTTTGCTCACCGTTAAAGTTGAGGGTATAGTCCTCAAGGAACGAGCAACCTCCGCCAAGACCTTGGTTCATAACCCAAAGGGTGCGGTAGAGTGCGGCCGACTTCCAGTCGCCTTCTGCGCCAAAGCCATAGCCTTCTGCCATCAGGCGCTGCGAAGCAAGACCGGGAATTTGGTCGAAGTGTGAGCCATCTGTCTGCCCGAGGTCGTCGAAGTTGGTCGTGAAGCCCTTTGCTCCCTTTGCCTTAAGGATTGCGCGTAAGGCAAGTTCGGCTTTGGCCGCGTTCCAAAGCACCGTGTATTCAGCAGTACGGCCATCATTCTTGATGTCGGTGTCATATAAGCGGAAGTATTCGTCAACGAGAGCCTTCACGTCCTCATCCTTTATCTGGCTTTGAACTTCCATCAACTCGCTCACAGGACAATAGTCAACGTGGTATCCGAGCACTTGTTCGGCAGCCACCTTGTCGCCGTCGGTCACTGCCACATTGTTCATCTGGTCGCCAAAGCGGATGATGAGCATATCCTGGGCGTCGGCCCAAGCTGCGCACACACGCTCCCAAACGGCGATGTGGTCTTGAGTCTTGGCATCCTTCCAATAGCCGACAACGAGCTTGCGGCGAATGCGCATACGGGAGATTATATGGCCGAACTCGCGGTCGCCGTGTGCGCTTTGGTTCAAGTTCATGAAGTCCATGTCCATTGTGTCCCATGGAATCTCCTCGTTGAACTGTGTGTGTAGATGGAGGAGCGGCTTGTGGAGAATCTGCAGGCCGTGAATCCACATCTTTGCGGGCGAGAACGTGTGCATCCACGTAATCACGCCAACACACTTATCGTCGTTGTTGGCACGTGCGAACACATCGGCTACTTCCTTGGAGCTGTTGGCCGTTCCTTTGTAAACTACCTTTATGGGCAGGCGGCCAGACTCGTTGAGCCCATCGACCATTTTCTTGGAATGACCGTCAACCTGTACAACAGCATCGCCACCGTAAAGGAGTTGTGCGCCGGTTACAAACCAAACCTCTAAATTCTCAAATGCTTTTTCCATAATTCTAATGTGCTTTTAGTTATATGTTTGTCTGTTGATTGTTTTTTTTATTTCTTTTTCTGTCCGTAATAAGCGTTCGGGCCGTGCTTGCGGCTGAAATGTTTTTCCACAAGCAATGGGTTCATCGTGGTGTGCGGATTAACGCAAAACGAAACGAATGCCATCTTTGCGACTTGCTCCATCACAACGGCATTGTAGACCGCATTGTCGGCATCTTTCCCCCATGCGAAGGGCCCGTGGTTTTTCACGAGCACCCCAGGAGTGTGAACGGGATTTACCTTGCGCTTTTCAATGCAATTCACAATCACGTTGCCAGTCTCAAGTTCATAGTCGCCTTTCACCTCTTCTTCAGTCATGTCGTCGGTACAAGGGATGTCGTCATGGAAATAGTCGGCGTGTGTCGTGCCTATGTTAGGTATGGACAAGCCGGCCTGCGCCCATGCAGTGGCGTATGTGGAGTGTGTGTGGACTATGCCGCCAATTTCGGGGTATGCCCTGTAAAGCACGAGGTGGGTGGGGGTGTCTGACGACGGGTTGAGGTCTCCCTCTACCACTTTGCCTGTCTTGAGGTCTACCACAACCATGTCTGACGCCTTCATTGTGTCGTAACTTACGCCAGAAGGCTTTATTACCACCAACCCTTTTTCGCGGTCTATGCCAGACACGTTACCCCATGTGAATATCACGAGGTTGTGCTTCACAAGGTCGAGGTTGGCTTTAAATACTTTTTCTTTTAGTTCTTCTAACATGACTGTACTTTTGTTTGGTTTTTATAACTTAAAGTTTGGGGCATCATCGTATGCCCTCTTGTTGAATTTATAAAGGTAGGCTCCGCGCCGCGAGCTTGACTTGTCAATCTGGTCGGTCTTCTCGATGAAGTCCATGTCCTTGATGCGCTTGCGGAAGTTGCGCTTGTCCACCTTTTCGCCGCACACCGCCTCATACAGTTTCTGAAGCTGCGTCAGCGTGAACAGTTCCGGCAGCAGGTTGAAGCTGATAGGCTCGTGTGATATTTTGCGCCGCATCATCTTCAGTGCTTTGCCCACCATGATGTTGTGGTCGGAGTACATCTGTGGCAAGTCGTTGATGGATATCCACTGTAGCCCGTGCTTTTCCTGCAAGCTGCGGTCGTAGTCCTTCACGTTGATCAGGGCGTAATAGGCTATCGAAATCACCCTTTCACCGGGGTCACGGTCTACATTACCGAATGCCCCCACCTGGCGCATATATATGTTGCTTAACCCAGTGAGCTGGTTTAGCACCCGGTTTGCGGCATCGTCTATGCTCTCGTTCCCGCTGACAAAGCCACCGTACAGCGACCACAAGCCGCGCCCGGGATCCATATTGCGCCGTCCAATGAGTATTTTCAGCTCGCCTTCATCGAATCCGAAGATTATGCAGTCGACGGAAACGAGAACTTTCGAGTACTCCCCGTAGTATGTTGTCATCGTCTTGTTTTCGTGCTATGTGTTTTAGCGTAGGCGGCATGGCATAGCGTCCATGCCGCCCGGCGTTGAGTTTGCTTACCAGAAATAGATGTAGAAGGCGGCGCAGAGAACCACGACACCGAGTGTCGCTACAACATCCCACACGCCCCAACTCTCGCGAATCGACTTCTTGTAGCTGTCTGTAAATGTGATGGCCTCAATCTGCTCTGCGCTTGGCTTGGGAGTGAAGAACGAGATGATGAACATGGCCACGATGATGAACACAAGCAGCCAAATCTCGAACACAAGCCAGTTGGTCTGCCAGAACCATGCCGTGCCCTCCCAGAATGCGCCCTGCATATCGGCCTTGCCGGAGTTGGTGAGCACGTTGGTGAGCAGGCGCAGCATTCCTATGAGGAAGCCGCCGATAAGGCCCCATTCGCCTGCCTTAGGCGTGATGCGCTTCGAGAATATGCCGAGCGCAAACACTGCCACCATTGCCGGGGCGATGAGTGACTGGATGTCTTGCAGATAGGAATAGAGGTTGCCCATGTTCATCATTATGGGCATCCAGGCAAGTCCGAGGATAACTACGACCACCGTGGCCACGCGGCCAACGAACACATAGTGGCTCTCGCTCATGCCTTTCTTCATTGGCTTGTAGAAGTCTTCGGTGAACAGCGTTGCACAGCTATTAAAGAATGCGGCCAGCGACGTTACGAGGGCGCACACGAAACCGATGGTCACAAGACCCTTGACACCGGCAGGCAAGATGTTTTTCACCATCATGGCAAACGCGCCGTCGGTATCGTGTGAGTTGGTTATGTCCATCACGATTCCGCTACCTGACTTAAGCGAAAGCGCGTAGGCCACCATGCCCGGGATGAGGAACATGAACACAGGCAGTATCTTGAAATATCCGGCGGCTATCGTACCGCGGCGTGCGCGCTTCATCACGGTTGCGTTGTCTTCGCCCTTTCTCTGGCCGAGCACACGCTGCACGATGTGCTGGTCAGTACACCAATACCAGAAGCCGATTATCGAAGCTCCGAAGAACACCACGTAACCGGGGAACTGCGGATACATCGGATCTGCCGGGTCGGTGTGGAACATGTGTGTCGTTCCGAAGCCGTTGTGGGCGGCGTTGCAGGCATCCATCATCTGCGTCCAGCCTTCAACGATGCTGCCGTTGCCGAGCATGCTAAGGCCAAGGAAAAGCACGAGGAATGAGCCAATGATGAGTATCGGGGTCTGGATGGCCGACAGGGTCATAACGCCTTTCATGCCGCCAAACACCGTGAACACGGCCGTGATGGCAATAAGGCCGATGGCCCCATACCAGAACGGCAGGCCGAGCAGATATTCAAAGAAGATGCCGCCCGTGAAAGCTGTCACTGAAACTTTAGTAAGCACGTAAGCGATGAGGGTGATGATGGACAGCCACGAGCCTGTGCGCTGGGTGTAGCGGAACTTGAGGAAATCCGGCATGGTGATTATCTTGCCCATCTTGTTGTTCAACAACTGGTAGAAAGGCACGAACAGCCAGCCGAGAATCAATATCATCCAGCCTTGCATCTCCCAGTGTGCCATACCCACGCCGTCTTTCGCGCCTGTTCCGGCAAGGCCCACAAGGTGCTCGGAGCCAATGTTTGCGGCAAAGATGGCTGCGCCGATGACATACCATGGCTCTCCCTTGCCAAACAGGTAGTCTTGGCTGTCAGCCCCCTTCATTTTTGCCTTGTCTTTCTTAATGCTGTAATATATAGCGCATATTATGGCAATAATGCCAACGGCCAGCACGGCCCAGTCTAACCAGACAAATTCGTTAGTGTTCCAGTTCATTGTCTTTTGTATATTAAATTAAGGTGTTATTTCCTAGGGTTCAGTAGTTTTTGTTACTTGACGCTGAATTTATACGCCACGTGGCTGTGGTATTTCTCGCCCGGCTTGAGGTAAGGCGACGGCCAGTCTTTCTTGTTGGGGGAGTCTGGGTACTTCTGGCTCTCAAGGCAAACAGACACATGCTTCGGGTATTTCACGCCGTGCTTGCAGCTCACGCCCGTGCCTTGGAAGTTGCCCGTATAAACCTGCACACCCGGCTCGTTGGTGAACATTTCGAGGAAAATGCCCGTCTTTGGCGAGTATAGCGAGGCTGCCACTGTCTTGTCGTCGCCCTTTCCGTCCTTGTAAGTGTTCAGGCACCAGTTGTGGTCGTAGCCCGTGGCGTTCTTTATTTGGTTGAATGTCGTGTCGTTCACGGTCTCTTCGATTGCGCGTGGGGTGCGGAAGTCCATCGGGGTGCCTTCCACGGGGCTTATCTCGCCTGTGGTCATGTAGGTTGAGTCTGCCGGGGTATAGTTGTCGGCGTTTACATACAACACCATGTCCATGGCCTCCTTCGACGGGTCGCCGTTCAGGTTGAAGTAGCTGTGGTTGGTCATGTTTATCACAGTCTCCTTGTCTGTCGTTGCGTCAAAGTTTATGTCGAGAGTGTTGTCGCTTAGCAATGTGTATGTGGTCGTGGCAGTCACTGTGCCGGGAAAGCCATTGTCGCCATCCGGCGAAACGATGGTGAGCTTCAGCGTCGAATCGTTTGGTTGCTCGGCATCGTACACCTGGTACATCCAGCCGCTCGGCCCTCCGTGCAGGCAGTGTCCGTAGTTGTTGCGCGGCAACTGGTATTCCTTTCCCTCAACGGTTATCTTGCCTTGGTTTATGCGGTTTGCATAGCGCCCAACCGACGACCCGAAGTCGCTGGGCGAGTTCACTGTGTCGGCATATTGCGCAACATTGTCGTAGCCCAATACCACGTCTGTGAGTTTCCCGTCCTTGTCTGGCACCATGATAGACACTACGCGTCCGCCAAAATTGGTGATGCAAACTTCCATGCCGTTGGGGTTCTTGAGTGCGTAAAGTGCCGTTTTCTTTCCGTTGATTGTAGAGTCAAACGCGGCAGGGTTAAGCCCAGATGCGGTTAGCTCCGTTTCCTGTTGACCGGATGTGCAAGCGGACAGTGCCAAACTAGCCACACCAAGACCGCAAGCGATTTTTTTTAGGTCTCTCATCTTACTTAAAAATGTATTTTAGTTATTGAATAAATTGCTTCGCGTCCGTAATCGGGTGTAAATTTACAGCATAATTTTCAAACGGCAAAGAGATTGGGGCGATTTTTTTGCCTTAATAGTGTATATTTTACACAAAATGCTTTTTGTGAAACAAAAAAGAAGAGTTTTGGAGCCAAATTTGGGGTTAGTGCCGCTTTGCGGTCTCCGCGTCAACCCATTTCTGATAGCTTGTTCTGCGGTTGACGGCAATTGCAGGGTTGCCTTTCTGGCTGTTGTGCGATTAACATTTTTAAGTAAAAGGCATGAAAAAGCCGCCTATTTAGTAACTACCTGATGCACAGCGTGTTGGGGAAATGTGCCGTTTCACTTCTCAAAACGCCCCGTTTTAGCGTCTGTTTCGTGCCGTTTTGCTGTGCGAAACAGCCCGTATTGCAAGTCCGTTTCGCCAATCTTAAAAATCCATGCAAACCAAAGCGATTTTAGTTGAATATTTTCAACTCCAAGGGTTCCCATGCCACTGTCTTTGGCTACTAACAAAAGTTGTGTCAGATATACCCGGCCAATATTCACATGACATGGATTCCAAATTTAAAAA
This sequence comes from uncultured Prevotella sp., assembly GCA_944321645.1. Classification (GTDB taxonomy): domain Bacteria; phylum Bacteroidota; class Bacteroidia; order Bacteroidales; family Bacteroidaceae; genus Prevotella. The sequence goes on from CALUMB010000018.1 coordinate 34,567, forward strand.
GTGCGCCCGGTCTTTATGCCAATGGCTATTTTCATGCCCACCAAAAGCAAAACCATAATAATTAGGTATTGCGTTTGTGGCGCAATGTAGATAACTTTGCAACCAGAATTAATGTTTAACAATAGATTGGATAGAGATGAATAAAACAATTGTGATTTACGGCTCATCGACCGGGACGTGCCGGTCCATCGCCGAAACCATAGCCGAAAGGCTTGGTGCCGAGGCTCTCGACGTGCAGAATTTGGACAAAGCAACAATTGAGGCCAACGACAATCTTATATTGGGAACCTCGACATGGGGGGCTGGCGAAATGCAAGACGATTGGTATGAAGGCATTAAGACGGTGAAATCTGCAGACCTGACGGGTAAGGTAGTCGCTCTGTTTGGTTGTGGCGACTGCGAGTCTTACGGCGACACCTTCGTCAGTGGCATGGGCGAGCTGTACAATCTGCTGAAAGACAGCGGGGCGCATTTCGTCGGGGCGGTGCCTACCGATGACTACAACTATGAGGACAGCGAGGCTGTTGTGGGCGGCAAGTTTGTCGGTTTGCCATTGGACGAGACAAACGAGCCGGAAAAGACGGACTCCAGGATAGCATCATGGCTGGAGGAAATCGCAAGCGAACTCCGGGCATAGGCAGACAAGATTCATAAAGTATTTGTTTAGTTTTAATGAATGAAGAGCGCAAGCCGACTGTGAAGCCGGCCTGCGCTTAAATGTAAGCCAACAACGCTGTCTTATATCACCTCGAGCCTTATCTTGCAATCCTGCTGGCCTTGCAAAATGGAATGGCAGAGCGTGATGTTAAATTTCAGCTCTTTCCAGAGGCTTTGCATGGAATAAATGACACTCTGACGTGAGCATTCACAGAGCAAAGGCGTAGTTACATAACCTTTCTTGCACAAATTGCAGGTGCATTCCAAGAAGGTAAGCTGATAGACGCGACCTTTTTCTAAGACTTCGCCTTTCACTCCGGGCAGTTCATTCGCCATCTGAAAGAAAACATCTATATTTCCTTTGGCATCTTCGTAGAGTTTCCTGTAAATGGCAAGCGTTCCGCCATTCACGCAATTCTTGCTACATTCTGAAAAGAATGCGGCCCGTTGCTCCGGCGAAAGCCGGGCAATGCCTTTCTGAAATCCTTCAAACCAATCTGTGAGTTCCATAAATGTTCATTTCATACAATTATTTTTAAGTCATGCGGAAGTTTTTTGTCACGATTGGTGACAAAAAAGTAGTCGCCAGGACTAACAGCCACAGGTTGCCGGTCAATGGATTGTAGGCAGCGAGAAATTCCGTCATCGTATTGCCGTCAGCAAACCCTGCTATAAATTCAAAAGCAATAGTTAGAACGCCCCAGCATATCCCAACCAGCCAGCAATCTTTGGAGGTAATGGCTTTTGTTACCAAGGGCAACAGAAGCCAAGTTGTCAGGAAAATACACACGCTTAATGTAATCCCGCTAATAGGCAATGCCCATTCTTCGGTGATGGCTTTAGCCAATACGTATTCCCTCAACCCTCCATTGAGGATTGCCACAGGGATAAAGCAAAGCCAGATTATGAGGGATTTCATTATGTTCATAAAGTTTTCTCCATCACAAAGTTTCTCAGATAAAGCCGGTAAGCTTTCGCTTGCTGTTCCTTTACTACTTTGTAGCCATGCTTTTCGAAGAAAGGGCGTGCGGTGATGCTCGCTTCAACGCTTATTTTATGTACGCTATAACAACGAGCCATTTTCTCCACCTCCGTGAGCAACAAGGTTGCCACACCCTTTCCTTGCCAGTCCTTGTGGACAAACATGGAGTGCAGGTAGCCTTCTGCATTCATGGAAGAAAAGCCGATGATCCTGTCTTGGCCATCAAGCACACCAACATAATCATTCTTTGCAAGTAGTTCTTTCCAATGCTCAATACTGTTTCCACACGAAGCCCAATCTTCTACTTCCTCTTTGGCGTAGTCTTTGGAATTGATAGTAATAATGGTGTCGTGGAACAGTGCTTGCATTTCAGGGATGTAAAGCTCTGCAAGTTGGCAGATTTTGTAAGTTGGCACTATATGCTTGAATATTTCACGCACGACTCCCGACTTGGCATCGGCATAATCCTGAAGGTATTTCCATCTTTTCTGCACAAGGCATCTCTTCGTGTCGGCATAGAGGTTGCGGTCTGCCTCATGTGTCCGTAACCAATCTCGGAAATCAAGCATCCGCTGCGCTTCGCCGCAACCGATGGAAAATACATGAAGATTGACTTCAGGATTAGTGCCTTTCAGCATTCTGTGTCCGTACCAATCCGGCTCCCTTACCCTCATGGCATACCCGGCTTTCTCCAATTCCGGTACATACGAGTCCTCATCGGAGGGGTCTTCAACGAGAAGAAGGATGTCTATGATGGGTTTGGCGCACAAGCCAGGCACAGAGGTGGAGCCTATATGCTCTATTATAATTTCGTTCCGCTTCAGGGCATTGTTTATCTTTTGCCTCTCCGCTTCGTATAATGCGGCCCATGCCGGGTCGTATTCTTTCAATTCAATAAGCCCGCACAATTCGGACACATTCCCTATTGTGACTTGTTTGAGATATTCTTGTTTCGCCATTGTTCAGTCTCCCCTTTGGTGTTTCCTGAAACTGTTTTGTTTTTTTTGTCCAATGGATTGCCGTGGAAAGACACCGCAAGCTATGGGCAAAGCCAACCTTAAGGACAAAGTGGATGCTACTGTAAAAAATCAAAACAGTTTCTCTGCCATTCCTCTTTCGTCAGTCTCATGAAATGCTCCGTGCGGACATCACCAAGCGGAGATGTCTTGCCTTCTTCCGTATGATGGAAACGGAAGCCGCATTTATCCATCACACGCCGCGACTTCACGTTGCCGTCGTAATACCCGCACCAGACGGCTACCTTTTCCAAATCCTCAAAACACCTTTTCAGCAGACAACGCACGGCTTCGGGTATCAGTCCTTGCCCCCAATAAGGCACGCCGATCCAATATCCTATTTCCGCCTCGCCCGGCTGCATTTCTGCACTGTGCAAACCATCTCCAAACATAATCCCCACACTGCCTATTGGTTCGTCCGTCGCTTTCAGTACTACTGCATACGTTTCGGGAGCGGCAAATACCGTGCGGATTATATTTAAACTGTCTTCCACGGAAGTGTGAGGCGGCCAGCCGGCAATAGGTCCGATTGCAGGGTCTTTGGCGTATTTATACAGCGACTCGGCATCAGACTCTTGCCACGGGCGCAATATAAGCCGGTCTGTGATTATTTCTTTACTCATCGTCTAATAAACCTTTTGTTGCATTTCCTGCATCATTGCCACCAATCCCACTTTGTTGAAACGGTAGAACATATCAATCTGTTCAGGAGAATCATTTTCCAGCAACAACAATAATTCTTTGGCAAATTCCAAATAACCAGTGCCGTTTGCCGTTACGATACGATTGTCGGATACGGCTTGCCCGTTCACATAACCTGCCTTATTGGTATAGTTGCTTCCTCCCCATAATTGTAGCTGTTCCAAGCCGTTTCCTGTATGTTTTATCTCATTTAAGAAACCGTGTTTGGCAAGGAAAGAAGCGGCATTGCAGATAGCTCCTACAATAATCCCTTTCTCTATGGCACGGCGGACAATCGGCACGACTTTATCCGCCTCTATTTCGTCAAGCCAACCGAAACCTCCAATGAGCACCAATGCAGCATAATCATCGGGCAACGTTTCAAAAGAATAGTCGGGTAAAGTATGGAAACCACTGCATGAACGCACAGCATCCAATGTAGGGGCTACGACTTTGTTCATGTATTTGGGGCTTTCCTTTTTACAACGTTCGTCACAAGCAATAGCCGATGCCAAAAACACTGGCTCATGGTCGGCATAATTGTTTAACAACAGATATAATACCTCGTTCTTCATGTTCATTTTCTTTTAATGGTTTGACATTTACGTTTGGTCATCTCTTTGGCAAAGGCTTGTCCACCTTGTTCCTTGATATAGCGAATGCAAGCGGAACGGTCTGAATTAAACAGGAATGCGAAAACCTTGCCTATCCAGTTGGAAAACAACTTGCATTCCTTGACATCATGGGGGCATTCAGCACAAGTGTTGAACTTGTTTTCTTGGCAACATGAGCGGATTTTACACCAAGTTGCCTTTTCATTTTGCTTGCATCCGGGACATTTCTCCGCCAGGTACTTACGGCAGGCTCCACAATAAAGGCCGCAAGCGGCTATGTTTTGAGTGTCAGGC
>CALUMB010000019.1 GCA_944321645.1 uncultured Prevotella sp.
CCCACCATCGGCGAGATAACGGCCACATACGTGCAGATGGCCAAGGAGATAGCCCGCCGCGAGCGGCTGCTCATCGTCGCGCCCGACCCCGAAGAGGCACTGGCGGCCATCAGGCGCGAGGCCGGCGAAGCCATAATGCGCAACATCTTCACCCTGGCCTGCCCAACGGACGACACCTGGGCGCGTGACCATGCGTTCATATCGCTCACCGACGGCAGCCGCAGGCTGCTGCTCGACTTCCGCTTCAACGGCTGGGGCGAGAAGTTCGAGGCCGCGAAAGACAACGCCATAAACCGCAACCTGTATGCCGCCGGGCTAATAGAAGGCGCGTATGAAGGCCACAACGGCTTCGTGCTCGAGGGCGGCGCGATAGAAAGCGACGGCCGCGGCACGGTGTTCACCACCACGGGCTGCCTGCTCGCGCCCCACCGCAACCAACCAATGGACAGGCAAGGCATAGAGGACTATCTCAAGAAATCCCTCCGCGCAGAGCGCATAGTGTGGATTGACCACGGCCAACTGACGGGCGACGACACCGACGGACACATCGACACGCTGGTGAGGGTTGCCCCGGGCGACACGCTTCTCTACGTGGGCTGCGACGACGAGGCCGACGAGCAATACGCCGGACTGCACGCCATGGAAGTGCAACTGCGCTCGCTCGCCACTGCCGACGGGCGGCCATACCGCCTGCTCCGGCTGCCAATGCCGCGCCCGATCGTGCGCGACGGCGAGCGGCTGCCGGCCACATACGCCAACTTCCTCGTGGTAAACGGAGCGGTGCTCTGCCCCACCTACGCGCAGCCCGACCTCGACGAAGAGGCCGCAAGCATTATAGGCACGGCCTTCCCCGGCAGGGATATCGTGTGCATCGACTGCCGCAGCGTCATCGTGCAGCACGGCTCACTCCACTGCTGCACCATGCAGTACCCCAAAACCCAACCGAGCCAATTGGCCAAATTCGGCCAATCAGACCAATAAGACCAATTTTCCACCAACCAAGAAAAGATGAAAGAACTCAACATAGGCTTCCTGCAACAGCACAACACGGCCGACACGCGCGACAACATCGTGCGGCTTGCCGAGGGCGTGGCCGACCTTGCGCGGCGCGGGGCAAAGCTGGTCGTGCTCCAGGAACTGCACAACTCGCTCTACTTCTGCCAGACGGAAGACGTCGGCAACTTCAACCTTGCCGAGCCGATACCCGGCCCTTCGACCGAGATGTTCGGCGAGTTGGCGCGAAAGTGCGGCGTGGTCATAGTCACATCGCTCTTCGAGCGCCGCGCCCCCGGCCTATACCACAACACAGCCGTGGTAATAGAGAGCGACGGAACCGTAGCCGGCAAGTACCGCAAGATGCACATCCCCGACGACCCGGCGTACTACGAGAAGTTCTACTTCACGCCCGGCGACCTCGGTTTCCGGCCAATAGACACGTCCGTTGGCCGCCTCGGAGTGATGGTTTGCTGGGACCAGTGGTACCCGGAAGCCGCCCGTCTCATGGCGCTACGGGGCGCAGAGCTGCTCATCTACCCCACCGCCATAGGCTACGCCCTTAGCGACACGCCCGACGAACAGCAGCGGCAACGACGCGCCTGGCAGACCGTGCAGCGCGGACACGCCGTGGCCAACGGCCTGCCTGTGGTCACAGTGAACCGCGTAGGCTTCGAGCCTGACCCCTCGGGGCAGACGGAAGGCATACAGTTCTGGGGCACTTCGTTCGTAGCCGGGCCGCAAGGCGAGCTGTTCTACGAGGCATCCGAAGACGAGGAAGAGAGCATAATAGTGAGCGTAGACATGGAACACGGCGAGCAAGTGCGCCGCTGGTGGCCCTTCCTGCGCGACCGCCGCATTGACGACTACGGCGACATAACGCGCCGATTCATCGACTGACACACACAGCCGGCACGAAACTGCAGGCCGGAAACAACCAAGCAACCAAACAAAGCAATAAGATATGTCTGAAAACTTAAGATTTCAGGTAGTTGAAGAAGCCTTCAAGAAGAAGGCCGTAGAGGTGGCGACACCAAAAGAACGCCCCTCGGAATACTTCGGGAAGTACGTGTTCAACCGCCAGAAAATGTACAAGTACCTGCCCGCCGACGTCTATGCCAAGCTTATAGACGTGATAGACAACGGCACAAGGCTCGACCGCTCGATAGCCGACGCCGTGGCCGCAGGCATGAAACAATGGGCCATGGAGATGGGCGTGACGCACTACACGCACTGGTTCCAGCCGCTGACCGAGGGCACGGCCGAGAAGCATGACGCCTTCGTGGAGCACGACGGCAAGGGCGGCATGGTGGAGAACTTCAGCGGCAAGCTGCTCGTACAGCAGGAGCCTGACGCCAGCTCGTTCCCCAACGGCGGCATACGCAACACGTTCGAGGCACGCGGCTACTCTGCCTGGGACCCCACTTCGCCCGTCTTCATCATCGACGACACGCTCTGCATCCCCACAATCTTCATATCATACACGGGCGAAGCGCTCGACTACAAGGCCCCGCTGCTGCGCGCGCTCCACGCCGTCGACCAGGCAGCGACCGACGTCTGCAAATATTTCTATCCCGAAGTGACGCGCGTAAAGTGCAACCTCGGCTGGGAACAGGAGTACTTCCTCGTCGACGAGGGGCTTTACTCGGCACGCCCAGACCTCATGCTCACGGGCCGGACGCTGATGGGTCACGAGAGCGCGAAGAACCAACAGATGGACGACCACTACTTCGGCACTATCCCAGACCGCGTGCAGGCCTTCATGAAAGACCTCGAGATACAGGCGCTGGAGCTGGCCATACCGTGCAAGACACGCCACAACGAGGTGGCGCCCAACCAGTTTGAGCTTGCGCCGATATACGAAGAGTGCAACCTTGCCGTAGACCACAACATGCTGCTCATGTCGCTCATGAAGAAAGTGGCACGCAAGCACGGCTTCCGCGTGCTGCTCCACGAGAAGCCTTTCGACGGCATCAACGGCTCGGGCAAGCACAACAACTGGAGCCTCTGCGCCGACAACGGCGTGCTGCTACACGCCCCCGGCAAGACGCCGGAGGAGAACCTGCGCTTCGTGACGTTCATCGTCGAGACGCTAATGGCCGTATACAAGCACAACGGACTGCTCAAGGCGAGCATCATGAGCGCCACCAACGCCCACCGCTTGGGAGGCAACGAGGCCCCGCCGGCCATCATTTCGTCGTTCCTCGGCACACAGCTCAACGAACTGCTCGACCACATAGAGAACTCCGACAAGGACGACCTGTTCAACATGGCGGCCAAGCAGGGCATGGAACTCGACATACCGCAGATACCCGAACTAATCATCGACAACACCGACCGCAACCGCACCAGCCCCTTCGCCTTCACGGGCAACCGCTTCGAGTTCCGCGCCGTAGGCTCCGAGGCCAACTGCGCCAGCGCGATGATTGCGCTCAACGCCGCCATGGCCGAGGCCCTGACGAGTTTCAAGGCGCGCGTCGACGCGCTCATCGCCAAGGGCGAAGGCAAGATAAGCGCCATACTCGACGTGCTGCGCGAGGACATAAAGACGTGCAAGCCCATACGCTTCGACGGCAACGGCTACTCCGACGAGTGGGTGGAGGAGGCCAAGCGGCGCGGCCTCGACACCGAGAGCAGCTGCCCGATAGTGTTTGAACGCTACCTCGACGAGGACAGCATACGTATGTTTGAGAGCACCAAGGTGATGAACCGCAAGGAGCTTGAGGCACGCAACGAGGTGAAATGGGAGACTTACGTGAAGCGCGTGCAGATAGAAGCCCGCGTTATCGGCGACCTCTCCATGAACCACATAATCCCCGTTTCCACCCACTACCAGAGCCAGCTCATACGCAACGTGCAGAGCATGAAGGCCGTGTTCACAGCCGAAAAGGCCGAGCGTCTGAGTTCCCGCAACATGAAGCTCATAGAGGAGATTGCCGTTTGCACGGAGTCGATAGAGACCCTTGTTGACGAACTGATAGAGTCGCGCCGCGTGGCCAACCGCATTGAGAGCATCCACGAGCGCGCCATCGCTTACCACGACACGGTGGAACCGAAGATGCAAGCCATCCGGAAGGAGATAGACAGCCTCGAAATGATTGTGGAGGACGGCCTCTGGACGCTGCCCAAGTACCGCGAACTGCTGTTCATAAGATAGGCTTTTTAGGAGTTATCTTTGAGGAGTTAAGGAGTTAAGGAGTTGAAGGAGTTAAGACAATAGCTTTTGCGGGTGCCATAAAACGCCGCCAACAAAGCATACGTCTTAACTCCTTCAACTCCTTTACTCCTTAACTCCCCACCCTTTACTCCTTAACTCCTCACTCATATCCCTTAACTCCATAACCTCACACCACCAGGAACCACACCACCGGCACGGCCAGTGCAGGCAGGAAGTTGAGCGTCTTGCACTCCTTTATGCCAAGGAGCGACAGCCCGCTGGCCGTAATCATAAGCCCGCCCACTATGAGCAGCTCGGCCATGAGCGCGTCGCTCACAGCCTGGCTCGACAGTTCTGCCACGAGATAGAACATCCCCTGCCAGCAGAACAGCACCGGGGCGGCAAGCGCCATACCCAGCCCGTATGTCGAGGCGAACACCGTAGACGACACAAAGTCGAGCGTGGCGTTGGTGAAGAGAAACGTGTTGTCGCCGTTCAACGCGCTTATCACGGGGCCAAGCATCGACAGCGGGCCGATGCAGTAGAGCAGTATGGCCGTCGAAAGCCCGTCGGCCAGGCTGCGGCCACCGCCATTTTGCGACCTCCGCTCCAGCAAGCGGCGGAAGCGTCCGTCGATGTCGAGGGCCGTGCCGACCACCCCTCCGACGGAGATTGCGAGGATGAAGAGCACGGGGTAGCGGCTTTTCGGCATATTTGACATAGCGGCATTCAACCCAATGGCAAGGCTTGCCAGCCCCAGCCCGTTGTAAAGCACTGCCTTGTACTTTTCTTTAATGCCGCGGTTAAGCAACGCCCCAACGAGCGTTCCGGCAACGATGGCGCACGTGTTAACGATAGTTCCTAACATGAAATCAACCTTTTTTGCCTTGCAAAATTACTCAATATCCGGCACAAAGCCCTATTTTGGCGCCGCCATAATGGCCGCATTCGCCAAAAAACAGTACTTTTGCAGGTCAAAGACAAAACAGGCTCACATGAACATCGAATCCGTTGCGGCCCAGATGGCCGTGCTTTTCATCCTGGTGATCGCAGGCTTCGTGGCCCACAAATGCGGCATTATGGGCGGCGACTTCGACAAGCGGCTGTCCAACCTCGTGATACAACTCACCTGCCCGTGCCTCATCGTGTCGTCCACCATGGGCGACACCATGCCCGACCGCAGCCTCATCCTGCCGCTGTTGGGCGTGGGAACGCTCACTTACGCGGTGCTGATTGCCCTGGCATACATCCTGCCGAGGTTCATGCCCGTAAGGCGCGAGGACCGAGGGATGTACAGTTTCATGCTCACCTTTGCCAACGTGGGGTTCATTGGCTACCCCACCGTGGCCTCCATCTTCGGCCAGAGCGCGGTGTTCTACGCCAGCATACTCAACGCCCCAAACACGTTCACGGTGTTCATCTGGGGCATAATGTTCGTCACGGGGCAGAAGGGCGGCGGCTTCCGCTGGAGCCTGCTCTACTCCCCGGCCATGGTTGCCACCTACCTTTCCATTCTTATCGTGGCCATGGGGTGGCGCACGCCCGACATAGTGGCACGCCCGCTCACCCTGCTTGGCGGCATAACGGTGCCTGCCGCGCTGCTCGTCATCGGCTCAAGCATAGCCGGGATGCCCGCCAGGCGCATGATGGGGAGCAAGGGTACATACGTGATGTGCCTCTTCCGCCTGCTGCTCCTGCCTGTGGGCATATACTACTTGATGGCGGCCATTGGCGCAGCCCACGAGGTGGCGGCCATCAACGCCGTGCTGATAGGGATGCCCGTGGCCTCGTTCGGCACGATGTTCTGCATGAAGTACGGGCGCGACGACACCGTGATGGCCCAAGGCACGTTCATCTCCACCCTGCTCTCCGTGGCCAGCATACCGCTGCTGGCGATGCTCATAGGCTGACGCTTTTCCTTACAAAAGCGCGCCCTGCCACCCCGCCCTGCCCGTTTCGCCCTGCACAACGGCACGTTTGGCGACTCAATGCAGGCCGTTTTGCAAGGCAATGCAGGCCGTTTTGCCTTGCAAAACGGCAGCCACGCACAAACTGCTGGTTGTCAGGCACTTGCCGACGCTCGCCAAACCGGCGGCCAGGCAGTTACATTTCATTGCAAAGCCATGCCCCGGCCCGGCCCCACCCTCTTGTTTTTTGCGCCAAAAACTTTGCCGTCTGCGCCTTTATGCTTATCTTTGCAGTGAAACTAAAAAGGCAAGGACATGAACAGAATATGCGAACTTTTCGGAATCCGCTATCCGATAATACAAGGCGGAATGGTGTGGTGCAGCGGCTGGCGGCTTGCCTCCGCAGTGAGCGAGGCTGGCGGCCTTGGGCTGCTCGGGGCAGGGTCGATGCACCCGGAGACGCTCACCGAGCACATAAGGAAGATGAAGGCGGCCACCCAGAAGCCCTGGGGCGTCAACGTGCCGCTGATGTACCCGGAAATAGACCGGCTCATGCAGATAATCATCGACGAGGGCGTGAAGATAGTGTTCACCTCGGCCGGCAGCCCAAAGAAGTTCACCCCGATGCTCCACGAGGCGGGCATAAAGGTGGCCCACGTGGTGTCGAGCAGCAAGTTCGCACGCAAGTGCGAGGAGGCCGGCGTAGACGCCGTTGTGGCCGAGGGCTTCGAGGCCGGGGGGCACAACGGCCGCGAGGAGACCACCACCATGGCGCTCATCCCCGAGGTGCGCCGTGCCACGCAGCTGCCCCTGCTCGCCGCCGGCGGCATAGGCTGCGGCGAGGCCATGTTTGCCGCCATGGCCCTGGGCGCAGAAGGCGTGCAGGTAGGCACGCTCTTCGCCCTGGCAGCTGAGAGTTCGGCCTCGGAGGCATTCAAGCAACGGTGCGTGGCCCTCGGCGAGGGCGACACAATGCTCTGCCTCAAGAAGATTTCGCCAAGCCGTCTGGTGAAGAACGCGCTCTACGACCACATCGCCGAAGCCGAAAGCCGCGGGGCAGAGGCCGACGAACTGCGCTCCATCCTCGGCACGGCGGCATCGAAGCGAGGCATATTCGAGGGCGACACAGTCAACGGCGAACTGGAAATAGGGCAAGTGGCAGCCTCGGTGAGGGAGATAAAGACGGCAAAGGAAATTGTCGATGCGCTCGTTTGCGGCTACGCCAAGGCGAGGAAGCGCATGGCCGCCGCCACATTCTGAAACAAAAGACAATCGCACCTACATCACCTACCCCACCTACATTACCTACAAAAAAAACAAGAACCATACAATGAAGGCAATAGCCATTGGCGGATGCGGCAAGCTGGGCAGCATCGTGGCACGGGCGGCGGCAAGCGGCCTGCTGCCGGGTTATGAACTTACAGGAGTGTTCTCGCGCACGGCGACAAAGGCCGAAGCCGTGGCCACTATGATGGCCGAGGCAGGGCGCGGGTGCAGCGTGGCCAGGTCGATAGAGGAGCTGCTGGCCATGCAGCCCGACTTCCTCGTAGAGGCGGCGTCGCCCGCCGCGCTGCGCGAGTGGGCACTGCCTGCACTCGCCCAAGGCACGTCGGTGGTGTGCCTCTCCATCGGTGCCTTTGCCGACGACGCCTTCTACGCCGACGCACAGCGCACGGCGGCACAAGGCGGGAGCCGCATCTACATCGTGTCGGGAGCCACGGGAGGCTTCGACGTGCTCCAGACGGCAACGCTCATGGGCGGAGCCGAGGCGGAGTTTTTCAACGAAAAGGGCCCCGACGCGCTGCGCGGCACGCCCGTGTACGACGAAACGCTGCAGACCGAGCGGCGCACCGTGTTCGGCGGCACGGCCTCGGAGGCCATAAAGCTCTTCCCCACCAAGGTCAACGTCACGGTGGCCGCAGCCCGCGCATCGGTAGGCCCCGACCGGCTGAACGTGAAAATACAGTCCACGCCGGGCTTCAAAGGCGACACGCAGCGCGTGGAGATACGCAACAGCCAGGTGCGTGCCGTCATCGATGTCTACAGCGCCACGGCCGAAATCGCCGCATGGTCGGTGGTCAGCACGCTGCGCAACATCGCCTCCCCCGTGGTGTTTGTGTAGGAAGTCTAATTAGAAGTTAAGGAGTTAGGGGGAGTAAAGGAGTTAAGACAAATGCTTTTGTGGAACAATATATGCCAACAATGCTATTGTCTTAACTCCTTTACTCCCCCTAACTCCTTTACTCCTAATTCAACTCCTTTTACAGAATGCCTCCACATTTGCCAGCACCTTCTCGCTCAAGCGGCGCGAAGCCTGGCGCGTGCGGCCTGTGGAGACACAGGCACAGCGCACGTGGGGATGGCCGAGGAAACGCTCGCCGCCCAGTGCGCCCACGGTGTCGCAATAGCAAACGTTGTCGCCCTCTATCCAGCGGGCAAAGGCATCCTCCTGCCACGCGGGCGAGAGTCCCGTGTTGAAGAGCAGCTTGTGGCTGCCAAGGCGGGCAAACTCACCGTCGCCGAGCAGCACGGTGTTCTTGTTCAGGCAGCAAAACACCACGTCGCTCCACTCCAGCAAGTCGCCAAGCGGCATGAAGCGGTAGCCCTTCGCCGCAGCGGCAGCCTTCTCGCTGCGGGCGAAATAGCCAATCTCCGCACCGAAGAAGCGCATCGCGTCGGCAATCATCCCGCCCGACTTCCCAAGTCCTACGATGCCAGCTTTCAGCCCCGTTATCTCGCTCGGCTCGCCAAACCACGGCTCCATGCCGAAGCCGTGAAGGCGGCGCACGAGCGCACTCACGACGTATTCCACCACACCCTCGTCGCCATAGTCGCGTATGCCGGTCACGGTTATGCCGTGCGCCTCGGCATAGCGGATGTCAACGTTGGCGCTCTCCGGCGAGTAAAGGGAGCAGCACATCCCCACATACCTCACCTGCGGGCAGCGGGCAAGCACGTCGCCGGTAATGGTCGACGTGTAGCTAAGCAACACGGCATCGGCACCACCGATGCGCCTCACTATCTCGTCGGCATCCTGCGGGATGTCGGCGTGCATTGTCACATCACACGCCATGGAGCGCAACCGCTCCTCGGCCCATGGCTCAAGGCCAACAGGCTCGATGGCAACAACTTTCTTAAACTTATACATGCCTATCTTGTTTTTACCCGATTCTAATATGCAAAGATACAAATCGCAGGGCTTTCACCGAAAGTTTATTTGTTTTTTACCTTTCTTTTAGTTATCTTTGCAAGCATCTAAGACAAACCAAACCATAATGACAGCAAAGACAGACTGCTTCGTTGCGTGCGCAAACGCCGCCGAAGCGGAACAAACTATAAGCGGCCTGTGCGAATGCCTTGAGGTGGGTTCCGTCGTAGCCCTCGTGCCGCCGGGCGCCGACATGGGCGAGAACCTGCCTGCGGGATGCTCCGCCATTGCAGTGGAGGGCATCACCCACAGCGACACGATAGCCACGATAGCCCGCAATGCGCAGGCCGACTACGCCCTGCTCATTACAAAGCCCTGCAAAATATCCATGGGGCCGGGAGCCGTGGGGCGCATGATAAGCGCAGCCGACGACAGCGGCGCGGCCATGGTCTACGCCGACCGCTACACCGCCGAGGGCGGCAACCGTTGCCCGCACCCGACAATAGACTACCAGAAAGGCAGCCTGCGCGACGACTTCGACTTCGGCCCCGCGCTGCTCGTAAGGACGTCCTTACTGCGCAAATACGCCGCCACAGCCGCCAACAGGCCGCGCTACCGCTACGCAGGGCTGTACGACCTGCGCCTGTTCTTAAGCCGCGAAGGCTCCATACTCCACCTCAACGAATACCTTTACACCGAGCACCGGCCAAAGGCCAGGCCCACGGGCGAAAGCCAGTTCGACTATGTTGACCCGGCAAACCGCAGCGTACAAGTGGAGATGGAACAGGCCGCCACCGCCCACCTCGGCAAAATAGGCGCAATGGTCGACACGGCCGGCTACCGCAAGCCCGACTTCAACGAGCAAGACTTCGCCGTTGAAGCGTCGGTGGTAATCCCCGTCAGAAACCGCGAGCGCACCATCCTCGATGCCGTAAGGAGCGCGCTGGCGCAAGAAACGGCCTTCGCGTTCAACGTAATCGTGGTGGACAACCACTCCACCGACGGCACCACGCAGTTGCTGCGGGGCGTGGGCGACCCTCGCCTGATACACATCGTGCCTAAACGCACCGACCTCGGCATAGGCGGATGCTGGAACATGGCCATTGGCGACAGCCGCTGCGGGCGATTTGCAGTGCAGCTCGACAGCGACGACCTGTACAGTTCGCCGCACACCTTGCAGCGCATCGTGGCGGCTTTCTACGAGCAAGGGGCAGCAATGGTGGTTGGCTCCTACCGCATTTGCGACTTCAACCTCAACACGCTGCCGCCCGGACTGATTGCCCACACGGAGTGGACGGAACAGAACGGCCCCAACAACGCCCTGCGCATCAACGGACTCGGGGCGCCAAGGGCTTTCTTCACACCTCTGGCACGCCAGTGGCCGTTCCCCAACACGAGCTATGGCGAAGACTACGCCATGGGCCTGCGCTTCTCGCGCAGCTACCGCATAGGGCGCATCTACGACGAGCTTTACCTCTGCCGCCGATGGGAAGGCAACAGCGACGCCGCCCTGCCCATCGACAGGGTGAACGCAAACAACCTTTACAAAGACCGCCTGCGCACGCTCGAAATATCGGCCCGCCAGCAGCTCAACGCAGGCAAGGCCGCCACAGACGGCGACGACAGCCTGTCAAGGTTCTTCGCCCGGCAACTCCTCACGTGGCCCGACGCCCGCCTGCGCTACCGCCAGCTGCGATGCGCGAGCACAAAGGAGCTGGCTGGCGAGTCAGTAACGCTCGTGGCACAATACAACCCCGCCCGGATGGTTTCCACCGGGGCGGACATCGGCAAGGCCGCCATTGCGGCCCGCCCGTGCTTCCTATGCAGCGGAAACAGGCCAAAGGAACAAATGTCTATGCCCGCAGGCGGCGGCCACGAGCTGCTCGTCAACCCCTTCCCAATACTGCCCGAACACTTCACCATACCTTCGCTCGACCACGAACCGCAGGCCGTCAGGGGGCGGTTTGGCGAAATGCTACGGCTGCTCGACGCCCACCCGCGCCTCACCGTGTTCTACAACGGCCCCCACTGCGGCGCGTCGGCTCCCGACCACGCCCACTTTCAGGCCGTCGCTGGAGCCACACTGCCCCTCCGGGCGGCCTGGCCGAGGCTAAGCCGGAGCATGAAGCCGGTGGCCACCGACGGCGACGGGGGCGGGATATGGCTCGTCACGTCATACGCCTGCCCGGCCTTCGCCATACGCTCGCGCTCTGCCGAGCGCAGCGGGCAGCTCTTCGGCAAGCTCTACGACGCGCTGCCGCCGTCGCCATACGGCGGCGAGCCTATGATGAACGTCGTGTGCTGGAAAAGCGCCGAAGGCTACGTCACCACGGTATTCCCGCGCAGGAAGCACCGCCCCGGCTGCTACTCGGCCGAAGGCGAGGCGCGGTTTGTGGTAAGCCCCGGCGCACTCGACATGAGCGGACTCATAATAACGCCAAGGCGCGAAGACTTCGACAGGATGACCTACGCCAAGGCCGAGGCGATACTCCGCGAGGTTTCATGCACAGAGGAAGACGCAAAGGGCATCGCCGCAAGGCTCGACGCCACCGCACAGGCCACGCACTGCACTACGGGAAGGCTCACCGAGCCTGACGTCACGGTGGGCATAATGAGCGGCAAGCGCATAGCCTTCAGGCTCAACGGCCCATACACGGCCAAAGGCGAGACCATAGAGGGCGACCAGGAGGTGGAGTTTGCCGAAGGCGGCATAGTGTGGCGGGGCGACCAATACCGCGAACTGACATTCGCCCCGCTGTCGCCCGGGGCGTCGTTCTCGCTGCGCGACGTCGCCATAGGCATCAGCTTCCATTGGGAGCGGCGCGAGACGCAGACCTTCTGCGGCACGCTGCGCTTCGTGGTGGACTCCGGGCAGGTGATGGCCATAAACGTGCTGCCGGCCGAGAAATACCTCGCAAGCGTCATTTCGAGCGAGATGCGCGCCACCTCGTCGCCAGAGCTGCTCAAGGCCCACGCCGTAATCTCGCGCAGCTGGCTGCTCTCGCAAATGGAGCGGCGGCGCAGGCAGCAAGGCAACCAGGGCAGCTTCTTCTCGTTCAAGAAGACAGACGACGAACTGATAAGATGGTACGACCGCGACGACCACACCATCTTCGACGTGTGCGCCGACGACCACTGCCAGCGGTACCAGGGCATAACGCGGGCCGGCAACCCTGCCGTGGAAGAGGCCGTGAAGGCCACGCGCGGGCAAATACTGGCCTACGGCGGCGAGATATGCGACGCGCGCTTCAGCAAGTGCTGCGGCGGCGCAACGGAAGAGTTCCAATACTGCTGGGAAGACTCGCCCAAGCCCTACCTCGCCGCCGTGCGCGACGGCGAAGGCGGCACGCTGCCCGACCTCTCCGCAGAGGCCGATGCCGAACGCTGGATACGCTCCGCGCCCGACGCATTCTGCAACACCGCCGACAGGAAAACGCTCGCGCAGGTGCTCAACGACTACGACCAGGAGACGCCCGACTTCTACCGCTGGCGCGTGGAATACACCCAGGAGGAGCTGGCCGCGCTCATCAACAAGAACACCGGCTGCGACTTTGGACTCATCACGGCACTCGTGCCGCTGGCAAGGGGCAAGAGCGGGCGCATCTGGAAGCTGCGCATCGAAGGCACGAAAAAGCAGCTCACCATAGGCAAGGAGCTGGAGATACGCCGCACGCTCAGCCCCACCCACCTCTACAGCAGCGCGTTCGTGGTGGACGCGGAAGGCGACAGCGGCGGCGCACCGGCCCGGTTCATACTCACGGGCGCGGGCTGGGGCCACGGCGTGGGCCTCTGCCAGATTGGCGCGGCGGTGATGGGCGCACGCGGATACTCCTACGACAGCATACTGCTGCACTACTACAAAGGGGCTGAGATTAAGGAGATTTACTAAAGGGGAAGCCCCTTACAAACACCTTATAAATGGAAACGACAACAAAACCTACAGCAAGGCGCAACCCGTGGGCATGGGTCCCCTCGCTATATTTCGCCGAAGGCATACCCTACGTGGCCGTGATGACCATCTCGCTCATCATGTACAAGAGGCTGGGACTGTCGAATGCGGAAATCACGCTCTACACCTCGTGGCTCTACCTGCCATGGGTGATAAAGCCGTTCTGGAGCCCGTTCATCGACATTGTTAAGACAAAGCGGTGGTGGATCGTGGCCATGCAGCTGCTCATAGGCGCGGCCTTGGGCGGCGTGGCGTTCACCATACCGGGCGACTGGTGGCTGCAAGGCTCGCTGTTCTTCTTCTGGCTGATGGCCTTCTCGAGCGCGACGCACGACATAGCAGCCGACGGTTTCTATATGCTCGGGCTCGACCAGCACCACCAGGCGTGGTTCGTGGGCATACGCTCCACGTTCTACCGCATAGCCACCATCTTCGGGCAAGGCGTGCTCGTGATGGTGGCGGGCAACCTCGAAGTGCTCACCCGCAGCGTAAGGTACTCGTGGAGCCTCACGTTCTACTTCATGGCGGGCCTGTTCATCGCCCTCTGGCTCTACCACAGCTGGGCACTGCCGCGCCCAAAGGAAGACAGCGAGAGGCACGCCGGCGGCGCAGCCGGCCTTGTGCGCGAACTGGGCCAGACCGTCAAGACCTTCTTCACCAAGCCGCAGGTGGTGGCCGGCATCTGCTTCATGCTCTTCTACCGTATGCCAGAAGGGCTGCTGGCCAAGGTGTCGGCATTGTTCCTCATCGACGCCGGACACAACGGCGGGCTGAGCCTCTCGCCCGCCGAATACGGCCTGGTGCAAGGCACGGTGGGCGTGGTGGGGCTTACCATAGGCGGCATACTGGGAGGCATAGCAGCCAGCCGCCACGGACTCAAGCGGTGGCTGTGGCCCATGGTGTGCGCCATAACGCTGCCAGACGCCGTCTACGTCTACCTTAGCTACGCCATGCCCGACAGCCTGCTCATCATAAACGCCTGCGTGTTCGTCGAGCAGTTCGGCTACGGCTTCGGCTTCTCGGCCTACATGCTCTACCTCATCTACTACAGCCAGGGCGAGCACAAGACCGCCCACTACGCCCTCTGCACGGCCTTCATGGCCCTGTCGATGATGATTCCGGGCCTCTTCGCCGGCGCGCTCCAGGAGGCCGTGGGCTACCGCGCGTTCTTCATCATCGTGATGGTGGCTTGCTCGATGACGTTCGCCGTGTCGGCGTTCCTAAAGATTGACCCCGACTTCGGCAAGCGCACCGGCGACGAGGACGAGGGCGACGCAAAATGCCGCGAAAAGGAATGACGCCCCGGCACGCCAACGTTGCCATTGCGGGAAGCCGCCGCACTTTTTGTTTTTTTAGCATTCAGGCTCGGCGAATTTAACACGGCAGAAAGCGGCGAAATAGAAACCGCAAGGCCGTTCCTGCCGCAAAAAAGCCCCGACCAGGCCGCGCCATTTTCCCAAACGTGCCGTTTCGCAGTCCGAAACGGCACGTTTGGCATTGCGAAATGGGCCGTTTCATAAGACAAAACGCCCCTCGTCGCAAGCCGATTCCTATCAAAAAACAATGTTTTCGGCCTGTTTCCTGCCAAAAAACGAAGGCTTTTTTCTGCACAGCCAAGCCTGCAAGCCACGTAATCCGCACAAAGTCAATATGTTATCTGCCGCACGCCAATTTTCGCGTATATGCGGGCGAGCCGCCATTTCCCCGCAAATACGCGATTCTCAAGCCACTTGCCACCTGCATTTTTAACATTTGGAATGGATAATAAGTGCGACAAAAGCCGCCGTTCATAAAACTTTTTCGTAACTTTGCATAATGCAAGCTGCACTCGGCAATTTGTAAGTAAACTTACATTGCGCTCGTTTGCATTGCCTTTGCATAATGCAAGCTGCACTCGGCGCGGTTGGAAGCCAGCCTTACCGCCGCCAGCCAGCATCGCCGCAACAAACAGACCAAAAACCAAAAGCAAATTATGAACAAGACAAGCCACTACTTAAAGACCATCGTCTTGTCGCTCGTGGCCGTGCTGGCCATGGCAAGCTGCACCGACGACGACACGCAACAAGCCTACGACCTCGACGGCTACTGGCAGGGGAGCATCATGGGCAACTACTATGCCGACCGCTTCCATTCGTCAGACAATTGGGACACGGAAATATGGTTCGTGCAAGACGGCGACTTCAGCAGCGGCGGGTATGGCCGAGAGAGAGACTACAACATGCTCACCGGCTATGCCTACGAGGTGGATTTCCTGTGGGAAGTACACAACGGCCGCATCTACATCGACTACGACGACGGCTACAGCGTCGTAATACGCGACTACGAGCTTTACTACGTCGGCAGCGGACAACGCTTCCGGGGCTACTTCGACGACCCATGGACGGGCGAGACCCTCGCCTCGTTCAACTTGGTGAAAATAGGCGGGTGGAGCGACTGGGCAAAGCCCCACACGATGAAGCTCGACAGCATCAGAGGCAAGGCTGCCGCC
Organism: uncultured Prevotella sp.; assembly: GCA_944321645.1. Taxonomy (GTDB): domain Bacteria; phylum Bacteroidota; class Bacteroidia; order Bacteroidales; family Bacteroidaceae; genus Prevotella. Next base: position 15,643 of record CALUMB010000019.1, read on the forward strand.
GACTCTGCCGCCATGGCAATGCCCGCTGCAAGGTAGGGCTGCCGACTTCCGGAACAATCAAATAGGGCTGGTTGGCCTGCTGCGGCCAACCAGCCCTATTTGCGCCTATTTCCTAAGCGCGAAACGCCGCCCGTAGGTGAGCATCCGCCACACCCACTCCAGCGGGCCGAAGTTGCAGCGGCGCAGCCACCAGCGGCTGAACAGTGCCTCTACGAGCCACACGCCAAGGGCCACCAGCACCACCCACACAAGCCCAGTCTGCGCCCCAAAGCCAAGTCCGATGCCATAAAACAAGAACATTCCCCACACCGACTGGCCAATATAGTTGGTGAGCGCCATACGCCCCGGTGCGGCAAAGAGGCCGAAAAGGCGCAGGCGCGGCCTGCGCAGGTACAGCAGGCATACGGCTGCCATGTAGGCAAAGCCCGTGGCGTAGACGCTCGCGAAGTAGAGAAGGCTGTGGGCGGCGTTGCCCCAGGGATGGCCTTCCACGGCACTCCACGCATAGACCACGGAGAGGGGCAGCCCCAGGCCAAAGCCCACCCGCGCCACGCGCAGCAGCAATCGGCGGCGCAGCGGGAGATGGGCGTACAGTCGGCGACGGCCTATCCAGAAGCCAATGATGAAGAGTCCGAGCACCTTGAAGTAGCGGTTGCCGTCGATGAACTCCTGCACGCGCACCAACGCGCCCTGCACGAGGAACTGCAGCACTCCGCCATACCCCTCGGCGTCGCGCAGCCAGTAGGCAAAGTTGTCAGCCGTGATGCCGTAGCGGGCGCACTGCCCCTGCTGCAGGCGCATCACCCAGGCCGACAGGCTCACCCCGGCGGCCTCGCAAGCGAAATCGACCGCCACCGGCACAAACAGCAACGCCCCGGCCCACGCGAGCAACGCGCGGTCGGAGGCGCGGCGCAACAGCGGCAGGAGCATACCCATAAGGGCATAGAGCATCAGTATGTCGCCACTCCAGATGAACATCAGGTGCAGGAAACCTATGCCAACGAGTATGGCCATGCGGCGGTAGAATATGCGCAAGCCGTTGGCTCCTTTCTTCTCGGCGTTGGCAATTATTATCGAGAAGCCGATGCCGAAGAGCAGCGAGAAGATGGTGTAGAACTTGCCGTCTACGAACACGTACTGCAAGAACCTCACCACCTTGTCTGCCGCCGCCGTGGGCAACGCCGCGGCGGCTTCGGGCTTCAGGAATGTGTAGAGGGCAAACTCCGGGAAGTTTGCCACGGCGATGCCCACGAGGGCAAAGCCGCGCAGGATGTCGAGTATGGCGAAACGCTCCTTCGCCCCTACGGGCATGGGCGCGCCGCCCTGGCAGTGGTTGTCTGTTTTCATCTGCGTATCTGTATTGTTTGAATATCCGCAAAGCTCCAATTCAAAGGAGTTAAAGGAGTTATAAGGCGTCATCGCTCCACTGCGTTCCGGTAGGAAGCCAGAGGACGTATGCTCCGTTGCTTCTTTATTTCATTTGTTTTGGCTAAATGCTGACATTCATTCTTTATTGTGTTTGTGTTGGTTGCGCCTGCAAATGCAGACGGCGAAACACGGCCCGTGGCCGTCAGCGACGACGCTTCATGCCCACCAGCGCTACGCTGAGCAGTATCACGGCCAGCCCGCAAAGCTGCACCGCCGTGACCCGCTCGCCCCCAAAGCCCGCCCCTATGGCCACGGCCACCACGGGGTTTACGTAGGCATGGGTGGCCACCTCGGCTGCGGGGCGCACGCCGAGCAGCCACACATAGGCCGTATAGGCGAGCGTAGAGCCGCAAACCACAAGGTAGGCCAGCGCCGCCCACGCCCGGCGTGGCACCATGCCAAAGTCGGTATGGCGCAAGTCGTCGCCGACTGCCGCGCAAAGCCAGAACGCCGCGCTGGCCGTAAGCATCTGCCACGCCGCCCCGGCAAAGCCGCCCGACGGGCCGCCGCCAGAGCGATACTTGGTGTAGAGCGTTCCAAGCGCCCACGACACGCACCCGCACACAAGCAAGGCCATGCCGCGCCAACCATCTTGTTCGCCGCCGGGAGCGTCGCCCAGCTGCTCCACGTAGAGCATGGCCACGCCCGCAAAGCCGAGCAATATGCCGGCCACGGCGGCTGGATTGCGCAGCGTCTGCCGCCACGCAGGCACGTCGAGGAGCATTATCCACACCGCTGTCGACGATGCCACTATGGCCACGAGGCTGCTGCTGACGTAGCGTTGGGCGAGCATTATCACGGCCATGTCTACGAAGAGCAGCACAAGCCCGCTCACAGCCGACCGCCACACCAATGCCCGCCGCCACACGCGCTCGCCCCTTGCGGCGCAAAGCGCGAGCAGCAACAGGCCCGCCGCCGAGAAGCGGAGCGCACCGAGGAGCATCGGCGGCAGCCCATCGAGGGCCACGCCGATGAAGAAATAGGTGGAGCCCCACACCACGTAGACGAGGAAGTAGGCCACGGCTATCGCCGCCGGCGAGGCTGCCCGTGTGTTGTCTGCTGCGCTCATTGCTCTTTCTGGTGCGTAAAGCCTCCATGCCTGTGGCCTCAGCCGCGCGTCTCTATCACGCAGTCGGCGGGCTGGCGTATGTTCTCGTCGATGGTTACGGAGCCTATCTCGTCGGCCACTATGCGCCCCGACATGGGGTTCTTTATGTTGGTTATCGCGCCGCGTATGTCGGCCTGCACGGTGGAGTACTCGAAGGCGCGGTCGCAGTCGGGGCCGAAGGTGCAGTTCTCCAGCACCAGGTCGTGGGCGTAGCAGAGCGGCTGCTCGCCCGTTATGTGGCAGTTGACGAGGCGCAAATTGTGCGAGTGCCAGCCTATGTATTCGCCGTTGAGCACGGAGTCGTACACGGTGACGTTCTCCACCTCCCAGAAAGCGTCCTTGGTGGTGATGCGGGCATTGCGCAGCTCCACGTTCTTGACATACTGGAACACATACTTGCTGTCGCTCTCCAGCCCGTCTATGCGTATGTCGCTGCTGAACATGAAGGGGTAAGTGCCGCCATGCAGCTTTAGGTTCTTCGCCCTTATGCCCTTGCACCGCCAGAACACCTCGTCGGCGTCGGTCATCTCGACGTTCTCCAAGTCAAGTTCCTCCATCTCGCGGAACATCTTCGGCGCGTCAATCTTCGTGTCGCGCATCGTCAGGTGGTCGGAGTACCACAAGGCGGAGCGGCCCCCCACGTCGAAGTAGCAGCGGTCGATGGTGAAGCCGTGCACGTGCCAGAAGGGGTAGTTGCCCTCGAAGCGGCAGTTTGTGGCCACAATGTTGCTGCACTCCTTTATGGCCGACTCGCCCTCGCGTATGGTCACGTTGTCGAGGTGCAGGTCGTGCGAGGCGAACAGCGGACGCTCGCCTCCAAACTCGGTGTTGCTGATAGTCTTCATTGTCTGTATCGTCATTTTTGTGTCATCGTTCTTCTTTCCATGCCGCGCCGCCCGCATTTTGCGCACTGCGCTCGCCTTTCTCACGCAACGACGGCAGCAACGGCACTCTTTCACGCTGCAAAATTACAACATTCCCCCGACTTACGGCATAACCAAATTACCGATGTTGCGCCCACGATTACTTGTTTGGGATTCTTTAAGCCCCGTTTAGGATTTATTTTGAAACATCGTGATGCAAGAAATCAAAAGCCACATTTACCGATAGCGAGCCTTTCAATCTGCCTGATATAATATTTTTCGCGGACGGAGAAGCCTCCCATGCATCCACCAGCGCGATTCATAAAGTCCACCGCTATGCGCCTCGCATCTTTTTCAAAATCGTTTCGCAACAGAAACGCCACCCAACAATATGTAGCTTCCGCGTCTAATGGCGTCATGTTTGCCGCAATAGCCAAGCTTTTCTTGGCTCCATTAATGTCGCCACCATCTTCTTGCATATTGGCAAGGGCCAAAAGAAAAGACTCGCCAGTGTAACATCTTTCAGCCCTGCGCAACAACTTATATGCAGACTCCTTGTCGCCTGAATTGAATTCCAATTCCGCATACGAAGCCAAGAAGCGACCATTGTCTTTGAGCAGCTGACATATTGCCGCATAACCACTCCTTGCCGAATCGGCTTCTTCCGCATTGCGCCTTGCCTCATTCCACTTTTTTTGGCACACACAACCTGCCGCACAAAATACAGCAACAGTCGTAAATGCAACTGCCCCAAGCATCCTAAAAGCATTTCTCTTAAGGCTGAACGCTGAAATTTTATGCGCATATAAGTTTACGGCACTGCCGCATAATACCACGTACAAAGACATCAACGGAGAAATGGCAAACGGAAAATACGACAAAGACAGAATCTGGAACGTAAGGAAAGGATAAAACAACGCCGAATTGTTGGCGGCAAGCATCCTAAGCATCAATGCCACTGCCGCAGCATACACAACCAACGCCACAACTCCAAACGTAACGCCAACCCAGAGAAATTCGTTGTAAGGTGAATCCACATAGCCGTAATTCAAGGCGGAGGCGATGGAGGGGTGGCTGATTGTAAACTGTGCCTGCTGCTCCATGTAATGCTTGCTGAAGGCATGGATGCCCCAGCCGAACGGCTTCTCTGCCATCATCCACAGCGAGACAATCCATATATACACACGCCCCAGGAACGACGCCGGATGCCAAGCCACCAAAATTGCGAAACCGGCCACAGCCACAAGGCACACGGCCAAAACCACAGACTTGCCTACGCGCCATCTCCTCAGGCAATAAACCGCCAATGTAGCCACAGTGGCCACTATGGCCGTTCGTGACTGCAACAGCACAAACAGACCAAACACAAGTAGCAATGCCACAAACCGCAACTTTGCATGCTTGCCTGACAAATAGCAGGCCGGCAACAGCGCCGACAGGTAAGCGGAAAGCATATCGGGATTGCCAAACGACCCGCCCACGCGAAAATAACTATGATAGTTTGGCACTACCCCCGCCATTTGCAAAAGGCACACAGCGAGATGCACCACCAACACCACCGGGCAAAGGAAAGCACCCCACCCAATGTACCTATGTATGTCGGAGCACCTTACAAAGCAATAGAAGGCAACCCACACCATCATAGGTGTCAGCGTCAACACATCTACGTTGCCTACACAACGGTACAAATACATTGCAGCGAGCAAGGCCACAGCAACGTCAAACACTGTTATCCTTAAAGTGCAAGGTTTTGCATCCCCGCCATTGCCAACTACATACATCAGCAGCATAATGGCAAATGATGCCTCAAACGCTAACAGCTTGACAATCGCGTTGCCGTTCAGTTCATGCGAAAAGGTTGCGAACGAAACCAAGAAAAGCAACGCCCAACATATCCTTGCTCTCATAAAAGCCAGATTTAAAAACATTAGAAGAGAGTGCCCGCGCACTCTCTTCTGTGTAAAAAGAATCACATTATTGAGCCTTTGCCCAAGCCTCAAAACGCGCCTTTACCTCGTCAAGAAGCTTCGGATGAGTAGAGTTTATGCAGTCTGTGACTTTCATACGCGCACGATAGGCGTCACTCTGTTCCAGTTTGTTTATTGCCTCAAGGTCTTCTAAAGTCACACTTTTTACGAAGTTGTTAAGTGCAATGTGTTTTAAAGCCTTTGCAATGTATGGAGAAATTTTCGCGAACAATTCTTTCTTTTCCCCATTGTCAGATTGCTGCATTTCGGAAAAAGCCCGTTTGAGTTCCGTTCCAAACGATCCCCAATAAGCATCAAACGCACGTTCATATTCTTCAGAGCATTGCGTCGCAGCCGGAAGTTCAGGCTCATTGCCTTTTGCTACCGCAACAACAATATCAGGCATCGCATGAGCCATTTCGATTACTATTTGTGAGGTTACAGGTGGCAAATGTTTATTTGCCTCTATGATTTCCGGGCTTTTATATTGGGTAACAAGCTCTTTCAACTGCCCTTCCGTCATGTTATCCCTATAACATTGCAAAGTCAAATCAATAATATCGTCTGGAAGTTTTGAGCTGGAATATTTTTCAAAGTTGTCTGAATTGTACCATTTTGCATCTTTTTTCCCTTTTGATACATATTGTTTTAACGAATTGATTATAGCGGTTTGTTCAGACACATTTTCCATAACCAATTGCCTTACCAGTTCACGATAGTTGTCGGCCATTGCATATGCACCACTAAATAAAAATAGTGCTACAACAAAAAAAATTTTTTTCATATTGCCTTTTATTCTTTAATTCAATATCTTGTCTACTATTTCACCGACAGAACTTGAAATGGCTCCTTCCTTGGCTGCACTACCTGCACCAGAAACGCCATCTATTATAGCCCCAACTATCGCACCTGTCACAGCCCCCTCAACATCTGCATCTACAATATCATCTTTATTTTCGTCAATAAAATCTCCAATGTCATCAATCATTTCCGATGCCTTATCTATAAACCCACCACTTCTTGTAGTCACAGGCGGAACCAACCTACCTTTGCGAACAACAAAAGCATTCAAAAAGTCATCATTAAAACGGACTAACAATTCTGGTTTTTTAAGAGCGATATACCATTTCATGTAATTCTCGTTCCAATATATGTAAGAATAATAGCAAGTGGCCGTTCCTGCATACACAGCCGCAGCATCTTCCTCCGGCAGGCACTGCTTTGCCTCTCTGTTCAATGCGTTCAATTTAACGAGAAGTTGTTCCGGTGTCATATCACCTTCAGCCAATATTGCATTTATTTTTCCTAAATACCCATAAGCAGGAGAACTTTCAACATTAACATTTCTTGTCTTAACAGATGATTTACGCCAAAAATATTTATCAACGACAGATGAATCGTATCCCTTTTCAACGTAAAACTCTTTAAGACCCTTTGTCAAAATAGGAGCTACTGCTTCTTTTGATACCTTTAATGTATCATTGCCTATAACACGAGTATGCGCCTGATAATGTTGCCGTAACACCAAGAATGCGGCATCAAGTCCTTCATTGTGCTTAATGCCAACTTCCTTAAACTCATCTGGAATCATTAGTTCCCTGCTTTCAGCTGTAGAAAAGCTGTCACCGTCTGCATCCGCAGAGCAACTGTAAATTACACAGGCAAGCATTATCACTGCTAAACCAGCAAGATAGTAAATAAATTTGTTTTTGGTCATAATTCTTTTTTCTTTTGTTTGTCTTTATTTGATTGTTTTTGATGTCGGCTTTCGTTATCGACAGAGCCATCATACTGCCGTCATGCGAACTAATTTTATTCATTCACACATAAACAGACTTGTTCAATTGCTTTAGAAATTTTTAATTAATGAAACAATCACAACCATGGGAAAGGGAGCAAACCTTATAAACAGCCATGATTTTCTATGCCGCACAATTATCTGTAAATCTGTTTGCCGCCTTTATATTCAAAGATTCGTTCTGCCACCCCTTCAGTCCTGTTACGGAGCAACAACAAAGAATGCTTTGGAATGTTTCGGAACACAACAGAGTCAGCCTCAGCCACTTGTTTTCCTTGCGACACCCACAGGCCGTCCTTAAACACAAACAGCTCGTATGTGTCTCCGGGTTTCACGAAATTGTCGCGATTGCGTGGTGTGTACGTTATCTTGCCGATGCGAATCCTTTTGCCTAAATCCATACCGGCCCAACCGCCGCCAGCTGTTGGATGTACATAAGATGTGGTCGTTTTTCCATCGAACGCGCTTTTGAATGACAGCGGGCCTCTGTCGCCATCGGCCGGGCCGATGATGGAGCCGCGCAACGGCTCTTCGTGGCCTGCCGCTGAGTAGAAGCCAACTTCGGCCACGTTGCAAAAACTGCCATCCTTACCTTTATAACGCACATACCTGTACTTCTTTTCAGCGGACAGCTGCACTTGCGTGGTGAGCCTTTGAGGGACTTCCGTTATCTCATAAAGCGTGTCTACTGTCTTGAATCCTGCATCGTTGCTTCCTTCAAACACGCCACCCACCATGCGCCAGATAAACGGCTCTGCCACCATGCCAAACTTGCTAAGCAACGTTACGTCCTCAACATCCTTCGCCGGGGTGTAATAAGTGACCAACAGCGTGTCTTTCTCCACGCGGAAGGGGTCTGTGACCATTGTCAGTTTCTTCCACTTTGCGTCATACTTGCCAATGCAATACACAACTCCACCATGGCACGCATTAAACGCAATCGTGTCGTTTTTAAGTCGTGAAAAGTCGACGGGCATCCACGAATTACGGTTTGACATACAAAGATACAGCAATTCGCCTGCCTTAAGGTTACTGTACGGTTTCAAGCGATTTACAGGTATCCTTAAATTCCAACTTTTGTCATGCGCATACGTGGAAGTCACGTCCACCATGCATGGACGTTGGAATGCAGGGTGGAGTTCGCCATTGGCGCAATCGGCCTGTGCAAGCATTTCACGATTGAGACTGTGGGTAAGCCTGTAAATTTTGCCATACTCATCGCGAAGCAAGCTGCACGGGAACACACGAGCCATCTTGTTGAAAATAGAGAAATAATAGCATTTGCCATCCGACCCCTTCACAAAGTTCACATAATGTGGCGCATTGTTGTCGCCACGCATCGGCAAATAATCAATGCCACAAGGCACACCGATGGCCCGGCAAACATAGACAAGCATATCTGAAAGGTCGAGGCAACTCCCGCCTCGCGTCTCGACAATGCCCGGCCCAACCCTTATGCCTGACGATATTTCGCCGGTAAAGTAATATGGGCGTTTCAATAGCGAGTCTAATATCACCGTGACAATGTATTCAGGCTTCTGCTTGTTGGAGTCATTTGGCAACGCATCAATGATAGGCTGAAACTGCCTGTATATCTTTTCGCGCCATGGGTATATCGCCTCGTTGCCTACTCGGTATGGCAAGATATACTCGCAGAAGTCCTCGAAGCTGACATTTTTACACCACGGCTGCCCTTTCCATACTTTAAACGCCCAATCAATATTGTCTATAAGGAAATTTGGGTTTATGTAAATGTCGCTGAGGAAATACGGATTGTCCACTCCCCAATAGCCGTAACGCCTGACAACAGAGTCGCGGGCACGGAACTGCGAATAACGCCCCGTGCCAAAAAGCTCGTATGCCAAATGTTGCGGAGCCATGTCTGCAAAGGCAACGCTCTCGTGGTAAGGTAAATTGTCGATGAGGAACTCTGCCGCGCGCAGTTTCTCTTCATCGCCTGCGTAATAGTCAAGCACCTGCTGCAAGTCCGGATTCATCGCCAAAATATCGCTGCGAGACACATAAACGGCATCCATAGGGGATGGCCTGTCAACATCACATCCAACGACTAAGCCGCCAATCAAGAATAAAAGCCATAAATATAAGGTTCTTTTCGTCTTCATAACCTGTTATTTTTGTGACAAAGTTATATTAAGCGCAAGTTTCCAGAATAACACTTTTGTGTATTTCTGCCTGAAGCAGCATTAAAATCACCCTTTTGTGTGTTAAACAAGCGTTAAAAACGGTCGTTTCAAACAGCAATAACGCCAAAACTAAGGATAAATTCTTATTTTTGCACTCTACCAATAGCTTTTACCAATGACTCATAACACAACAGACTACCAGCCTAAGCACGATACCGACTGGCACCGCATTCTTATCAACACCGTCAAGACAATTGACAGAAACACCTACCAGTGCTTATACGTCGTTGACTTCACGCAAAGCAAATTCCTTTACGTTTCGGAGAATCTTGCAAAATATTGCGGCCATTACATTCCCTCCACAAGCGACAGCTTTACATATAATGACTTCTTGCAGGCCTTGTCGGAAAAAGACAGGAAAACTGGCCATGAGATATTAGACAAAAAGACATTGCTTGCAAGCGGGTATAAGCCACAAGAACTTCTGGAATGCACAATAGCGTGCGACTTCAGCCTGAACGACGCAAGAAGAAAACGCATGATAAACCAAAAGCTATCTCCAATATCAATTGCCGAAGACGGAAGCATCGGTTTGGCCCTTGCGGTAATAGACATTTCAAGCACATACAAGCCGGGAAACATTGTATTGAGCAAAGCGGATGATGATTTTTACCTTAAATATTCCTTAGACACCCACAAATGGGAAAAGACGAAGAAATTCGCCCTAACGGAAACAGAACGCGACATACTGCGGCTTTCGGCACAAGGAATTACAATGGAAGGCATTGCAGACCTGCTATACAAATCGCTTGACACAATAAAGTCGCACAAAAGGAACTTGTTCGCAAAAATCGGGGCAACAAACATTTCGCAAGCCCTCGCCAGCGCCACAAACTACGAACTGTTGTAACAACAAGGCGAACAAACTCAAACATTCTACACAGCATAACGAAAAGCCACCTGCCATTGCAAAAGACCACACTCACAGCGTTACACAAAGCATATAAGTAACCGCTCAAAATTAACCAAATAGCATAGACCTTGCAGGTGTTCTCTAACACCTACCTGAGGAAACAAATCTTCAAGCCTCCAATGATTTGCGTCCCGCTTATGGGGTTATTTTCTGGAAAAATCATTATCTTTGCAACGGCGAAACTACAATAAAGGGGGATTGAAATATGAAAGCGACAATATCAATGGAGTCTTTGTGGCAGGCCATACAATCGCTGCCGCTGAAGAACAAGGAATGGCTGTCTTCCAAGTTGATAGAAAACATACGCGATGAAAAAGAGTTGGAATATATCAGCAAGGAAGAATTGTTAGAGGGCATCCGGCAAGGGCTGATGGATGTGCAGGAAGCACGTAAAAGCGGAAAGCAACCCAAAACGCTTCAAGAAGTAATCGATGAACTATAAAATCATTCCTCAGAAAAACTTCTTGAAAGAAGTCAAGCGACTGGCTAAGAAATATAGGTCGTTGAAGCAAGACCTACAAGCCTTGCAGGACGAATTGAGCAGCAATCCGCTTGCAGGTGTCGATTTAGGTGGAGGTGTGCGCAAACTGCGTATGGCTATCGGTAGCAAAAACAGCGGAAAAAGCCACGGCGCACGTGTCATCACCTACACATATACAGTCGATGAAACAGAAGGCATTATCAACCTCATCTTTATTTATGACAAAGAAGAGCGCGAAAGCATATCAAAGAATGAAATCGAAGAATTGGTTAAAGACTTGCGCTAAGCACAAAGCCTTATTCCATTCCAACGCATTTTGGCTTATGCCGTAATTAAGTTTTTACAGCACAGTTTCTTTTTATAGTTCCCCCCGAATACCGTATTTCCCGGCGGCTGATTTCATGATGTATCCCATTAAAAACGCTTAATTATTTTGATTTTCGTCTCCATTGCATTACCTTTGCATAAGTTTGGCTGCACTCGGCAAATTGAAAGCAAGACTTTCTTTGCCCTCGCTTGCACAAACTTTGCATAAGTTTGGCTGCGCTCGGCAAATTGAAAGCGAGCTTTTCTTTGCGCCACACAGGGCGATGCCATACATATTAATATATAATAACTGCACGACAATCGAGATGGAAAGCGGCAAAAAGGTTCTGATGGGCATGACGCTGGCCGAGCTTACGGCCATGGCAAAGGAGCTGGGGCTGCCCGGCTTCGTGGGCAAGCAGTTGGCCGGATGGATGTACGGCAAACACGTGGCGTCTGTCGGCGACATGGCTAACATATCGAAGGCTAACCGGGCGAGGCTCGAAGAATGCTGCACCGTGGGGGCGATGCCCCCGGCGGAGCGGCTGGAGTCGGTGGACGGCACGGTGAAGTACCTCTTTTCCACGGCTTCGGGAAAGTTCGTGGAGACGGTGTTCATACCCGACGGCGAGCGGGCCACGCTGTGCGTTTCGTCGCAGGTGGGCTGCAAGATGAACTGCCTGTTCTGCCAGACGGGCAAGCAGGGCTTTGAGGGCAACCTGACCGCCGCCGACATACTGAACCAAATATACTCGCTGCCGGAGCGCGACAGGCTCACGAACATAGTGTTCATGGGGCAGGGCGAACCGATGGACAACCTCGACAGCGTGCTCCGGGCCACGGAGGTGCTCACCGCCGACTACGGCTGGGCATGGAGTCCTAAGCGCATAACCGTGAGCAGCGTGGGCATTAAAAACAAGCTGAAAAGGTTTCTCGATGAGAGCCAGTGCCACGTAGCCATAAGCCTGCACTCGCCAATACCTGCGCAACGGCGGCAGCTGATGCCGGCCGAGGGGCAGATGGGCATAAGGGAGGTAGTGGAACTACTGCGGCAATATGACTTCAGCGGCCAGAGGCGCGTGTCGTTCGAATACATAGTGTTCGGCGGCATGAACGACTCCATGCTGCACGCCCGCGAAACCGTGAAGCTGCTGCGCGGGCTGGAGTGCCGCGTGAACCTGATACGCTTCCACCAAATACCGGGCGTAGAACTCCACGAAGCCGACGACGCAAAGATGGAAGATCTGCGCAACTACCTGACGGGCCACGGCGTGTTCACCACCATCAGGGCAAGCCGGGGGCAGGACATCTTCGCCGCCTGCGGGCTGCTCTCCACGGCGCACAAAGCAGGAGCCGCAGTATGAACTTGGGCGGCGGAAAGCTTGCCGCAATGGCTGCGCTCGCAGCCGCAATGTCGGCCTGCGACGGAAAAGCACCATTGGCTCCGCAAAGCGGCGGCGAGCCATACGAGGTGTTGCTAATGGCCGACAACGACACCGCCCTTGGCGCAATAAAAGCCATGCTGGAGTTGCCGATTGAAGGCTTGCCGCAGAGAGAGCCGTCCTTCGACGTGTCGTCGACAAAAGGCTGGTCGCTCAACCAAGCCACACGCTACGCCCGCTGCATAGTAATGGCACAGACGGGCGACGCGCCCGGAGGCCGGACGGCAATAAAATACGAGACGGACGTCTATGCCCGCCCCCAACTGATTGTCTATGTGTCCTCGCCTTCGGCAGGCGAAATCTGCAAAAACGGCAACACTGTTGGCAGGCAACTGCGGAGGCTCATCGGCAACTTTGAAGCAAAGTCGGCCAACTCCGCGCTTCGCAGACTCCACGACAGCAAGGCCGGAAACATCGTGAGGGAGACCACAGGATGCCACTTGACCGTGCCGCAAGGGTTGGCATACTCAAAACGTGGAAAGAACTTTGTCTGGCTCACCGACAACAACCCGGCAAAGATGCGCAACATCTGCGTCTACACCTACGGCGGAACGGACATAAGCCCGGCAACTATCGTGGACAAGCGCGACAGCATAATGGCCGCGAACCTGCCCGGAGAAAGCCCCGGCTCGCACGTGACGACAGAAACGGAAGCGCCTATCTTCTGCGCTGAAACGCACACGGCCAACGGCACGGCCTCAACCATGCTGCGCGGACTGTGGAAGATGGAAGGCGGCGCAATGGGCGGGCCGTTCGTATGCCGCGCCGTGGCCGACAGCGCGAAAGGCCGCACCGTGGTGGCAGAAGGCTTCGCCTACGCGCCGGGCAAGCCCAAGAGAAGCATGATGAAACAACTTGAGGCAGCACTGCTAACGCTACAACCAAACTGACAACAAGCTCAAACAAATAAAAACGTAAACTTAAGAACTCACCGTATATGAACGACAAACTCATCCGCGTGGCAATAACCCACGGCGACACAAACGGCATCGGCTATGAGGTGATTATGAAAGCCCTCGAAGCACCAGAGATGCTCGAAATATGCACACCTATTATATATGGCTCGCCCAAGGTGGCCGCCTACTACCGAAAAATGTTCGGCGTGGAGGCCAACTACAGCATAATAAACCGGGCAGAGGAAGCGCGGGACGGCAGGGTGAACCTGCTGACCACGTTTGAGGAAGAAGTGAAAGTGGAAGTGGGCGTGCCGTCGAAAGAGGCCGGGCAAGCCGCGCTCAAAGCGCTCGACCGGGCTATGGCCGACTTTGGCGAAAACCAATACGACGTACTCGTGACCGCCCCGATAAACAAGAACGACATACAATGCGAAGGATTCGACTTCTGCGGACACACCGAATATATTGAGAGCCGCGTCGGCGAAGGCAACAAAGCGTTGATGATCCTGATGAACGGCAACATGAAGGTGGCCCTTGTCACCACCCACCTGCCCATAAAGGACGTGGCGCAGGCCATAACAAAAGAAGCCGTGGAGGAAAAGGCGAGAATTTTCCACAACAGCCTCAAGCGCGACTTCCGCATATCAAACCCGCGCATAGCCGTGCTCGCGCTCAACCCACACGCAGGCGACGGCGGACTCATAGGCAACGAGGAGCAGGAAGCAATAATACCGGCCATAAACGAACTGGCAGAAAGCGGCATACAGGCATTCGGCCCATACCCTGCCGACGGGTTCTTCGGCAGCGGGGCATACGCCAAGTTCGACGGCATACTGGCCATGTACCACGACCAAGGGCTCGCCCCATTCAAGGCCCTTGCCGCCGACGAGGGCGTAAACTACACGGCCGGGCTGCCTATCGTGCGCACCTCGCCCGACCATGGCACCGCCTATGACATTGCAGGCAAAGGCATTGCCGACCCAAGCTCGCTGCGACAAGCCATCTACACAGCAATCGACATCTACCGCAACCGCATCGCCTACGACGAGCCGCTGGCCAACCCGCTGCCAAAACTCTACCACGAGAAGCGCGACGAGAGCGATAAGGCACGCTTTGCCGTGTCAAAACAGAAAGGCCAGACTAAGGCGAAATAAGAAGATCCTCGCCCTGCTTTTAGCAAAATGAAGAAGAAATACCAGAACTTGTTCTTCGTCTTCGGCGTGGCGGTGCTGGCCGTAATGGTATCGCAGCTCGACTTCGCACAAGTGTGGGATGGGTTACGGCGGGCCGGCTACTGGTTTGCCGCCGTGGTAGCACTGTGGCTGTTCCTCTATATGTTCAACGCCACCGCATGGTACATAATCATCGCGAGCACGGCCTGCAGCCACAAAGGCGAGCCAATGAGGCGCCCGCGTGAAGTGGGCTTCTGGTGGCTATACAAAGTAACGGTATCGGGCTTTGCCCTCAACTATGCCACCCCCGGCGGGCTTATGGGCGGCGAGCCATACCGCATTATGACCCTCGCCCCGCGCATCGGCACCGAGAGGGCATCGGCATCGGTGATACTCTACGCCATGACGCACATTTTCTCGCACCTGTGGTTCTGGCTCCTGTCGTGCTTCCTCTACATCGCCACACAGCCAATGAGCGTGCCAATGGCCATACTCCTGGCAGCGGTGGGAGCAGCGTGCAGCGTGGCCATCTGGTTTTTCCTTAAGGGATACAAAAAGGGAATAGCAGTGCGCTGCATGAACATGCTGCGCCATTTCCCTGGCCTGAAACGCCGCGTGCAGGGCTTCGTCGAGCGCCACAGCGACCAACTCGCCACGATAGACAGCCAAATAGCCGCGCTACACAACCAAAACCCGCGGGCGTTCGTCTCCGCCGTGCTGTTGGAGCTATCGTGCCGCGTGGCATCGGCACTTGAAATCTACTTCATATTGATGGTCATAATGCCGACAGCCGACTACTTGGAGTGCATTCTCATCCTGGCCTTCACCTCGCTGCTGGCCAACCTGCTGTTCTTCATGCCGCTGCAACTGGGCGGCCGCGAGGGCGGTTTCCTTATGTCGGCCAAGGGCCTCGCGCTCACTGCCAACGCCGGAATCCTTGTCGCCCTCATAGTCCGCATCCGCGAACTAATCTGGACGGCCATAGGGCTTCTGCTCATCAAGTTCGACAAAAAGCAGGCATAAAAGGAAGCTGCCCATGCCCAAGGGCCATCCAGGCATACGGCAAACGCCACGGGAGGCCCAAACAATCACGTTGCGGCGACACCCACATCTTTCTGGCGGCATTTTGCAAAACCGGGCCGACAAATGGCTGGCCACAGCCCGGCCCGGCTTTGCAAAATGCCACCAATGGAACAGGAAAGCGAGCAAAACGCATGGAACAAACGCCCATCTTCATTGCCAGAACAGATTTTTCAGAACATCACTTAATATTTCCCAATTTATTTTGCCCTTTTATGTATTTGCATTAACTTTGCAAAAGATTGTCGGCTCCCGCCAAAAGCCTGTTTAAAGGCCATTCCACACGATGCGCAACGCCACAGGTAGCCACGCCACGGTGCGGCTTTTCGGCAGGCAAAAGGCAAAGCAAGTGGCCGACAATGGTAAAATCGGCATTATTTTTGCACGGAAACAAACAACAAACACATTCAATAACGTTAATGGAACAAACAAGTCAATTAGTCCAAACAATCACCAAAGGAATCCAAGAAAAGAAAGGAAAAGACATAGTCATTGCCGACCTTAGAGCCATAGAAGGAGCCATTTGCCGCTACTTCGTGATTTGCCAAGGCTCGTCGCCCGCCCAGGTGGAAGCCATCACAGAATCCGTTGGCGACATTGTGCGCGAGGAAGCCGGCGAGAAGCCCATGAAAGTGGTGGGGCTGGAAAACGCACAGTGGGTGGCAATGGACTACGGCGACGTGCTCGTACACATCTTCCTGCCCGACGTGCGCCACTACTACAACTTAGAGAACTTGTGGGAAGACGCCGCCTTCACCAAAGTTCCAAACGCAGAATGAGAAAGAAATGAACAACAAGCAAAACAACCCCAAGATGAACATGCCAAAATTCAACATGAACTGGATTTACGGCATGGTCATCGTTGCCCTCCTGCTCTTGTGGTTCACAGGCGGAGGCCAAAAGGCAAGCGTGCGGACGGAGACGTCCTACTCGGAGTTCAAGAAGATGGTGCTTAACGGCTACGCCTCGAAAATCGTGGTCAACAAAGACAACAACACCCTGCGTATGTTCGTCAAGCCCGAGCACATCCGCGACGTGTTCGGCAAGGGAGTGCAGCAGACCGGCACCGACCCGAGCGTCACGGTAGAGTTCGGCTCGGTAGACCAAGTGGAGCAGTTCATCGACGAGGCACGCACCAAAAACAAGTTCAACGGCGACTACAGCTACGAGAACCAAAAGGACAACGAGCTCTTCACGATTCTCATCAACGTGCTGCCCTTTGTCTTTTTCATCGCAATTTGGATTTACTTCATGCGGCGCATGAGCGGCGGGGGCGCCGGGGGCGGTGCCGGCGGAGTGTTCAACGTTGGCAAGAGCAAGGCCAAGATGTACGAAAAGGGCGGCGAGATAAACGTCACCTTCAAAGACGTGGCCGGCCAGGCTGGCGCGAAGCAAGAAGTGCAGGAAATCGTAGACTTCCTGAAGAACCCTAAGAAATATACCGAACTGGGCGGAAAGATACCCAAGGGCGCACTGCTCGTCGGCCCCCCGGGCACTGGAAAGACGCTATTGGCCAAGGCCGTCGCAGGCGAGGCAGGCGTTCCGTTCTTCTCGATGAGCGGTTCCGACTTCGTGGAAATGTTCGTCGGCGTCGGGGCAAGCCGCGTGCGCGACCTGTTCCGCCAGGCCAAAGAGAAGTCGCCGTGCATCATCTTCATCGACGAGATTGACGCCGTGGGCCGCGCCCGCAGCAAGAACCCCGCCATGGGCGGCAACGACGAGCGCGAAAACACGCTCAACGCACTGCTCACCGAGATGGACGGGTTCGGCACAAACAGCGGCGTGATAATCCTTGCCGCCACCAACCGCGCCGATATGCTCGACTCAGCGCTGCTGCGGGCAGGCCGCTTCGACCGCCAGATACACGTCGACCTGCCCGACCTCAACGAGCGCAAAGAGGTGTTCAAAGTCCACCTGCGGCCAATCAAGACAGACAACTCCGTAGACATCGACTTCCTGGCACGCCAGACCCCCGGCTTCTCCGGGGCCGACATAGCCAACGTGTGCAACGAGGCCGCACTCATAGCCGCGCGCCACAACAGCCACAACGTGGGCAAGCAAGACTTCCTCGACGCCGTAGACCGCATAATAGGCGGCCTTGAGAAGAAGACTAAGATAATGACCGACAAGGAGAAAGAGACCATCGCCATCCACGAAGCCGGCCACGCCACCATCTCGTGGTTCACCGAACACGCCAACCCGCTCGTAAAGGTGAGCATCGTGCCGCGGGGCCGTGCGCTCGGCGCGGCATGGTACCTGCCGGAAGAAAGGGCCATCACCACCAAGGAGGAAATGCTCGACGAGATGTGCGCCACGCTCGGCGGACGCGCCGCCGAGGAGCTTTTCACCGGCAAGATATCCACCGGGGCCATGAACGACCTGGAGCGGGTGACCAAGAGCGCATACGGCATGATAGCATACGCCGGCATGAGCGAGAAGCTGCCCAACGTGTGCTACTACAACAACAACGAGTACAACTTCCAGCGGCCATACTCCGAGACCACGGCCAAGATCATGGACGACGAGGTGCTCAAGATGATAAACGGGCAGTACGAACGCGCAAAGCAAATACTCACAGAGCACAAGGAAGGCCACGCAAAACTGGCAAAGCTGCTCATCGAGCGCGAGGTGATATTCGCCGACGACGTGGAAAAAATCTTCGGCAAGCGCCCGTGGACGAGCCGGTCGGAAGAGTTGCTCGAGGCGCAGCAACGCGCCGAGGCCGAAGCCATGGCCGAACACAGGGCGAAAGAGCTTGAGGCACAGGGCAGGCGGCTCGGCGAGCCAGACCCCGGCAACGCCCCAAGCGATGCCGCCGACACAAACAGCAAACCTGGCGCAGAGGCCGAGACCGAAGGCAACGCCCCTGAAGGCAGCCAGACAGGAGACAAACAGGACAAAAACAGCAACGAATGAGCAATTTCATAGTGCGCACCATCACTGGCATCTTTTTCGTGGCAGCCGTGGTGGTGAGCTTCATCGACCCACTGGCCATGACGTTCCTCTTCGCCTTGGTCACTGGGATGACCGTCTGGGAGTTCACCGGGCTTGTAAACCAGCGCAAGGACGTTGACACCAACCGCATGATATGCACCGTGGCCGGAGTCTATTTCTTCGTGGCGGTAGTAGGCTTCAGCAGCGGCATCACGCCGTCGGCGGTGTTCATCCCCTACCTCATCACCATCATCTACCTGCTCGTGGCCGAGCTTTACGCCAAAAATCCCGACCCCGTCAGCACATGGGCGCACACCATGATGAGCCAGCTCTACATCGCCCTGCCATTTTCGATGCTCGGCGTGCTGGCCTTCCGCGCCACCCCGTTCGGCACAGAATATGTTGCCACCATCCCGCTCAGCGTGTTCGTATTCCTGTGGATCAACGACACGGGGGCATATTGCTGCGGGTCGCTGCTTGGCCGCCACAAGCTCTTTCCGCGCATAAGCCCGGGCAAAAGTTGGGAAGGCTCCGTGGGCGGAGCCGTGTTCGTGGCAGCGGCAGCCGTGCTGATATGGCACCTCACCGAACTTTACGGCATGAACGAGCTACAGCTCACAGCCTTGCAATGGGTCGGCCTCGGACTCACCGTCACCGTGTTCGGCACGTGGGGCGACCTCGTGGAGAGCCTGCTCAAGCGCACGCTCGGCATAAAGGACAGCGGGAAAATCCTCCCGGGCCACGGCGGGATGCTCGACCGCTTCGACTCCTCGCTCCTCGCCCTGCCCGCAGCCGTGGTCTACCTCTACACGCTCACGCTGCTGTAAGGCAAACATTCCGAAACACCCAAGAGCCTGCCACGGCCAGACCATGGCAGGCTCTTCTTGCGTAAAACAGCCTTATGCTTGGCGATTAATCGCCCACTCCTCTGCCAGAAACGAAAACAACACGAAACCGTAAAGCCCCAAAAGCATGAACAGCAACGAAAGGACTAACCTCATACGCCGCATCACCGAAATAAAGGGCCTGACCGACAGCGAGCGCAGCACACTGCTTGGCTTGCTCCGCGAAATCAGGCCGTATGGGCTGGTGTGGGAAGACAAGACAGAAAAAGCGGAAGATCGCCTGCGCAACGAACTGCCCGTACTAACAGAAGTAAAGGAGCGTGCCGTAATATCCGGCAGCAACGACACGCCAAACCATATCCTGATAGAGGGCGACAACCTCGAAGCCCTCACCACGTTGGCCTACACACACGCCGGGCGCATCGATGTAATCTACATCGACCCGCCTTACAACACGGGCAACAGGGATTTTGCCTACAACGACTCGTTTGTAGACCGCGAGGACGAATACAAGCACTCAAAGTGGCTCTCGTTCATGAATCGGAGGCTGCGCATCGCCAAGCGGCTGCTTTCGGACAAAGGCTTTATTTTCATCTCTATCGACGACAATGAGCAAGCGCAACTCAAGCTGCTGTGCGATGAAATATTTGGAGGGCGCAATTTCGTGGCAAGCCCCGTCAGGAGGCGACGCAATTCACAGGCCAACCTTTCGCAGAACATATCCACCATCCATGAATATGTGCTAATCTACAGAAAGACAGACTGCGCACTGCTTAACAAGGTAAAGGCCAATATCGATTTAAGCGAATACAAAAACCCGGACAACGACCCGCGAGGCCCATATAAGACCATGCCATGCACCAACAAAGGCGGAAGCCGCTATGCCATCACGACACCGACAGGATTGACAATTGAAGACGAATGGCGGTT
This sequence comes from uncultured Prevotella sp., assembly GCA_944321645.1. Lineage (GTDB taxonomy): Bacteria > Bacteroidota > Bacteroidia > Bacteroidales > Bacteroidaceae > Prevotella. Next base: position 36,010 of record CALUMB010000019.1, read on the forward strand.
TAAGGAGGAAACTTACAGGGAGTTGGAGGCCGACGGCAGGTTGGTTTTCCCAAAAGGCGGCAACGGCAAGCCACGATACAAATTATTCTTACACGAAAAAGAACGGAATGGGGTCATCGACAATAGCTGGTGGGATTTTTTAGAGTCTAACCAAGAAGGGGCCATCATGCTAAAACAAATTGTCGGCGATGTTTTCAACAATCCAAAACCAGTAGGGCTGATAGCCCACATATTGAAGTTGGGAAGCAGCAAAGATTCCACCATCCTCGACTTCTTTGCCGGCAGCGGCACCACCCTCCACGCCACCATGCAACTCAACGCCGAGGACGGTGGCCACCGCCAGTGCATCCTCGTGACCAACAACGAAAACGGCATTTGCGAGAACGTGACTTACGAACGGAACAAGCGCGTCATCTGTGGCTATACCACCCCGAAAGGTGAGCAAGTGGCAGGGCTGACGGAAAACAACCTGCGCTACTATAAGACCGATTTCGCCCCCCGCACACGCTCCGTGCAGAATATGCGCCGGTTGGTAAACCTCTCCACCGATATGCTCTGCATCAAGGAAGACCTCTACGCAGAGCAACCCACATTCTGCGGCGAGCGGACGTATAAAAACATCTTCCGCTACTTCGACGACGAGCGGAAGCAAATGCTCGTCATCTACCGCGAAGAAGCGATAGACCACCTCGCAGAACTCATCTACGGTATGGAGGTAACGGACAAAATCAAGATATACGTTTTCTCCCCCGGCGAAGACCCATGGACAGACTCGTTCGAGCACGTGGCCGACAAGGTGGAGCTGTGCGCCCTGCCCGCCGCCATCTACAACGCCTACCTCCGCATACTGCCAAAGAAAAAGGACGCCGCCGCTACACCGGAAAGAGACGAAGCTGAAAAACCGGTTAACGGAATGTTGAACTTTACGGACAAAAGAGGCGAGGGATGATGGAAGAGATAAAACAACAACCAAAGAAATCCATCCGCTTCTTTAATGACCGGGAAGTGCGGGCAGTATGGGATAATGAGAATAACTGTTGGTGATTCTCGGCAACCGATATAGTCCGGGCCATCAATAACGAGCCAGATTATACAAAAGCCGGAAACTACTGGCGGTGGCTTAAACGCAAGCTGAAGCAGGAGGGCGTTCAACTCGTGAGTGCCACTCACGGGTTGAAATTTGAAGCACCAGACGGGAAGTTGCGTGTAGCGGATGTGCTGAATAGTGAGAATGTTACTCTGCTGGCAAAACATTATCCCAACAACAGGGCAAACGAATTTCTTGATTGGTTTACCTACAGTGACAATACGTTAGACGGCCAAAGTAGGAAAAAGGCCTATCAATTATATGAAAGCGGCCTGTTGCGCACTCTTGAACCCGGTAGTTTGAAATGCCTGCAACAGATTCATGCCTATATCTTTGGAGGATTGTATGATTTCGCAGGACAGATACGCACAAAGAACATTTCAAAAGGATGGATTAGCATACCAACAAAATGCTGTCGCCAAACTGACCGACAAGGCCATCCGCCTACTTCCCAAAGCGGCTACCAACCGTCGCCTTACCACCGTCAAGTTAGAAGTGCAACTCCGCCACCGCCTTCCTCCGCCCTTTCCGCTACGCTCCAAGGGCGGAGGAAGGCGGTGGAATCCGGGCATCGGGTCATCCGGCAATACAAAATAAAAAAGGGAGACCGCCGTCTC
>CALUMB010000020.1 GCA_944321645.1 uncultured Prevotella sp.
GGGACTCGAACCCGCACAGCCATTACTGGCCAAGGGATTTTAAGTCCCTCGTGTCTACCAATTCCACCATTGCGGCAATGCAGACATTATCGGCTGCAAAGGTATTACAATTTATCGTAACGGCCAAAAGTTTGGGTGAAATATTAATTGGGCGCTCGCAATTTGGACACACGCAAGCGCCACGCCACCTAACGGGCCGGTGCCAGCACACCCAACGCTAACGAATGCTAAAACAGTTAAATCCGGGCGGAAATGCCCCGCGAGAATCGCAACGTTTTGAAAATCCGGGCCAATGGGCGCAAATATCGCGAAAACGGGCGCGGCAGCCTAACCCGCTGGCAGAAAGGCCGTTAGTCATATTTTTATGCAAATCGTGCAAAAGCCGACCTTTGTTTTTTGGCAGAAAAAGCTCCCAAAACATTGTTTTTTGATAAAAACCGACGTGCGGAACGCCCCGTTTCAGGATGCAAAACGCGCCATTTCGCATCCTGAAACGGTATGTTTCGCAATGCAATTCGCACCGTTTTGGAAAGCGGCACGGCACTCGTCTCAAAATGCCAAGCCGCAAATCACTTTCCAACTTCTATTTCACGGGGTTTTGAAGTGTTAAAATTCAGGAGACGGGAGGCAGGAGACTGGAGTGCAGACGAATGTTTTTCAGGAGACAGGAGACAGGAGACGGGAGACAGGAGTGCAGACAAATGCCGTTCAGGAGGATGGAGAAAGGGGAAGGGATGGCAGTGTGAAACGGATTTAAGGGAAGAATGGCTCGAGAAGGACGGTGGAAAGGGTGGATTTAGGCCCTTACGGTTGATTTAAGTCAAGAAAATCAAGGGCAGGAGAAATTTTCACCGAGAAAGCATTGTATAATAAAAATATATATTGTAACTTTGCATACGCAATCGAGATGATTGTAGGGTTATTCATTAGGTTAGTAGTTAATAGATTTAAGGTAAAGATTATGTTATTAGATTTTCAGACAACAGTGGCGGAATAGCACCTTACGGCTTAACGTAAGCTAAACCACACTGTTCGAGGTCATGGCGCGGGGTGAGTGATTCATACCGCGCCATTTCATGTATATGCGCCAAGCCTGCGCCGGGGGCGAGCCGCGCCCGCACGGACACCGGGAGCTACCGCCCATCACGCGCCACGGCGGAGCGGCTACAGCCGCATTTTAAACTAACAGACCTTAAAATGCCGCCGCTATTATGTTTTTTATTTAATTAAAGGTGGGAAAATGCAACTTTTTACGGAAATGTGATTAAATTTGCAGCTAAAAACTAATAAGCATATCATAGGATGAGTAACAAGATTGGCCGTGCGTGCCTGTTGCTAATGGCAGCCCTGCTTTTCGTGTCGTGCCTCGACGATGACTATACGGACGACATCACGCTTTACGACGACAACGCGATAACGCAATTCAACCTGACCACCGCAAAGCTGACCGTACACACCACCACGTCCGGCGGCGAGGACTCCACGTATGTGATACACACGGAGACCGTGGCCGACTATCCATTCTACATAGACCAGCTGAAAGGCGAGATATACAACGTGGACTCGCTGCCCAAAGGCATCGACGCCACGAAGATGCTGTGCTCCATCAGCACCAAGAACAACGCGATGGTGTTCCTCGAGAACCACTCGCGCGACTCGCTGCGCTCGCTCACGAGCACCGACTCGGTGGACTTCAGCGTGCCGCGCTACCTGCGCGTGTACGCATCCAACGGGCTGTCATACCGCGAATACAAAGTGACGGTGAACGTACACACGCAAGAGCCGGGCCAGTTCCGCTGGACGCAGATGGCCGGCTTCGCCCCGCTCGCCTCGATGGGCAGGGTGAGGCTCGTCGTGCTGGGCGACAGCCTCGCACTGTTCGGCCAGGAGGGCGGACACACCGTGGCCTACAAGACGGCCGACGGCGAGAATTGGAAGCCCACGCCCACGCAGCTCGGGGCCGAAGCCTGCGCCAACATGGCCACGAAGGGCGACACCCTATTCGCCATAGACGGCGGAAAACTGCTCTACACCCTCGACGCGCGCAACTACACGGCCGTGGACGGAACGCAAAGCCTGCCGCAGGCACTGTTCGGAGCCGACTCGGAGAGCCTCTACGGACTTGACCAAGGGCGCATCGTGGCGTCCGCCGACGGGGGACGCACATGGGCCGACGACCTGACCGGCGACGACCTTTCGCAACTGCCCGCCACCGACCTGGCCTCCACTACGGTGGCCTACCACTACGTGGCCAACGCCGACTATGTGCTGCTGGCCGGCAACCGCGACGCCAGTGCCTACGCCGACGACTCGACGGCGAGGGTGTGGCGCAAGGTGGCCGAGCACTCCGAAGGCAGCGAGCCGGGCAAATGGGTGTACATGGAGGCCGACAGCCACAACGCCTACCCGCTGCCAAGGCTCGACGGGCTTACGGTGGTGGACTACAACGGCTGCAAGCTGGCATTCGGCGGACAGGGCGTGGGGGCGTGCGACGACGCGCCATACGCCAACGTGTACGAGAGCCGCGACTGGGGCCTGACGTGGAAGCCGAGCGCGACATACGCGCTGCCCGACGCCTTCGACACGGCGGCAACGGCCACGGCGGCGGCCACCGACGCCGCAGGCAACCTGTGGATAGTGTGCGCGGGCAGCGGACAGGTGTGGCGCGCACGGCTCAACAGCATAGACTGGGCCGACTGACCCGACAACGCCTGAACGCAAGCCTGTATGACGAAGACGCTCGACCTGATAGCCAAGGGGGCCGCCGCAGCGGCCATGGCGGCAATGCCGCTCGCCGCGCCGGCACAGACCGACCCTGAGTACAGGGCGGAGCTGGGCGTGGGCGCGGGGCTTGTGTCATACCAGGGCGACTTCAACGGCAGCATAGCGAAAAACATGGAGCCGGGCGGCTCGGCGCTGGCGAAATACCGCTTCAACCCGCGCATGGCCCTCGGGCTCAACATAACATACGGAAAGCTGAAAGGCTCGTCGGCCGACGTCAGCACGTGGTACCCGGAGCTGCAAGACTCCGTACACTCGTTCAGCAACACCGTGGTGGACGCCGGGCTGCGCTTCGAGTACAACTTCTGGCCATACGGCACTGGCCGCGAATATTTCGGGGCCAAGAGGTTTACGCCGTTCATAGCCATCGGCCTCGGACTCACCTACGCAAAGGCGGGAGGCACCGTAGTGACGGGCAACCTGCCGATAGGCGCCGGAGTGAAATACAAAATAGGCACGAGGGTGAACCTGGCCTTGGAGTGGACGATGCACTTCTCGCTCAGCGACAAGCTCGACGGCACGGACGACCCCTACGGCATAGAGAGCAGCGGGATGTTCAAGAACACCGACAGCTACAGCGTGCTGCAACTCTCGGTGACATACGACATCTGGGCGAAGTGCCGGACTTGCCACAACGATAGATTTTAAGCAGATGACAGAACAGTTAGACATGAACCGCATACCGCGCCACATTGCCATCATCATGGACGGCAACGGGCGCTGGGCAGCCGAGCGGGGCCGCGAGCGCAGCTACGGCCACCAGGCAGGCGTGGAGGCAGTGCGGCGCATCACCGCCGAATGCACGCGCCTGGGCGTGGAGTACCTCACGCTATACACATTCTCCACCGAAAACTGGAACAGGCCGGCCGACGAGGTGGCCGCACTGATGGGGCTGGTGCTCACGTCGCTCGAAGACGAGATATTCATGAAGAACAACGTGCGCTTCCGCGTGATAGGCGACACCGGGCGGCTGCCCGAGGCCGTGAGGCTCAAGCTGCGCCAGACGGAGGAGCACACCGCAGCCAACAGCGCCATGACCATGGTGGTGGCCTTGAGCTATTCGGCCAAGTGGGAACTGGCCGAGGCCGCGAGGCAGATGGCGCGCGAGGCGGCAGAAGGCAGGCTCCGGCCTGAAGAAATAGGCGAGGAGACGGTAGCGAGCCACCTGCAGACGGCGTTCATGCCCGACCCCGACCTGCTGATACGCACCGGCGGCGAGCTGCGCATCTCTAACTTCCTGCTGTGGCAGATAGCCTACTCGGAGCTGCACTTCTGCGACACCTACTGGCCAGACTTCGACGAGCAGGCGCTGCACCGCGCCATAGCCGACTACCAAGGCCGCCAGCGACGCTTCGGAAAGACCGAGGCGCAGGTGGAGGACAACGCACAATGACCGATGCTTACACATTATATATTATATAGGATGAGTGTAAAGAAAATGGGGCACGGGCTGCTCGCCGCAGCGTTGGGCCTCGCCGCAGGCGCCCAGGCGCAAGACAAGATAGTGAACCCAGACATATCGTATGCCGGAACTCCGCGCACCTGCACAATCGGCGGCATGACCGTCAAGGGCGTGGAAGGCTACGAGGACTTCGTGCTCACGGGCATCTCCGGGCTTTCGGTGGGGCAGCAGATAAGCGTGCCGGGCACCGAGATAACCGAGGCAGTGAGGCGGTACTGGAGGCACGGCCTGTTCTCCGACGTGTCAATCACGGCCGACTCCATCGTAGGCTCGAAGGTCTACCTCTGCTTCCACCTTACGCTCCGCCCGAGGGTGAGCACCATCAACTACAACGGGGTGAAGAAGTCGGAGCGCGAAGACCTCGAAGAGAGACTCGGAATAGTGAGCGGGAGCCAGGTGACGCCAAACATAATAGACCGCGCTAAGATACTGGCCAAGAAATACTTCGACGAGAAAGGATACAAGAATGCCGTGATAGAAATCGTGCAGCGCGACGACGTGGCCGCCAAAAACCAGGTCATACTCGACGTGAACATCGACAAGAACGACAAGATGAAGGTGAAGAACATCATCATCGTGGGCAACAAAAACCTCTCGACGAAGAAAATAAAGGGCGGGCTGTTCCGCAAGGGCGTGTTCGCAAAGACCCACGAGGCCGGCAAGCTCTCGTCGTTCCTAAAGTCGAAGAAGTTCACCGACGAACGCTACGAGGCCGACAAGCAAAACCTTATCGACAAGTACAACGAGCTGGGCTACCGCGACATGATCATCGTCAGGGACAGCGTTTGGAACTACGACAGCAACCACGTGAACGTGTACGTGGAGGTGGACGAAGGCCGCAAGTACTACATCAGGAACATAACATGGGTGGGCAACACCGTGGCCACCACCGACTACCTCAACCTGCTGCTCGGAATGAAGAAGGGAGACGTCTACAACCAGAAGAAGCTTAAGAAGCGGCTCGAGGAAGACGAGGACGCCGTGGGCAACTTCTACTGGAACAACGGCTACCTGTTCTACCACCTCGTGCCAACGGAAGTGAACGTGGTGGGCGACTCCATCGACCTGGAGATGCGCATCGAGGAAGGGCAACAGGCCCACATACGCAGCGTGCGCATATTCGGCAACGACCGGCTATACGAGGAAGTGGTGCGCCGCGAGCTGCGGACAAAGCCCGGCGACCTGTTCTCCAAGGAGGCACTGATGCGCTCGGCGCGCGACATCGCGTCGATGGGATTCTTCGACCCGGAGAAGGTCAACCCCGACATACAGCCCAACATGGAGGACGGCACGGTGGACATCAACTGGGAACTGGAGCAGAAGTCGAACGACCAGGTGGAGTTCTCGCTCGGATGGGGCCAGACCGGAGTCATAGGCCGCATATCGCTCAAGCTCAACAACTTCTCCATGCGCAACCTCTTCGGCAAGAACAAGATGCACCGCGGCATCATGCCGATAGGCGACGGCGAGCAACTCGCACTGAGCGCACAGACAAACGGCACATACTACCAGTCGTACAGCATAAGCTACTCTGCCCCATGGTTCGGCGGCAAGAGGCCAAACGCCTTCAACGTGGGCGCGTTCTACTCGAAGCAGACCGACGTGAACAGCAACTACTACAACAGTAACTGGTACAATTATTACAATTATTACGGCAGCTACAACAACAACTATTACAACAACTACGAGAGCTACCTCGACGACGACAAGTACGTACAGCTCGTCGGGTTCTCCATCGGATGGGGCAAACGCCTGCGCTGGCCCGACGACTACTTCCAGCTGTCGGTATCCCTGGCCTACCAGCGGTATATGCTGAAGGACTGGCAGTACTTCATCATCACCAACGGCAACTGCAACAACGTCAACCTCGGGCTGACCCTGTCGCGCACCAGCACCGACAACCAGCTCTTCCCGCGCCGCGGCTCGGAGTTCCTCGCGTCGCTGACGCTCACCCCGCCATGGTCGCTCTGGGACGGCAAGGACTACGAGCACCTGGCCACCGACCCCAACTCGGCCACCTACCAGGAAGAGCAACAGGACAAGTACCGCTGGATTGAGTACCACAAGTGGAAGGTGAAGTTCCGCAACTACACCGCACTGACAGGCGGGCAGAAATGCTTCGTGCTCATGACCCGCGTCGAGTTCGGACTGCTCGGAGCCTACAACCAGTTCAAGAAGTCGCCATTCGAGACCTACTATATGGGCGGCGACGGCATGAGCGGCTACTCAACGGGCTACGCCCAAGAGACCATCGGCCTGCGCGGCTACGAAAACGGCTCGCTCACGCCATACTCCGCACCGGGCTACGCCTACGACCGCTTCACACTGGAAGTGCGCTACCCGTTCATGCTCGGCAACACGACAATATACGGACTGGCGTTCCTCGAGGGCGGCAACGCTTGGTATGACACGAAGAAGTTCAACCCCTTCGACATGAAACGCTCCGCCGGCGCCGGCGTGCGCATATTCCTCCCGATGGTCGGACTGATGGGAATCGACTGGGCATACGGCTTCGACGAGACCCTTTCGACCGGGACGAGGGGCGGGAGCCAGTTCCACTTCATACTCGGACAGGAGTTCTGACGCCACGGCGCACAGCGCACAGGCCGGGGCTTCGCCGCAAGGCTGGCAACGCCGCCGCGCCAACACCGCGACGCACCACAAAGAAACGAAAACTTACAGGAGGTCAACTTATGAACATCAAGAAGTTTGTCATGGCACTGGCCGTGCTCCTATTGCCGGCAGTGGCGAGCGCACAGAAGTTCGCGCTCATCGACATGGAGTTTGTGTTGAAGAACATCCCGGCATACGAACGGGCCAACGAGCAGCTCAACCAAGTGTCGAAGAAATGGCAGGCCGAGGTGGACGCGCTCTCCACCGAGGCGCAGACAATGTACAAAAACTACCAGAACGAAGTGGTGTTCCTCTCGCAAGAGCAGAAAAAGGAGCGCCAGGACGCAATAATGGAGAAGGAAAAGGCCGCCGCCGAGCTTAAGAGGAAATACTTCGGCCCCGACGGCGAGCTGTTCAAGAAGCGCGCAAGCCTCATGACGCCAATCCAAGACGAGATATACAACGCCGTGAAGGACATCGCCGACCTGCGCGGGTACCAGCTCGTGGTAGACCGCGCCAGCAACGCCGGGATAATCTTCGGAAGCCCGAAGATAGACATCAGCAACGAGGTGCTGCAAAAGCTGGGCTACTCCTACTGACAAGCGGCAGGCCGACAGCCAACCGCCACCGCCCGCACGGCAAGCAGGCAGCGGCAGGAAAAGGACGGAAACAACAAACAACAACAATAAAAACAACAAACAAAAATGAAAAAACTATTCTTGGCGCTGATGATGTTCGCGCCTTTGGCAACCTTTGCCCAGAAGTTCGGTCACGTCAATTCGCAGGACATAATCCAGGCAATGCCCGAATACGCCACGGCAAAAAACGAGGTGGACGCCCTGCAAAAGCAGTATGAGAACGACCTCAAGCTCATGCAAGACGAGCTTAACAAGAAGTCTGCCGCATACGACTCTACCCGCGCCACGCTCCCCGAAAACATCCGCCAGCGCCGCGAGCAAGAGCTGCAAGACCTCTACCAGCGCATACAGCAGAGCTACCAAGACAACCAGCAGGCCCTCGCCAAGGCTTCGCAGGAGAAGATGCAGGCTATCACGACCAAGGTGGTGGACGCCATCAAGCAGGTGGGCCAGGCCGGAAACTACGTCTACATCATGGACATCCAGGGCGGCATACCCTACATAAGCACCACGCTCAGCACCGACGTTACAGCCGAAGTAAAGGCAAAACTCGGCTTGAAGTAAACCCAAGACGCGCCGCAGCAGGCACACCCGCACAGGCAACAGGCCGCGCGGGGGCCGCTGCGGCTATTCAATTCAACAGCACCCAATGCTTAAAAGTCACGCCAAGCGGCCGCTCGCCATACTGGCATTTGCCATGGCTGCGGTCGGTTCCGCCGCGCAGCCGGCTGCCCAGGCCGACACCGTAGCCGCAACCGACATAGACACCTTCGTGCCGGTGGCGGCCGACACAGCCGCCGAGCCGCCCAAACCGCAGTTCGGCTACATCAGCTACGCCACCGCGCTGCGCTCCATGTCGGGCTACGCCGAAGCGCAGGCACGCCTCGACACGCTGCGCTCGCGCTACGGGGCGGAGGCGCGCCGCGCCGCAGAGGAGTTCAACAGCCAATACGAAGAATTCCTCGACGAGCAGGACAGCTACCCGCAGTCGATATTGCGCAAGCGGCAGACGGAGCTGCAGGAACTGCTCAAGCGCAACGTGGCTTTCAGCGACGAAAGCCGCCGCCTGCTCGCGGAGGCCGAAAAAGACATCTTCGCCCCACTCCACAAACGCCTGCGGGCAGCCATAAGGACGGTGGGGAGGCAGCAACGCCTGGCCTTCATCATCAACATCGACGACAACGCCTGCCCGTTTATCGACAGCTCGCTTGGCGAGAACGTCACACTCATGGTCATCGACAAGCTCAAATAGGCCATGCCGCGCAAGGCATCCGCCACAGTCTAACCAAACAGCCTACCAACATGACCGCACTACCCACTGCCCCAGGCCCGATAGGAATATTCGATTCGGGCTACGGGGGGCTGACGATACTGCACGGCATCCGCCAGCTACTGCCGCAGTACGACTACCTCTACCTCGGCGACAACGCCCGCGCACCATACGGCTCGCGCTCGTTCGACGTAGTGTACGAGTTCACCAGGCAAGCCGTGGCCAAGCTCTTCGAGATGGGTTGCCACCTCGTCATACTCGGCTGCAACACCGCCTCGGCCAAGGCACTGCGCTCGATACAGCAGATAGACCTGCCCAAACTCGACCCGCAACGCCGCGTGCTCGGCATAATACGCCCCACGGCTGAAGCCATCGGCTCGCTCACCAAGACGCGCCACGTGGGCATACTCGCCACCGAAGGCACAATAAGGAGCGAGAGCTACACGCTCGAAATACACAAACTCTTCCCCGACATAAAGGTATCGGGCGTGGCCTGCCCGTTCTGGGTGCCGCTCGTGGAATACAACGAAGGCGACAGCCCCGGCGCAGACTACTTCGTAAAGAAGCGCATCGACCAGCTAATGGCCCGCGACGGCGACATCGACGCCGTGATACTCGGCTGCACCCACTACCCGCTCCTCATGCCGAAGATTGCCAAATACGTGCCGGCAGGGGTGAGGATTGTGGCCCAGGGCGACTACGTGGCGGCCAGCCTGGCCTCCTACCTCGCCCGCCACGCCGAGCTTGAACGCCGCTGCACGCGGGGCGCTGGCGTGAGATACCTCACCACCGAAAGCCCCGAACGCTTCCGCGAGACGGCCAGCGTGTTCCTGCACGAGCGCATAGAAGCCGAAAACGTGCCGCTCGGCAACTGACCGAACGCGCTTAAACACAAACCGAGACAACAACAACCTGCGCAATGAAGGCATACACATACATCGAGAAAGGACGCTTCGAACTAACGGACAAGCCGCGCCCCACGCTGCAAGGGCCGCGCGACGCCATTGTGCGCGTCACCCAGGCGAGCATCTGCACAAGCGACCTGCACATCAAGCACGGCAGCGTGCCGAAGGCAGTGCCGGGCATAACCGTGGGCCACGAGATGGTGGGCGTGGTTGAAGAGGCCGGCCCCGCAGTGGGCAACGTGCGCCCCGGCGACCGCGTGGCCGTCAACGTGGAGACCTTCTGCGGCGAATGCTATTTCTGCCGCCACGGCTTCGTGAACAACTGCACCTCGCCAGAAGGCGGATGGGCGTTGGGCTGCCGCATCGACGGCGGGCAGGCGGAGTACGTCCGCGTGCCGTTCGCCGACTGCGGGCTGACGCCAATACCCGACAGCGTGACCGACGACGCCGCGCTATTCGTGGGCGACGTGCTCGCCACCGGCTTCTGGGCAGCCCGCATTTCATCAATCTCGCCCGACGACACCGTGCTCATCATAGGCGCCGGGCCTACAGGCATCTGCACCCTGCTGTGCGCCAAACTGCACCGCCCGCGCCACATCGCGGTGTGCGAAACCGACGAAGGGCGCCGCCGCTTCGTATCGCAGCACTACCCCGACGTGGCCGTAGTAACGCCCGGCGAATGCCAAGCCGCAGTGGCCGCGCTCTCCGGGCGCGGCGGGGCCGACGTGGTGTTCGAGGTGGCCGGGGGGCGCGGCACCTTCGCCATGGCATGGCAATGCGCACGCCCCAACGCCACGGTGACCATCGTGGCCATGTACGACACGCCACAGGTGCTGCCACTGCCGGATATGTACGGCAAGAACCTGACGTTCAAGACCGGCGGCGTGGACGGCTGCGACTGCGCCGAAACCCTCCGGCTAATATCCGAAGGACTCATAGACACCACGCCGCTCATCACCCACCGCTTCCCGCTTTCAGACATCGCCCGCGCATACTCGCTATTCGAGAGCCACGCCGACGGGGTGATGAAAGTGGCCATCGACTGCACAAAATAGCAAAGGCAATCACACAGTCGCCGCACCATCCTGCGTCCGCAACGCCCATATACCGGCTTTGCGGACATTTTTTTTATACACGAAACCGCCGTGCGCCGCAGTTTAGAAATAAAAAAGCGCAAGAAATTGGATTCCAACTTCTTGCGCTCTATGTCGGGATTACTGGACTCGAACCAGCGACCTCACGCCCCCCAGACGCGTGCGCTACCAACTGCGCTAAATCCCGTTACCTGCATCGCCTTTAGCTTTGCGGGTGCAAAAGTACACACAATATGTGAAAGGAGCAAATTTTTCGGCGTTCTTTTTTGCATTTTAACATTTCCCACCGGCGCGAGGCTAACCCGCCGAACGCCATCAGCCCCGCCACCCTCCGGCCACTGCGGCGAACGCCCCCGTGGCCGCCTCGCAATGGGCCACGCACCGCACACGCGCCGCCGGCCCGCACAAAAGGCGGCACAAAGGCACTCGCACACGCGGCAACGCGGCACTGGCAAATGGCGGAAAAACGTTTGTGGGAAACAAAATCCGGCGTACCCCGACCGAGAATCGAACTCGGATCTACTCTTTAGGAGAGAGTTGTTCTATCCATTGAACTATCAGGGCAACCTCTTTACAGCCTGCAAAGTTACAGCAAATAGCCCGAAATACAAAAAAAATAGATGTTTATTTTTGCGTTTCGGGCTATTTGCTGTAACTTTGTGGTCACAAGAACACCATTAACACCATACATCCCAATGCAAGAGACAAGACAAAACAAGGTTGCACGGCTGCTCCAAAAGGAGCTTAGCCTCATCTTCCAACAACAGACGAGGGCCACACACGGCGTGATGGTATCGGTGACGCGGGTGCGCGTCTCGCCCGACCTTAGCGTTTGCACGGCCTACCTCAGCATATTCCCCCCGGCGCGGGCCGAGGAGATAATGGACAACATCAGGGCCAACGACAAGACCATACGCTACGAGCTGGGCACGCGCATACGCCACCAGCTGCGCATCGTGCCGGAGCTGCGCTTCTTCATCGACGACTCGCTCGACTACATCGAGCACATTGACGAGCTGCTCAAGAAATGAACTTCCCGTTCTACATAGCCCGCCGCTACCTCTTCTCGAAGAAGAGCACGCACGCAATCAACGCCATAAGCGCAATAAGCGTGGTGGGCGTGGCCGTGGCAACGATGGCCCTGGTAGTGACGCTTAGCGTGTTCAACGGCTTCCACGACCTGGTGGCCTCGCTCTTCACGTCGTTCGACCCGCAGCTGAAGGTGGCGCCCGCCGTGGGCAAGGTGGCCCCTGCCGACGACCCCCTGCTGGCGGAGGTAAGGCGGCTGCCCGACGTGGCCGTGGCCACCGAGACCCTCGAAGACATGGCGCTGGCCGTCTACGGCGACCGCCAGGCCGTGGTCACGCTAAAGGGCGTGGCCGACAACTTCGACAGCCTCACCCACATACGCTCAATACTCGTGGGCGAGGGCGGCTACGAGCTGTACGCGGGCGGCATGAGCTTCGGCATACTCGGCATAAGGCTCGCCGAGACGCTCGGCACCGGCTACCGCTTCGACAACCCGCTTAAGATATACGCCCCGCGCCGCGAGGGACAGCTGAACATGGCCAACCCCGCCGACGGCTTCGTGGAAGACGAGCTTTACTCGCCGGGGGCGCTGTTCTGCGTCCAGCAGGCCAAGTACGACAAAAACTACATCGTGGCTCCGATAGGCTTCGCCCGCAGCCTCTTCGACCGCCAGGGAATGGTGTCCGCCCTCGAGCTTAGGCTCAGGCCGGGAGCCGACTTCGAGGCGGTGAAGGCAGAGATAAAAGGCATAGTGGGCGACAAGTACACGGTGAAAGACCGCTTCGAGCAGCAAGACGACACGTTCAGGATAATGAAGATCGAGAAGTTCATAGCCTACATCTTCCTGACGTTCATCCTCACCGTGGCCTGCTTCAACATCATCGGCAGCCTGTCGATGCTCATCATCGACAAGAAGGCCGACGTGGCCACGCTGCGCAACCTCGGGGCGAGCGACAGCCAGATAGTGCGCGTGTTCCTCTTCGAGGGGCGCATGATTTCGGCCATAGGCGCGGCCATAGGCGTGCTCCTGGGCCTGCTGCTGTGCTGGCTGCAGCAGGCGTTCGGCATAGTGAAGCTTGGCAGCACGAGCGGGTCGTTCATCGTGGACGCCTACCCCGTGAGCGTCCACCCCACCGACGTGGCCCTCGTGTTCGCCACGGTGCTCGCCGTGGGCTTCCTCGCCGTGTGGTACCCCGTGCGCCACTTCGCCAAGAGGCTGCTCTGACACCGGCGCAGGCGCCACGCCACGGCCCACAGGCGAGCAAACAACCAAACAACAATAAACAATGATGCACAAACTGTTTTCGGCCATACTCATGGCCACAGCCGCCGCAGCCACCGTTGCCTGCGGCAACGGCAAGGGCGAGGCAGAGGCAGAGGCGGAAGGCACGCCGCTCATGATGCCTTTCGCGAGGACAAACGTGGACACCACCACGTCAATCCTATCCATCAAAGACAACGAGTTTGAGAAAGCCATGCCCAAAAAGCTCTTCTACGGCGAGGCCGACTCTGCCCAAGTGGAGAAACTCTGGCCGGGAGACAGCGTGCCGTCGTCCATCAGCTGCTTCGTAGTAGAAAAGGACGGCAAGCGCGCACTCTTCGACACCGGCAACGGCAAAGCCAAGGGCGGCAAGCTCGTGGAGCGGCTGGCCATGCTCGGACTCTCGCCCGACAGCATCGACTACCTGTTCATAACCCACTTCCACGCCGACCACATAGGCGGCATGACCTACGAGGGCAAACCCGTGTTCGCCCGCTGCGAGGTGTACGTGCCGCAGGCCGAATACGACCACTGGGTGACAAACGGCGACCCCAAGGGCAGCGCAGCCCGGGCCATGGCCACCTACCGGGGGCGGCTCCACCGCTTCGGCTATGCCGACCGTCTGCCAATGGGCGTGGTGGCCATGGCCGCGCCGGGCCACACACCGGGGCATACAGTCTACCAGATAGGGCGCATCATCATCGTTGGCGACCTGTACCACGGGCTTAGCCTCCAGATACAAGACTCACGCCTTTGCGCCGACTACGACATGGACCGCAAGCAAGCCATCGCGTCAAGGGATAAATTCACGGTATACGCCTTAAAAAACGGGCTGCTCATGGCCGGGATGCACTTCCCGCGCGACGGCATGATGGACTTCAAGATAGACACCGACAGGGCCACAATGCCGGGCCTCGACCACAGGTAAGGCAGCCATGCCGAAGCCGCAGCCACAAAAACCGGCAGGCGGGAAGCGGCAAAGGCGGTGCCGGGAAATGTTAAATGGCAGAGCGCCGGGAAGCCCCATCCACGCGACTTACGCGCCCCGGGCAAGCCAGGCTGCAAATACCGCGAAAACGGGCGGCTGGCGCAACAAGCTGTGGGAGTGGGAGTTAGGCCAAAATCCATGCAAATTTTGCAAAAAGGAAAGGCTGATTTTAGCCCAAAACGCACCTGAAAGTGCAATAAAACAAGAAAAAACGCCATACGAAACGTGCCGCCTTGCCTTGCAAGACGGCACGTTTCGCATCCTAAAACGGCACGTTTCGCGTTCCGAGACGTGCCGTTTTGCAAAACCACTTGCGCCGGGCGGGCTTTCAGCGGCCCCAAAGGCGCATTCCGATTCCTATTTCGCCACTTCCTGACGTGTTAAATTCCGCAGAACGAAAACTTAAAAAATCAAAAACAAGAGGGTGCGGCAAAACTGCCGAAATCACCGTCGGCCCAGGCCGACGCGCAGGCCGACGCTAAGGCTGAACGACAGTTGGCGGTCGGCGTAGTACGTGGGTACGCTGCTGCCATTGTCGAACGTGTAGCTCACGCCTGGCTCGACGTAAGCCCCCACGCTGCCGGCAAACCGCCACTCCGCCCCTATGGCGCCGCCCACGGAGAACTGCAGCGGCTTGATGCTTACGCGGTCGGTGGCCGACTGTTCCTCCATGCCATCGGAGAATATGCGCGTGTCGGCGGTCCCGCCCACCATCTTTTCCACCATGCCGCCCGCCTTGGCGTAAAGCGAGAAGCTGCGGCCGCTCCACGCCGTGAACGTGGCGGCAACCGGCAAGCCCACATAGTGGAGCCGCTGGGTGGTTTCGGTGCGCAGCGTGGCGTTGCCGCTCGATATTTCGGAGTGCAGGTAGCTGTACACCAAGCCCGTCTCCACGGCCCACCTGCGGCTCACGGGCAGGCTCACGAGCACCCCGAAGCGCAGCGGCGGGCGGTGGTCAACGTCGGTGTGGGCGGCCTCCGACTGCAGCAGGGCGGCGTCGCTCTCGCCGGCGCCGAACGCCTCGGTGTAGTAGCCTATAGGGTTGGCCATGGGCAGCATTGCCCTGTATGCCGTGGCCGAGCTGCCTCCCATGGCGGCATTGGCCACAAAGGCCGACACCTTGGGGGCGGGCCGCTTGCGCTGGGCTGGCGCCGCCACTGCGTGGCGCGGGGTGCGGGGCCGCAGCCCGGCCTCTGCGCGGGCTGCACCGCCGCGCTGCCGCGGCTCGCCGCCGCTCCCTTCTCTATTCTCGGGCTGCGCGTCGCCGGCAGCGGCATCGCCCGGCGCTGCCGCAGGGGCAATGCCCCCGGGCAGGCCGTCATGCGCGGCGGCAAGCGGCCTGCGCGGCGCGGCCTGCGCCATTGCTGCGGCAGGCGCAGGCACGACAGCGGGCGCTGCGGGCGCGGCATCGCCCCCGCCGGCAGCGGCGACGTGGCGCGGGGCATCGGCCACGGGCTGCTCCTGGCCGCTGTCGGGCAGCAGCCCGGCAAGCGGCACCGCGAGCGCAGCCACGGCGGCTGCGGCGGCAAGGCGGCTCCCCCACAGCGCAACCACGCGCCTGCGGCGGGCGGCGAAGGCCGCCGCCATGCGCCGCTCAAGCTCCGGGCGGTCGATGCCTTGCGGCTCCTCTGCGTAGCCAAGGGCCTTGCGCCTAATGTCTTCCAGCCATTTCTCGTTCATTGGCAATAGTCATTTAAGTTTTTTCCTATACTCGTTTATCTCATGCGCCAGCCTGTTTTTCGCCCGGTGGAACTGCGAGGCCGACGTAGCCTCGCTTATGCCGAGCAGGCCGGCAATCTCCTTGTGGCTCTTGCCCTCTATGGCAAAGAGGTTGAACACGGTGCGGTAGCCGTCGGGCAGCCGCCTCACCATCTCGTGTATGGCCTCGGCGGGAATGTCGTCCACGTCAGGCTCCGGCTCGTCGGGCGCGTCGGCTGCGCCCTCGCCGAGCGGGGCGAAGCCCACCTTCTGCCTCTCGCGCAGCAGGTTGAGGGCCTCGTTCACCGTCACCCTCGTGGCCCACGAGCGCAGCGAGCCTTCGCCGCGGTAGTCGAAGCGGTCGATGTTGTACATTATCTTGACCATGCTCTCCTGCAGCACGTCCTTGGCGTCGTCGCCGTCGGCCACGTAGCGCGAGCACACCCCGGCGAGGTAGCCGGCGTAGAGGTCGTAGAAACGCCGCATCGCCGAGGGGTCGCCCCGGCGAAGCTGCCTTGCGAGCGCTTGCTCCGTGTATGTCTCGTGGGTGTGTGCTGCCACTGCCGCGCTATTTCCCCGCGTCCTTGCGCGGGCGGTAAGTAAACTTGTGCGACTTCTCGCCGCTGTACGACTTCCACCTAAGCGTTATGTCGAAAGCCGAGTCGGGCGCGTTGAACTCGTCGGCCAGCCTGAAGGCCACCACGTCGTCGGCCACCACGCCCGCATCGGCAGGTGCGCCGGCATCGTGGCAGAAGCGCACCTCATATTGCCCGCCGGGCGCGTCGAGGCGCACGAGGTTGACGCGATGCACGGCCGACGGCGCCCACCGGGTGCGGAAGCGCAGCGTGAGGTAGCCGTCTTCGGCCACTGTCTCCCAGCTGTCCACAATCTCCACCGGGTCGTCGCCATACACCGAGTCGTTGGCCTGGCCGAGGCTTTCGGCCATGGGCTTGGTCAGCACGCTGTCTATCCAGTTTACCCACACCTCGCGCTCGCCGCCGGGAGCGGTGCCGCCCTGGTAGACAAAGCCCACGAGCGCCCGCACCTCCTTGTCGCCAAATGGCGACGAGGGCAGGTTCACGGGGCGCAGGGCGGTGCTGTCGTCGAGCTGCAGGCGCAGCGGGAGGCTGTCGCTGGCTGGCTTCACCGTGACGATGGCCGTGGGGCTTACGTAGCTGTACTCGTAGTACTCGTCGCTGTCGTAGTCGCAGGCCACGGCCGCGAAAGCCACAGCCAGGAGCAACGCGGCATGGGATAGAAGTTTGGTTGTGTTCATAACGGTTTGCTATTTGTTTATTTCTATAAATGAAACAAACGCACTTCGGATTCCTTGCACGGGCAACGGGCAAATAGAGTTAAACAAAGTTAAGCCGGGATGCGCAGGCGTTCGGGTGCCGTGGCGGCGCGGGGTCAGAGCCTCCCCTCCTCGCGGTAAGAATAGTAACGCCCGTCGGTCACGATGATGTGGTCGGCAAAGAATATCCGCATCACTTCGCACGCCTTCCTCACGCGCTCGGTCAGCGCGTCGTCGTCTTTGCTCGGGCGTGTGTTCTGGCTGGGGTGGTTGTGGGCGAGGGCAAGCACGGTGGCGTTGTTGAGCAGCGCCTCGCGCATTATCACGCGCACGTCCACCGCCGTCTCGCTTATGCCGCCGTGCGAGATGCGCTCGCGCTTGATGAGCCTGAAGTTCTGGTTCATAAGCAGAATCCACGCCTCCTCGGTGTCGAGGTCTTGCATGAGCGGGTGCAGGTGGTTGTAGATGGCGGTGGCCGAGCCGAGGTCGGGGCGCTCCTCGGCCTTTTCGAGCTGGCGCCGCTTGCCCAGCTCGCAGGCCGCGAGTATGGTTATGGCCTTTGCCGGCCCCATGCCGTTGTACTGCGTCAGCTCGTGTATGGTGCGCTTGCCGAGCGTGTTGAGGTTGTTGTTGCAGTCGGCAAGCACGCGCTTCATCAGCTCCACCGCGCTCTCCTTGGCCGACCCGGAGCCGATGAGTATGGCCAGCAGCTCGGCGTTAGACAGGGCCTGCGCCCCGAGCCGGGCCAACTTTTCCCTCGGGCGGTCTTCCTCCGCCCAGTTGGCAATGGAAAGCTTGGACGGGTTAGCCAACGTCACCGCCCCGTGTTTCGTGTCGCACATGCTGTCTTTATCTACCAGTCAAACATTAAGTCACTACAAAACTACCGTGCATTTCGCAGCTTTTGCCAAACCAACCATGCCGCCAACAAATCCTCATCACTCTGCCCTCTTACCTCTGACCTTAAGAATAGAAAGAGTTTTCAAACGCGCTGAACTCGTCCTTGCCCCTCACGCAGCGGCGCCACCACGCGGCGAGGAAGCCGAAGCCGTAGCCCATGAGCTGCACGAAGGCGGCAGCAACGGAGAGGAAGCCAATCTTCAGGCTGCGGTTGCGCACCGACGAGTCGGCCACTATCAGCCCGCAATAGGCCAGGATGGGCAGCCACGGGCCGGCACAGAGCCAGTACCAGCGGTGTATGTCGTCGTAGTGCATAAGCAGGCGGCCTGCGGCGGAGGCCAGCACGAGGGCTATGACGCCCACGGTGAACACCATCGGCAGCAGGTGGACGGCCTTTAGCGACTCCGGGTATTTCTTGTAGAGGTTGATGCGGGCAATGCCGCTGTTGTAGACTTGGCGGAAAAACTTGCGGAAGTCGGTGCGCCGCTTGTGCCAGACCCATGCCCCGGGAAACAGGCGGCAGCTGCACCCGGCCTTGAAAATGCGTATGCTGAAGTCGATGTCCTCGCCAAAGCGCATTGGCGAAAACCCGCCGAGGCGCAGGTAGACGTCGCGCCGTATGCCCATGTTGAACGAGCGTGGGTAGAACTTGTCGAGCTTCTTCTTGCCGCCGCGTATGCCGCCGGTGGTGAAAAAGCTGGTCATCGAGTAGCTTATGGCCTTCTGCGTGTCGGTGAACGAGGGGTGGGCGCAGTCTGGGCCGCCGAAGGCGTCGGCCGGCTCGCGCCGAAGCTCGTCGTCCACGGCCTGGAGGTAGCCTTCGGGCAGCACCACGTCGGAGTCGAGAACGATGAGCCACCGGCCCTTGGCACGCTCCGCCCCATAGTTGCGGCTAAGCCCCGGGCCGGAGTTTTTCTTGGCGAGATACTTCACGTCGAGCCGCCCGGCGTATCTCTCCACCACCTCGCGGCAGTCGGCCTGCGACCCGTCCTCGACCACCAACACCTCAAAATCCTTTAGCGTCTGGGCCGCCATGCTCTCAAGCAGCTCGCCCACCTCGTCCGGGCGGTTGTACACCGGGACTACGAAAGAATATACCTTTGATTCACTATCCATAGTTCTTAAATCATAATTGGCCGCGACCCGCCACGGCCGGGCGGCCGAGTCTATGTGCGCAAGGCTGCCGCGCACACGCCATAAGGCCGCCATGCCGCAGCCCGATGGCAAACATGGGCCGCCGCCCCGGCCCGCACCTGCTGACTAACTGAAAATGCACACCCCATAATCGGCGCATGGCAATTATGGACTGTGCATTATCCTGAAGCGTGGCGAGGCGCTAACGGCCCCCGCACTGATGTATACCTTATTCCTTCACGCGGCTGAGGTAGCTGCCGTCGCGGGTGTCCACCTGGATGAGGTCGCCCTCGTTGATGAACAGCGGCACGCGGATTTCCACGCCGGTCTCAAGCGTTGCGGGCTTGGTGGCGTTGGTGGCGGTGTCGCCCTTTATGCCTGGCTCGCTGTGGGTCACGCGCAGGTTGGTCTTGACAGGCATCTCGGCATAGAGTATAGTGCCGTCGGTGGTGTCGGTGACAACTTCCACCACGTCGCCTTCTTTCATGTATTCAACGCCGATTACAAGGTCGTTGGCAATTGGAATCTGCTCGTAAGTCTCCTGGTTCATGAATATGCGGCCCGTCTGGTCCTCGTAAAGGTACTGGTAGGGGCGGCGCTCTATGCGCACGTCTTCGAGCTTGAAGCCAATCTGGAAGGTGCGGTCGAGCACGCGGCCGTCGGTGACGTTCTTCAGCTTTGTGCGCATTACGGTGTTGCCCTTGCCCGGCTTCACGTGCTGGAAGTCAATGCACACCCACACCTGGTTGTCCAAACGGATGCAGGTCCCTTTCTTTATCTCCTGTGAATTAATCATGATTTTATTTGTAAATTTTCTTTGTTGCCTATCGTTTGCGGCTGCAAAGTTACTGAAAATCACGCAAAATGCAAAACATTTCGTTTTGTTTTTAAGCCCCACAGGCGGCAAAGCGCGGCATGGCCCGCGCAGGGATGGCGCCGAAGGATGCGTGGCCGTCACATGGTGAGCAGGCGGCTGCCGTCTGGGCGCTCCTCTATGGACACCCTCACGGCATCTTCGGGCAGCAGCTCCTCCACCAGTTCGGGCCACTCGATGAAGCACACCGCCCCGCCGTAGAAGTAGTCTTCGTAGCCCATGTCGTAGACCTCCTCTATCTTCTTTATGCGGTAGAAGTCGAAATGGAAGATGGTCTGCCCGCTGCCTTCGCACGCATACTCGTTCACTATGGCGAACGTAGGCGACGTTATCACGTCGGCCACGCCCATCTCCTCGCACACGGCCTTTATGAACGTGGTCTTGCCCGCGCCCATCTTGCCGTAGAAGGCGAACACCTTGCGGTCGCCCATGGCGGCCACGAACGCCCGCGCCGCGCCGCCTATGCCGTCGATGCTGTCTATTCTTATTTCCATTTTATCTTTTTTTGCCGGTCATTGTTACGATAGGTATAATCATTTCCTCCATCGAGATGCCCCCGTGCTGGAACGTGTCCTTGTAGTAGGCCACGTAATAGTTGTAGTTGTTCGGGTAGGCAAAGAACGAGTTGCCCGTGGCAAACACGTAGCTCGTGCTGATGTTCGGCGCGGGCAGCTGCGCCTTGGCAGGTTCCTTGATGGCGAAGAGGGTCTTGTCGCTGTAGCCGAGGTTCTTTCCCAGCTTGTAGCGCAGGTTGGTGTTGGTATTGCGGTCGCCCACAATCTTCACGGGCTTGCCCACGCGGATGGAGCCATGGTCGGTGGTGACGACCACCGTGAAGTCGGTCTGCGCGAGGCGTTTGAACAGGTCGGCAATCACCGAGTGGCTGAACCAGCTCAGCGTTATGCTGCGGTAGGCCGACTCGTTGCTTGCCAGTTCGCGCACCATGCGCGACTCGGTGCGTGCGTGGCTGAGCATGTCGATGAAGTTGAACACCACCACGTTGAGGTCGTTCCTTTCCAGTTGGCGCAGCTTCTGCATGAACTTTTCCGCCCCGGCCTGGTCGTTTATCTTGCTGTAAGAGAAGGTGTCGCGCCTGCGGTAGCGCTCAATCTGCGTCTGTATGAGCGGCCCCTCGTTGAGGTTCTTGCCTTCCTCGTCGTCCTCGTCCACCCAGAGGGCGGGGAACATCTGCGCTATCTTGTTTGGCATCAGCCCGCTGAAGATGGCGTTGCGGGCATATTGCGTGGCCGTGGGCAGTATGCTGAAGTACAGACCGTCCTCCTCGATGTCGAAGAGCTTGCCTATCCCGCCGGCCACGGCACGCCACTGGTCGTAGCGGAAGTTGTCGAGCACCACCATGAACACCTTGCGCCCTTGGTCGAGCAGCGGGAACACCTTGCGCTTGAACACCTCGGGGCTGAGCATCGGCCTGCCTTCGCCGCTGCCCCCCGGGGCGAGCGAGGCCACCCACCCGAGGTAGTTGGCGCGTATGAACTTGGCGAAGCCGTTGTTGGCCTCCTCCTTCTGCATCTGCAGCATCTCGGTCATGTTGCTGTCGGTGCCGCTAAGCTCCAGTTCCCAGTGCACGAGCCGCCGGTAGGTGTCCACCCAGTCGGAGTGCGTGCTGCACCCGGCTATCTGGCCGGCCAGCGCGGAGAACTCCTGCTGGTAGCCGCTCTGCGCCACCTCGGTGAGTATTTCGTTGCGGTGGATGTTCTTCTTCAGCGTCAGGAGAATCTGGTTCGGGTTCACCGGTTTTATCAGGTAGTCGGCTATCTTCGAGCCGATGGCCTGGTCCATTATGTCCTCCTCTTCGCTCTTGGTGACCATCACCACAGGCACGGCGGGCAAGATGTCCTTAATCTTCTGCAGCGTCTCGAGGCCGCTCAGGCCGGGCATCATCTCGTCGAGCAGCACGAGGTCGAAGTTGTTTTCGCGGCACTTGTCGATTGCGTCGGTGCCGTTGGTCACCGTCACCACCTCGTATCCCTTCTTTTCGAGGAAAAGCAAGTGGGCCCGGAGAAGCTCAATCTCGTCGTCGGCCCAAAGTAGAAGTCCGTTGCTCATCATTGATAGAAATCGTCGCCGAAGTCGAAACCGTCGTTGTATTGCGGCTCGGCGTTGTTGTAGTAGCCGTCGTCGGAAGGCCCGTCGCCCTCTGCTTCGGGTTCCTCCGCTGCCGGTTCTTCCTGCTCCACGCTCTCCGGCACGTTCAGCAGCTGCTCGTCGCTGATGGTGAGCGGGGCGAGCGCCTCGTCGAAGAACTCCCCGTACTCCACGTAGCTGTACTTCGTGCCGAGCAGGGGCAGGTTTTCCTGGCTTATTATGATGCGCCTGCACCCTGCCACCTTGGCCGCCATGTCGGCGTCGGCATATAGGTTGCGTGCGTATTGCAGTGCCTCGTCGTAGCTCAGGAAGCCGCTCACCATCATGCGGCAGATGCCCCCGGCCTGGTCGATGGCAATGTCGAAGTTGCGCACCATGTAGTTGGTGAAGTTGTACTTGGCCATGTCGTAGAGCAGCTGGTTGGCGTTAACGGAGTCTGGCTGGAAGGCCAGGAGGAAGAGGTAGCCCGTGTAGCGCTCGGAGCTTAGCGTGTCGGTGGCTGTGGAGTCTTCGCCCTCGAGCGTCACGCCGCGCCTCGACCACACGTCGCCCAGGTCGAAGCGCCCGCCGTGGAGCGCGCGCCCTGCCTGCACGCCCTTTATTATCATGCCGGCCATCTCGCTCACCTCGCTCTGCGGGAACTCCTCCACCACCTTCTTCATGTTGGCCACGCAGCCGTTAGGGTCGCCGTCGTTGAGCAGGCCAAGGCCTTCGATGAAGATGAACTTGGGCCTGTTCGCCCCCAGCGGGAACCGCTCGGCGGAGATTTTTGCGTTCGCCTTCACCTCGGCGGTGCGGCCGGCCTTGAAGGCGTCGTAGGTGGCTCCGTAGAGCGAGTCTTCTATCTGCACGCCGAACTTGGCGTTTTCGGCAAAGTAGGGGTCGCTCAGCAGCGTCGTCCACTTGCTGCCGGGATAGAGCGACTTTAGCTGCGCCAGGCAGGCGTCGGCCTTGGCCTGGTCGCCGAGGCGCGAGTACAGCAGGAAGAGATGGTAGAGGGCCTCGTCGTTCTTCTCGTAGCCGGCATATTGCGAAGTGAGCCTCGTGAGGGCCTTTTCGCCCAGCTTGAGGTTGTCGAGCTTGTCTTTGAAGATTACGCCCGAATTGAAAAGCCCGTCTTTTATGATGTTGTCGCTCTCGGCTTTCTGCTCGTCGGTGAACGGAATCTGCGCCAAGTAATATTCGCGGGTGTGCGGGTCGCTGGCTGCCGAGTCGGCAGTCCCGCCTCCGGCCGAGGCGCTGTCGGCCACGGCCTCGCCCCCCGCAGCCAGCGAGTCGGCAGCCAGCGAGTCGGCAGGCTCGGCTCCCTGCCCCATGTCGGCGGCGAGGTTCACCACTGTCTGGTTTATGCGCTGCCAGTTGTCAACGTTCTGCCGCTTGCCCCACTGCCGCTGGAAGGCAGCCTTGCCCTGGTTGACCACCATCGGGTTGTAGAAGTACCACTCGCCGCTCTTGCCCGCCTGGCTGCCCATGGGCATACGGTTGCCGGCCAGCTGGTTTCCCATGGCGCCTTGCTGCTGCAACTGCTTCTCCACGGCGGCTTCCTGGGCGGCGCGGCGTTCCTCCTCTTCCTTCTTCTTAAGCTCCTCTATCACGCGGTCGATGGCGGCGTTGCGCTCGGCCTCCGGCAGCTTGGCCAGCACCTGGAGCGAGTCTTGCAGGTGTACGGCATCGGTGAACGGCACAAGCTCGTCGAGCACTTCCGACCGCTTGGACAGCTCCTCGTAGCCCGGCCTCTCCTTGTCGAGCAGGCCGATCGCCTCGCCGTAGCACCGCTGTGCGTCGTTGTACCGCTCCATGGCCCAGTAGATGTCGCCGAGCTTGAGCAGCAGCACGCCCTTCTCGGTGGCGTTGCGCGTAGACTCCTTGTTGCCGCGCTCGTAGGCCGAGATGGCGTTGGCGGTGTCGCCCTCGGCCAGGTATATGTTGCCAATGGCGTAGTATACCTGGTCGAGGTAGTCTTTGTTGTTGTCGGAGCGTGCCATGCGCCTGAGCTTCTTTATCATCTGCTTGGGCTTGCCCCCGGCCATAACCTCCGTCTGGGCTATGCGGGCGTTGAACTCCACCTCGTAGGGCGGGCTCTGCCTTACCACCTTGCGGAAGGCTCGGTAGGCTTCCTCCTTGTTGCCGAGCGCACTCTGCAGCTGGCCCATGAGGTACCACTGGCGTGCGCGGAGCTTGCGCCGCCGCTCGTGCTTTATCACCTTTGCGAGGTACTTCACCGCTTCGGCGTAGTCGCGGTTGCGCACGTGGTAGTCGGCCAGGGTGTAGTCCCACTCCTTCTCGGCCTTGTAGTGCATGGTGTCGCGGCGCATCTTCGTTATCACGTCCTCGGCGTCGTAGAGCCAGTCAAGCTCGGCGTAGCACTTGGCGAGCCACGCCCTGGCCAGCCCGTTGATGGCCGGCTGGGTGGCGTAGAGCCTCGACATATATGAGAATGTGGCGGCGGCCTCGTCGAACTCGCCCTTTTGGAACTGCGACTTGCCCATGAGCAGCCACGCCTTCCACAGGAAGGGGTTGTACTCCTTGCGACCCAGCCACTCTATGTCCTTGGCGGTCTTGCGGCGGCTCTTGTTCCACGTCGGCCTGCGCTTGATGCTGTGCAGCTTTATGGCCTTCTCCGACTTCTCGATCGCGCGGTCGAAGTCGGCCTTGCCCATGGTGCGGGTGGTCTTGTTGGCCACCGGGTAGAGCGGTATCATGCCGGTGAAGTCGTCCTTGTTGTTGCTTTCCTGCTTGAGGCAGCCCTCCGTGTAGGCCAGGTCGCCGTTGTAGTAGGTGTTGTAGCGGGCGTTGAACGAGTGCCACCAGCGCGTGGCCCCCGTGTTTTTATTCGTGGAGCAGCCTGCCACCGCCACGATAGCGGCGGCGGCCAGCACCATTGCCATATATCTGAAAACAGACTTCCTCACAACTTATTAACTCGCCTTGGCCACATTTTATTGCCTTGGTGGCGGCATAAATGACGCACGCCGCCGGCCGCCGCGCCCGCGCGGCCTCACTGCCGCTCGTCTATGGCGAAGCCCGCGCGGCGCAGGTCGTCCCAGAAGTGCGGGTAAGACTTCGTGACCACCTGCGGGTTGTTTATCCTAAGGCCGGGGTAGAGCAGCGCGAGCGGGGCGAAGGCCAGGGCCATGCGGTGGTCGTCGTAGGTGTCTATTGCCGCCTCGGGCTGCGGGTCGCAGCGCGAGCCGTCCCACGCCAGCTCGTTGTCGCCCAAGTCGCGCAGCACATAGCCCAGCTTGCCCATCTCCGCCTTCAGGGCCGCTATGCGGTCGGTCTCCTTTATCCTTAGCGTCTGCAGGCCGGTGAAGCGGAAGCGTATGCCGAGGGCGGCGCACGCCACGACGAACGTCTGCACCATGTCGGGCGAGTTGACGAAGTCGTACTCCAGCCTCGGCAGCCTGTAGCCGGCGTGGCGGAGCCTCACCGTGGTGGGCACGCCCTGCTCGGTGCTGCCGAACGAGGTCTTGACGCCCAGCAGGCTGAAGATGTAGCGGGCCGAGGAGTCGCCCTGTATGCTGCCGTCGGCAAGCCCCTCGAGGGCCAGGCGGTCGTCGCGGTTGGAGTTGAGGGCCACCATCTCATACCAGTAGGAGGCCGCGCTCCAGTCGTTTTCTATCACCCACGGCCTCGGCACGTAGGGCTTGGGCTTGACGGTTATGGTGTCTATGTCGCTCCACTCGGCCTCGGCTCCGAACTTGTTCATAAGCCAGAGCGTGAGGTCGATGTATGGGCGCGAGATAATCTTGCCCGCGAGGCGCAACTCAAGGCCGCAGCGCATCGTTGGGCCGACCATCAGCAGCGCCGATATGAACTGCGAACTGACGTCGCCCGCCATCACGAGCGGGCCGCCGTCTATCTGCCGCCCGCGTATGCGCAGCGGCGGGTAGCCCTCCTGGCCGACATACTCGATGTCGGCCCCGATGTAGCGCAGCGCGTCCACCAGCACGCCAATGGGGCGGTGGAGCATACGCTCGGTGCCGGTGATGGTGTGCTCGCCGGGCGTAACGGCCAGGTAGGCCGTGAGGAAGCGCATGGCCGTGCCTGCGGCCTTTATGTCTATCACGGGGGGCATATCGCGCAGGGCGGCAAGCGTCACCTGCGTGTCGTCGCAGTCGGAGAGGTTCTCCGGCAGCGGGCCGCCTCCGGCCAGCGAGTGGATGATGAGTGCGCGGTTGCTTATGCTTTTCGACGATGGCAGGTTGATTGTGGCGTCGAGTATCTTCGGGGGGGTCAGTATGTATTGCATTTCGTGGTCTTTTATAATGTTGGGTGTAAGTGTTTCTTGATTGCAAATATAGCCATTATAATCGTCACGGGCAAATATGGCGTGCAAAAAAAGGCAAAAGGCGGATTAAAAAGTAAAAAGGCAAAAGGGTAATTGAATGTCCGCAAAGCTCCAATTCAAAGGAGCTAAAGGAGTTATAAGAAGCCGTCGCCCAACTTCGTTCCGCCAAGAAGTTAGAGGACAAATGTTAAAAAACGAACGGCCGAACGCCCTCAGAATCGCATATTCGCGGCAATTGCCGGACTTGCACGCAAATACGGCAGCCACGGGTGTGCAACGGCAAAGCCCTGGACAGCAAGTTGTTGCGCCGCAGCCCGGCAAATGTGTGCAACGAAACAGACGTTCCCGTGCCTTGCTTTTTGGCAAAACGCTTGGGGTTTTGGCTCAAAAAAGAGGGGAAACCGGGGGAAAACCGCCTGCAAGACGCGCCATTTCAGTTTGCGGAACAGGCCGTTTCGCATCCTAAAACGGGTCGTTTCGCAATGTAAGACGACCCGTTTTGCAAAGCAAGGCGGTTATAGGCGTGCCGCAAGCAGGAAAAAACGGCCCTGCATTTTCTATTTCGCCGCTTTCAGCCGTGTTAAATTCCGCCGGGCGAAATGCTAAAAAATCCAAAGGCGCACGAGTCTGGCACGGCGGCATTCCCCCACCCCGCGCCCGCCGGCAACGGCGCGGCGAGGCGGCGCCGGGCCGCAGCCGGCACGAAAAAACGGCCGCCCTATTCACATAGAGCGGCCGCACGGATATATATAAATCGTATTAGTTATCTTGCTTCTGCGAGTTGGCCTGCGCCTTCCTTGCGCGCCTCGCGCTCGCGCTTGCCCATGGTGAAGTAGGCCACAGGGGCTGCGATGAATATCGACGAGAACGTACCGAAGACGATGCCGAGAATCATTGCCAGCGAGAAGCTGCGGATGCTCTCTCCTCCGAAGAAGATGATGACGAGCAGCACGAGCAGCGTTGCCGAGCCGGTGTTGATCGTTCGGGCGAGCGTCTGGTTGAGCGAGTCGTTGAAAAGGTCCCAGAGGTTGCGCTTCTTGTACAGGTGCATATTCTCGCGGATGCGGTCGAACACCACCACCTTGTCGTTAATCGAGTAGCCGATCACGGTAAGTATGGCGCCGATGAACGTCTGGTCGATTTCGAGCGACATGGGCAGCACGCCCCAGAGCAGCGAGTAGACGCCGAGCACGAAGAGCGTGTCGAGGGCCAGCGCCACCGTGGAGCCGAGCGAGAACGCCACGTTGCGGAAGCGCAGCAGGATGTAGAGGAAGATGGCGATGATGGCAATCACAACGCTGACGATGGCGCCGTAGGTGATGTCCTTTGCCACGGCTGGGCCTACTTTCGAGCTGCTTATGATGGAGCCACCCGCGCGGACGTCGGGGTTCTTGAAGGCGTTGACGTCGGCCTGGGTAACAAGCCCGGCGGCATGGAGCTTCTCGTAGAGTATGTTCTCAATCTCGTTGTCCACGTCGGGGCTGTTGGACTCAATCTTATAGTTGGTGGTCACGCGGATGGTGTGCTTGTCGGTGCCGAGGGCGATGGCGCTGCACGTGGCCTCGCCGAAGGCTCCCTGGAGCACCTCGCGCACGTTTTCAGGCTCTACGGGCTGCTCGAACTGGAGCACATAGTTGCGCCCGCCGGTGAAGTCGATGCCCTCGCTGAAGCCGCGCATGGCGAAGCTGCCTATGAACACCACCGAGATGACAGCCCAAGTGACGAACGACGCCTTGTGCTTGCCCATGAAGTTTATCTTCGTGTTCTGCAGCATGTTCTGCGAAATCTTAGTGGTGAAGGTAAGCTTGAGCCACTTGTCGCGCTTGAGCTGGTGGTCGTAGACCATGCGGGTCATGTAGACTGCGGTGAAGAACGAGCAGCACAGACCGATGATGAACGTGGTGGCGAAGCCGCGGATGGGGCCTGTGCCGAACACGAACAGTATGACGCCGGTGATGATCGAAGTGAGGTTGGAGTCGAAGATGGCCGAGAAGGCGTTGGTGTAGCCTCGGTTGATGGCCTCCTTCACGTTGATGCCGTTGGCCAGCTCCTCCTTGGCGCGCTCGTGGATGAGCACGTTGGCGTCTACGGCCATGCCCAGCGAGAGGAGCAGACCGGCTATGCCCGGCATGGTGAGCACCGACTGGAACGAGGTCATGATGCCGAGCGTGAAGAACAGGTTGAACAGCAGCGCCATGTTGGCCACCATGCCCGGGATGAAGTTGTAGAGCACGATGAGGTATGCCATGAGCACGATGAAGGCGATGACGAACGACACGAAGCCCTGCTGTATTGACTCAAGGCCGAGCGACGGGCCTACCACCTCTTCCTGCACGATGCGGGTCGGGGCGGGCATCTTGCCGGAGTTGAGTGTGTTGGCCAAGTCCTTGGTCTCCTCGATGGTGAAGTTTCCGGTAATCTCGGAGCTTCCGCCGGCAATCTCGCCGTTCACCCTCGGTGCGCTGTATACGGTGTTGTCGAGCACTATGGCTATGGCGCGGCCGATGTTGGCCTTGGTTATCTGCGCCCAGCGGCGTGCGCCGTCGCTGTTCATCTGCATGTTCACGCAGGGGTGGCCCATCTGGTCGAAGCCGTCGCGGGCGTTGGTTATCACGTTGCCCTCGAGCGGAGCCTTGCCCGAAGGCTCGGTCACCTTGATGGCGTGCAGCTCGAAGATGGTTGCGGTCTTGTCGAACTCAACGGCCTTTGCGCTCCAGAGCAGCTTCACGTCGGAAGGCAGTATCTGGCGCGCTATGTCGGAGTAGATAATCTTGTCCACCTCGGCGGTGTCGCGTGCGGAGGCATACCCCACCACGCTGAGGCTCTGGCCCTGCACCGGCTGGAACACGGAGAAGAGCGGGTTCTGCTTCCTGAACATCTCGGCCTCGGCCGAAGCGTCCTTCGAGTCGGCCTTCTTGGCCGTACCTTTGGCGGCAATGGCTGCCGCGAGGCCGCCCTTCACGGAGTCCGGCTGCGCCTCGGCAGAGTCGGCCTCGGCTGCCTCTGCTGGAGCCGCGGGGGCGGAAGTGCTGTCGAGCGCGGCATAGCGCTGGTTGAGCTGCATGAGCAGCGGCACGATTTCCTGGCTGTTGTAGGTCTCCCAGAACTCCAGGTTTGCGCTGCCCTGGAGGAGCTTGCGCACGCGCTCCGGCTCCTTGATGCCGGGCATTTCCACCATGATGCGGCCTGTCTGGCCTTCGAGTTTCTGTATGTTGGGCTGCACGACGCCGAACTTGTCGATTCGGTTGCGCACCACGTTGAACGAGTTGTCAACGGCCGACTGCACCTCGGCGCGGAGCGCGCGCTCCACCTCGGCGTCGGTGCTCTGCGTGCTCACCTTGCCCTTCATCTGCTGGGTGGCGAACACTTCGGCCAGGCGGTGGCCCGGGGCATTCTTGTGGTAGCTCTTGATGAAGAGCGAAACGAAGTCGTCCTGGCTGCTCTCCTCCTCGCGCTTGGCTTCCTCCATCGACTTGACGAAGGCAGCGTCGGTCTTGTGGTCGGCCAGAACTGCGATAACATCGGGCACCGACACTTCGAGCACCACGTTCATGCCGCCCTTGAGGTCGAGGCCGAGGCCAATCTCCATCTCACGGCACTGCTTCAGCGAGTAGATGCCGAGATACACCTTCTCGTTCATGATTGAGTCGAGATACTCTTGCCCCGCCTCTTCGCCCATGGCCGCGGCCTTGCTCTCATAGTGGCGCGTGACGAACGAGAAGGAGAGGTAGAATATGCACACAAGCACAAGCAGAAGTGTGATAAACTTTACAATTCCTTTGTTTTGCATTTCTGTTGTTATGTAGTTTTTTTATGATTATTTTTCGCCATCACAATTTTTAGCTTGCAAATATAGCATTTTTTTTACATTGTTGAAAATTTATCCCGATTTTTCGCGCCTTTTATTGCATTTTAAGCCAACAATAAATGGGATAGTGGTCGGATGCGGCTATTTTGTCGTCGACGGTACACTTGTACGGCTCGAAGCTCCCGGAGCACATCATGTTGTCTATCCTCACGAAGAAGCCCTTCTGGTTGTACGACAGGCCGATGCCCCTGCCGGTTGCCACATAGCAGTCAGTGAGTTCCTCGGCCAGCACCCGCCGCGTGTAGGAAATGGGGCTGTCGTTGAAGTCGCCGCAAAGTATCGTGGGGTAGCGGCTGTGCTCCGCCACGTACTTGCGCACCGAGTCGGCCTGCGGGGCGCGCCGGGCGGCGGCGTCGCCGAGCTTGTGCAGCAGCCTCTTCGACTCCTCGCGGGCTGTGTCCTGCGCCACCTCGCCCTTCAGTATTTCCTTGTACTTCGCCCTGTCGTCCGGCGAAAGGCCGGTGCTCTCGAAGTGGTTGTTGACCACGAGCACGGTGTCGCCCCCCACCTTCAGGTAGTAGGCCACGCTGCCGTTGCTCTTCGCGGGGTAGCAGATGCGCTCCTTGCGCAATATCGGGTAGCGGGTGTAGATGCCGAGCGTGTTGACCAGCCGCGTGCCGTCCATTATGTGGGTGGTGTCGGAGTGGGCGAACGCGCTGTCGAGCCTCGCCTTCACGTCGCGCCCTCCCTGCAAGTCTTCCTGCAAGCACACGATGTCGGCGCCGCTGTTGCGTATGTAGTCCACTATCTCGCCCACGGCGTTGCCGTGCTCCGGCGACGAGGCGTAGCCCCTGACATTGTATGAAAGCACCTTAATGGAGCCTTCGGGCGGGTCGGCCCTGTGGTTGATGGGGAGGTAAACCCTTATCGGCGCGAAGGCGGCGGCGTAGGCGGCGATGGGTATCAAGGCCATGCGCCGCTTGAAGAAAAGCCAGAAGGCGAGGAAGCCGAGGTTGGCCAAGAGGAACAGCGGGAACAACAGGCCCGCCGTGGCGATGTATGGATGGTGGGTGGGGTCGGCGTAGTCGGTGAAGCCCACGAGCACCATCGCCACGCCCACGGCCACGTTGGCCCCAGCGACCACGTTGACAGTGAAAGTCTTGAGTTGCCGTATCATAGCCCCCTCCCGTCAGTTGTCGCTGCTGTCGAAGAGCTTCCTCTTCTCCTCTTTCGTGAGGCTGTCGTAGCCGCTCTTGCGTATCTTGTCGAGTATGCGGTCTATCTCGTCCTGCTCGGCCTTCTTGCGGGCGTTGTATTCCCAGTCGCTCTCTGAGCGCGTGCGTGCCGTCTCGTCGCGGCTGCCGTCGCGTGGAGCCTTGCCGCCGGCGTGCTTCCGGCGATAGTTGTCGAACGTGTCCTTCAGGCTGTCGAAGAACTGCCGGCCGTTGCTCGGGCCGTAGCCCACGCCCGGGTGCCTGTTCCAGTAGCGTATCATGAAGAACCCGAAGAGCATTCCGCCGAGGTGTGCCATGTGCGCCACGCCGTCGCCGGACGACCCTATGGCCGAGAACAGCTCGAGGGCTGCGTAGAAGATGACGAACCACTTGGCCTTGATGGGAATCGGTATGGGGAAGATGAATATGCGCTCGTTGGGGAACGTCATGCCGAAGGCGAGCAGGATGGCGTATATCGCGCCCGACGCGCCGACGGTGGTGAACAGGTTGAGGTACTCCGGGAGCTGGCCGTGGGGGAGCACCATGCCGCTAGCTACCAGCATGGGCGCGTCGCTCGTGATGAGCGGGTAGAACTGCACGAACTGCGCCACCTCCTGCATCAGGCCGGCGCCCACGCCGCACGAGATGTAGTAGAAGAGGAACTTCTTGCCTCCCCACACGCTTTCCATCACCCTGCCGAACATCCACAGGGCGAGCATGTTGAACAGGAGATGCGCCCAGCCGCCGTGCAGGAACATATACGTGAGGAGCTGCAGCACGCTGAAGTCGCTCGCCATGAAGAAGTGGAGGCCGCCGATGTCGGCCAGCTGCGGGTAGACGAGCGTGGCGACAAAGGCCAGCAGGTTGATGATAAGCAGGTTTTTTGTGATGGGCGGAGTGTTGAACATAATTTCCGAGTCCTTTTCGTTATCGTTGCCCAAAGGGCGTTTCGCGGGGCAAAATTACTAAAAATATCCGGCAAACAACCGCAAACTCCGCCCTTGTGGGCTATTTTTCAACAAAAAACTCACTTTTTTTTATTTTTTGTTTGTTTTCTGAATTGTTTCCCCTAAATTTGCGAAGACAAACCAGTCCATGCGAAAAATTCAACCGTATTTATAAATAAAAAGACTTCTTATGAACAAGACAGAATTAATCGAAAAGATTGCCGAAGGGGCAGAATTGTCGAAGGCAGACTCCAAGAAAGCCGTAGACGCAGCCATTGAGGCCATCAAGGGCGCCCTCGCCGGCGGCGACACCGTCTCAATAGTAGGCTTCGGCACGTTCAGCGTGACGGAGCGCGGCGCGCGCGAGGGCATCAACCCGCGCACGAAGGAGAAGATACAGATTGCCGCCAAGAAGATGGTCAAGTTCAAGGCCGGCGCCGGCTTGGCCGACGCCGTAGAGTAAGGCGGTCTGGAAAGAATAGAAACCGGGCAGGCTTCCGTTGCGGATGCCTGCCCGAATTTTTTATGCCTGCGCCCTGCGTGCCGCCAATAGGCCACGCCACGCCCGCGCCCACAGACTGCGGCTTGGGCTTGCGGAGGAGCGCCCGCCCCTGCCGCCTTGGCCGGACTGCGGGCCGGACGCAGGGCCGCCAGTGCGTCAGGGCTGCTTGCCGATGTAGGCGAGTATGCCTCCGTCCACATATAATATGTGTCCGTTCACGAAGTCGGAGGCGTCGGAGGCCAGGAACACGGCCGGCCCCATCAGGTCTTCGGGCGTACCCCAACGCGCTGCGGGCGTCTTCGACACGATGAAGCTGTCGAACGGGTGGCGGCTGCCGTCAGCCTGGCGCTCGCGCAGCGGCGCGGTCTGCGGCGTGGCAATGTAGCCCGGGCCTATGCCGTTGCACTGTATGTTGTGCTCGCCGAACTCGGAGCAGATGTTGCGCGTGAGCATCTTAAGCCCGCCCTTGGCTGCGGCGTAGGCCGACACGGTCTCGCGGCCCAGCTCGCTCATCATCGAGCACACGTTGATTATCTTGCCGTGGCCCTTCTTGATCATGCCTGGTATGACGGCCTTCGACACGATGAACGGCGCGTTGAGGTCTATGTCCACCACCTGGCGGAACTCCTCCACCGACATTTCCGTCATGGGTATGCGCTTGATTATGCCGGCGTTGTTCACCAGGATGTCAATCACCCCCAGCTCTTTCTCGATGTCGGCCACCATCGCCTTCACCTCCTCTTCGTCCGTCACGTCGCAGATGTAGCCCTTGGCGTCGATGCCCTTGGCCTTGTAGTCGGCCAGGGCCTGGTCCATGTGCTTCTGGCTGCGGCAGTTGAACGCAATCTTCGCGCCAGCGTTGGCGTATGCCTCGGCTATGGCGAAGCCAATGCCGTAGGCCGCTCCCGTGACGAGGGCCACCTTGCCCTCGAGGGAGAACTTGCTCAATATTGAATCCATTTGCTTGCTTCTAATTTACACGTTATTCACAAAATGCTTACTTCAGGTCGGTTATCTTGTAGAAGTCCTGGTCGCCGTAGTCCTGGTTCTCGCCGCCCATGCCCCAGATGAAGGTGTAGTTGTGGGTTGCGGCTGCGCTGTGGATGCTCCACTCCGGCGAGAGCACGGCCTGGTCGTTCTGCATCCAGATGTGGCGCGTCTCGTCTATCTCGCCCATGAAATGGCACACGGCCTGCTCCTCGGGCACCTCGAAGTAGAAGTAAGCCTCCATGCGGCGGCTGTGCACGTGGGCGGGCATGGTGTTCCACACGCTGCCCGGGGCAAGCTCGGTCATGCCCATCTGCAGCTGGCACGTTGGCAGCACCTGGCTTACGAGCATCTTGTTGATGTCGCGCTCGTTGCTCATCTCGAGCGAACCCATGTGGGCCACCACGGCGTCGGCCTTGGTCACCTTCTTGCAGGGGTATGCCGTGTGGGCCGTCACGCTGTTGAAGTAGAACTTGGCGGGCTTGCCGGCGTCCTTGCTGGCGAACACCACGTCGCGGTCGCCGCGGCCCACGTAGAGTGCCTCCTTGTAGCCGAGGGTGAACGTCTCGTCGCCCACCTTCACCGTGCCTTCGCCCAGTCCGACGTTGTATATGCCAATCTCGCGGCGCGTGGTGAAGTGCTCGGCCTTCAGCGGGTCGATGGCCTCGAGCTTAAGCTCCTCGCCCACGGGCATTGCCCCGCCCACGATCATGCGGTCGTACATGGAGTACACCATGTTCACCTCGTCGGCGGCAAACACCTTCTCAATAAGGAAGTCACGGCGGATGCGCTTGGTGTCGTAACTCTTAGCGTCCTCGGGATGGGCCGCATAACGGATTTCGTAATTTGTCTTCATAAAAAAAGTGCCTTATGTTTTTGTTTGTAGTGGTAAGTCTTCGCCTTGCCGCGCCCGCGCAACCGCACGAAACCCACGCCGGCGGCAGCGCAGCCTGCATTCCATAATATATAATAATGTGGCGGCAGCCGCAGCGCAGGCATCGCCCACAACGCGACCCCGGCGCAGCCTAAAGCCTGCGCCACCGCACGTTCCTAATGGCAAAGATACGTTTTTTCGCCCGACCCACAAAATCATGCCGCCACTTTTTAGCGCGGCGGTAAGCAAATTTAGAAACTGTTTCAATTTTTTGTCCAATGGGTGGCGTAGGTTTCCGCCATGTCATTTTGTTGCCGTTCGACAGAGCTTAGCGGACTAAACGGCAGGAGCGGCAACAAAAGAAACAGCCGGAAAGGCACCGCAAGGCATGGAAAAACGCAGATGCAAGCCACTTAGACGGCCATTGCCGCAAAAAATCCAAACGCATCCTTAACCCAAAGCAGGCATCGCCCTTCAGCACGCACTGCCGCCCGGCCACCGACAGGGCCGCCTTGGGTGCGCCTACCAGCCGCGCCGAGCATTAACACTTTTAACTTAACGCCGCGCCGTATGCACCCCTCAGCGTAACGCGCTGGCCTTCAACGCATTGCAAAACGCACCGTTCCAGCCTGCAAAACGCGCCACTTTAGCACGCGAAACGCCCCGTTTGGCAAGCCAAAACGGCACGTTTTGCTCCATGAAACGGACTTGTGTTAAAACCGACGTGGCGCATGGCCGTTTTTAGTTGCATATCCGCAAGTAAGCCGCACGGCCGCTGGCAGGCACGTACACTTGGCTTTGGATGTCCACGCAATGCCTCATCGCAAATGCCAGGCACGGCCTCGAACCAACCGGGAAAATCTGCTGACCCAATTTTTGCACCTGCGATAAGATAAAGTTTAAGGGCAATGGGGAGCAGGCAATAAAACATCAGCCACAAAAAGCAAACGTGCTTTTTTGATGGCATAAACAATTAAGGCCAAGGAGAAGCAAGGCATACTGCTCTTGTCTCTCCCCGGCCCGCAATCTGCCTGGCTATATCCGCCTGGCCTTACTTGCCGTGGTGCTCGCTCGAAACAGACAGCTTCTTGCGACCCTTGGCGCGGCGTGCAGCAAGCACACGGCGACCGTTTTTGGTTGACATCCTCTCGCGGAAACCGTGCTTGTTCACTCTCCTCCTGTTGTGCGGCTGAAATGTTCTTTTCATTGTTATATATTATTTTCGTTATTGTTTGCTCGCTTTGGGGTGCAAAAGTACGTATTTTTTTTCAATTGGCCAAGCCTAACGGCTCTTTTTAGGCTAAACTTCGGACTTTTTTGCCGCTTTGGCACTATAAAATGCGGGCTGTCGAGCCTTTGGCGCCACACTGTACGCGCCGACTGCGCTTTTCGGGGCGTCAGGTTGGTGCGTTGCAGAAAAATTCGTTGCCCAATACAAGAGCAGCCCCATGTCTTCGCATCTCCATCGGAAACACCGGCGAACCATCGCCCCAAGAACTTGGACGGGATGGCAAGCAATTTGGCTTAAGCAAGACAAAGGCGAAGACCGAATTGCTTCAATCTTCGCCTTCAGTCGGGATGAGGCGACTCGAACGCCCGACCCCTACGTCCCGAACGTAGTGCGCTACCAACTGCGCTACATCCCGCTGCCTTAAAAGCGAGTGCAAAGGTACGGTTTTTTTTTCAAACTCGTGCATTTTTTCCAAAAAAAAATTTGCCGATGCAGAAAAATATCCCTACCTTTGCACCCGCAAACAAGAAATGATGGTGCCATAGCTCAGTTGGTAGAGCAAAGGACTGAAAATCCTTGTGTCCCCGGTTCGATTCCTGGTGGTACCACTTGAAACTCAGAGAGTTACAGCAATGTAGCTCTCTTTTTTATTGTCTTTACTACTTGTTTGAGCAGTAATTTGAACGGTTTGTTTAAACCATAGTTTAAACCGTGGCAATTACAGTAAAAGCAGTTTGTTACAAGTCTAAGGTACTTAGTAACAATGAATCACCTCTAATGTTGAGAGTGACAAAAGACAGAAAGCTGAAATATGTCAGTCTGGGCATATCTCTTAATCCTGCACATTGGGACTTCTCCAAGAATGAGCCAAAGACAGATTGCCCCAACCGTGAATACATCGAAATGCTAATAGCTATACTCGTAGTGGTCTTTATCGTGTTCCTCTGCATCAGTCCGCTTTATACAATAGGAATCTTTTGGATATTGGCTACAATTTATTCTATGTTGATTCACTAATACAGAAAGTGAATGTTTTGCTGATGCTCAATAAGTTAGCTTATTGGGATATATGCAGGACATTCACTTTTATTGTCTAACTCTCAATACTGAACATTATGAGCTTGAAATACAGCAACACAACGGCAGACTTCCTGCAATGGGATGAAGCTATGAACTTGATAAGAAAGCTATTCAAGGACGGTAACTATAATATGAGTTTGCTAATCTCTTTGGGTTGCTTCTTTGGCTTGCGGATAAGTGACATACTTTCATTAAGGTGGAATCAGATACTCAATATGAGTGAGTTCACTATCATAGAACACAAGACTGGAAAGAAACGGACTATCCGCATTAACCCACAGTTGCAAAGGCATATTGCAGAATGTTACAAGGCTATCAAGCCATTAGGCAAAAGTTCCCCTATTTTGGTAAGTCAGAAAGGCACGGTCTATTCAATCCAACGGATAAACATAATTCTGAAAGAGCTGAAACAAAAGTACAAATTGCATATAGGTAATTTCAGTTGCCATTCACTTAGAAAGACTTTTGGCAGACAGGTTTACAACATGAACAGTGAAAACTCTGAATTGGCATTAGTCAAACTGATGGAGCTTTTCAATCATAGTTCTGTTGCCATCACCAAACGCTATCTTGGATTAAGACAGGAAGAACTGTTGAATACATACGACTGCCTTAGCTTTTGATTTTGGAGAGGTGGAAAATCTTAAAAATGGTTCTTATAGGGCTTATTGGGATTTTCCACCTTACATAAAGCTGTTTTTCAGCAATAAAGAGCAAATATTTATCGTTTC
>CALUMB010000021.1 GCA_944321645.1 uncultured Prevotella sp.
TTGCGCATGTACGTATAGGGCGAACTTTAAACATCGAATTTATTGATTGGCAACTTGCGGACATTCATTTTTATTTTTTGTTATGTCTGTTTTGTAACCTCCTTTTTTGAAAGTTGAACACATATATTTGAGTTCTCGTTTACAAAAATAGGAAAAAAGGCCGAACAGACCAAAGAAATTTAAGACAATTCGCAGACTGCCGATTTATTTTTTTTGTAGAAGCATAAAAATCATTGTGAGTTTTTTTATTTATTTGTTTGAGGAATTATACTCACAATCGTTCGGTTTTTTGCATTTCAAATGTTAAATTTTCATTATGGGCTGCATTTTTTTTCTTGGTGCGTTGGTTTTGGGGATGTTTGGAAGTCCTGTATAGTCAATATCTCGAATTGCCAGGGCTTTGTTTTGTAATTTGCATATTTTTGATTACTTTTGCATGATAATAGCGCAAGGGCAACCAACGGCGTGGCGGCAGACCACCCCACAGGTGTGGTGCTGTGCCATGTCCGGGCGTTTGATGGTTGCCGGAGTGTGGCGTGGAAGTCATTGCCCAAGCGTTATGGATAATATATGTAAAGCAAGCAAAAATGTTGAAATTCATATCATTTGGAAGTGGCAGCAGCGGCAATTGCTATTATCTGTTCAACGAAACGGAAGGCTTGTTCATTGATGTCGGGATTGGAACCAGGACGCTTAAGAAATATTTCAGGGAGTACGGGTTAAGCTTTGCCTTGGTGAAGAACGTCTTGGTTACACACGACCATGCCGACCACGTGAAGTCGGTCGGCTCGTTCGCAAACGAATTTAAGTTGCCGGTGTACGCCACACGCAAAGTCCACGAAGGGATTTTGCGTAATTATTGCGTGCAGAAAAAGATAGACAAGGAGCTTGTGCGCTACGTAGAGAAGGGGCAATCGGTCAATGTCGGGGCGTTTTCCGTGCTGCCCTTCAGTGTGCCTCACGACAGTAACGACAACGTGGGGTACAGGATTGAGTGTGGCGGAAGCTCTTTTTGCGTTATGACCGATGCCGGTTGCGTTACGGAAGAGATGAAGGAGTGTGCCGGCGGCGTGGCAAATCTTGTCATTGAGTCGAATTACGACGCGGATATGTTGCAGGCCGGCACATACCCGCCATACTTGAAGAAGCGCATCGCGGGTGGTTCCGGCCATTTGAGCAACGACGCCTGTGCGCAGTATCTACGCGAAAATGCCAGTGACGCGCTGCGTCATGTGTGGCTATGCCATCTTAGCGAAGAGAACAACCATCCGGAGCTGGCCCGCAAAACGGCAGAGACGGCTTTGGCCGAAGCCGGGAGGGTGGTCGGAAAGGATGTCTGCCTCGATGTGCTCAAGCGGAAAATGCCTACCGGCATATTCGAGATATAGCGCAAGCATGGTGGTTTGCGCAG
The DNA here is from genome assembly GCA_944321645.1 of uncultured Prevotella sp. Lineage (GTDB taxonomy): Bacteria > Bacteroidota > Bacteroidia > Bacteroidales > Bacteroidaceae > Prevotella. The sequence continues at coordinate 1,412 of CALUMB010000021.1, forward strand.
TGTCTCGCCCAGTTTCGGCGCCAAGTCAGAATGGCTTGTTGTGGCTGGGGCGCCTGGGTGTTTCGGTCAGTCCGGCAAGAAAATATGTGTTTAGCCAAAAAGAAAATGTCCGTCATTATTTTTTGAATGCAAATGGAAAAAGAAGAATTGAGGCGAGCGTTGGATAGGCTCGGTATCGAAAGATTGAGCGAGATGCAGTCTGACACTTACGAAAAAATAACGGGAACCGTTAGCGACGTTGTCGTGGTTTCGCCCACAGGATCGGGCAAGACGTTGGCTTTCTTGCTGCCTCTGGCCGAGATGCTCGATTCGTCGAGCCTTACGTTGCAGGCCGTCGTTGTGTCGCCGAGCCGCGAATTGGCGCAACAGTCCGCCCGGGTGCTTGACAGCCTGCGCCTCGGCATAAAGTATGTGTGCTGCCATGGGGGCAGGTCGGCGATGGAAGAACACAGGATGATAAAGGATGTTTGCCCGCAGGTGGTGTTCGGTACGCCGGGGCGGCTCAACGACCACATATCCAAGGGAAACCTGTCGCCATACGGGGTGAGGACTGTCGTTATCGATGAGTTCGACAAATGTATGGAAATGGGATTCCACGACGAAATGTCGAAGCTCCTGAAGAGTTTGGCTGGAGTGAGGAGGCGCCTGTTGTTTTCTGCCACGGATGCCGAGCAAATCCCCGCTTTTGTCAATATGCGCTCAGCGGTCAAGCTCGACTATTCGGAAGGAGGAATCTCCTCGCGCGTGTCGCTGTATGTCTTGAAGAGCCGCATTAAGGACAAGCTGGAGTCGCTCGACGGCCTTTTGTGCCAGCTTGGCGGCGAGTCGAGCATGGTGTTCGTAAACTACCGCGACAGCGTTGAGCGTGTGGCGGCCCATCTTTCCGGGCGGGGCTTTAGCGTGAGCGCATACCATGGCGGGCTGGAGCAGGAGGAGCGGGAGGCTGCCTTGTTCAAATTCTCAAATGGCAGCAACAATGTGCTCGTCTCCACCGACATCGCTTCGCGTGGGTTGGACATACCTGCCGTGGGCAACATAATACACTATCATTTGCCGTTGACGAGGGAAGCCTATATACACAGGGCTGGGCGGACAGCCCGCTGGACTTCCACTGGGCGCAGCATCTTCATATTGTCTCCGGGCGAGAGCCTGCCCGACTTTGTCGAAGAGGATTGTGGCGAATGGAGCCTGCCCGAGGGTCTGCCGGACCCGAAGCCATCTTCCATGGTCACCATATATATAGGTAAGGGAAAGAAGGACAAAATCAGCAAGGCCGACGTTGTCGGGTTCTTGTGCAAGAAGGCCGGATTGGCGCAAGGCGAGATTGGGCGCATCGACATAAGGGAACGCTATGCTTACGCTGCGGTGCCAAGGGAAAGGCTCGACTGCGTGCTGCGGAAAGCCAATGGCGAAAAGATAAAAGGACAGAAAACCATCGTGGCTTCAATGAAGTGAACAAAAATGCAGCCGATTAGCATTATTCCGTTGAAATAATTTTGCGGAATGGATTTAAAATCGTAACTTCGCAGACGGCAATCGCATACTTGCGGCCGATTTTTAACTTAAACTGTAACTGTTATGAAGAAGTACAACTTTAACGCAGGCCCTTCAATACTTCCGAGGGAAGTTATTGAGAATACTGCCAAACAATGCTTGGATTTCAATGGTTCTGGACTTTCACTGATGGAAATAAGCCACCGCGCAAAGGATTTCCAGCCTGTTGTCGACGAGGCAGTAGCGCTCGTCAAGGAATTGTTGCAATTGCCCGCAGGCTATTCGGTGATTTTCTTGGGAGGCGGAGCGTCGTTGGAGTTTTGTATGGTGCCATACAACTTCTTGATAAAGAAGGCTGCCTACCTTAACACAGGCACATGGGCAAAGAAGGCCATCAAGGAAGCCAAGCTTTTTGGCGAGGTAGTCGAGGTGGCGTCTTCTGCCGAAAGCAATTATACTTACATCCCAAAGGGATGGACTTGCCCCACTGACGTGGATTATCTCCATGTGACAACCAACAACACGATTTACGGCACGGAGATACGCCGCGAGCTTGACGTTCCGGTGCCGATGGTTGCCGATATGTCGTCCGACATATTGAGCCGCCCCGTCGATGTGAGCAAATACGACTGCATCTATGCAGGCGCACAGAAGAACCTGGCCATGGCCGGCGTCACGATCGTTATTGTGAAGGACGAGAAGCTGGGCAAGGCCCCGCGCCAGATTCCCACGATGCTCAACTACCAGACGCACGTAGAGAAAGGCTCAATGTTCAACACGCCGCCCGTAGTGCCCATCTATTGCGCGTTGGAGAATTTGCGCTGGATAAAGAGAAACGGCGGAGTGGAGGCCATGGACAAGCTCGCCCACGAGCGTGCCGACATTTTGTATGCCGAGATTGACCGCAACAAGCTGTTCCGCGGCACGGTCAAGGAGGAAGACCGCTCGCTGATGAACATCTGCTTCGTGATGAACGACGAATACGCCGAACTCGAAAAGCCTTTCCTCGACTTCGCCACCGAGCGCGGCATGGTAGGCATCAAGGGCCACCGCAGCGTGGGCGGATTCAGGGCAAGCTGCTACAACGCCCAGACCGTAGAGGGCGTGCAGGCTCTGGTGCAGTGCATGAAAGACTTCGAGGCTGCCCATTGACAAGGCTGCAATACGCCTTGTTGCATGAGAGAATAGCGGTGGAGTTGTTGTGCGTCTTTATTCCAAGATGTGAAGCCGCTGCGGCAACTCCACCTGTTTAATGACTAACAAAACGATGAAGCCATGAAAAAAATATTGTTGGCAACAGAAAAGCCCTTCGCCGCCGAGGCAGTGGAAGGCATAATGAACGTTATCGAAGGAGCGGGACACAATTTGGCCCTGCTCGAAAAATATACAGACAAATCGCAGCTCCTTGACGCCGTGAAGGATGCCGACGCTATGATTGTAAGGTCGGATAAGGTTACGCCGGAAGTGCTCGACGCCGCCAAGAACCTGAAAATCGTGGTGAGGGCCGGCGCAGGCTACGACTCCATAGACACCGAGTATGCCAAAAAGAATGGCGTGGTGGTTGAAAACACGCCCGGCCAGAACTCAAACGCCGTGGCGGAGCTGGTGTTTGGCCTCTTGGTATATGCCGTCCGCAATTTCTATAACGGAAAGTCGGGCACCGAACTCAAGGGCAAGAAGCTCGGAATACTTGCATACGGCAACGTAGGCCGCAACGTGGCGCGCATTGCAAAGGGCTTCGGGATGGACATTTATGCCTACGATGCCTATTGCCCGAAGGAAAAGATCGAGGCCGATGGCGTCAAGGCCGTCTGCTGCCAGGACGAGCTTTTCAAGCTCTGCGACGTAGTGTCGCTGCACATCCCGGCCACGGCAGAGACACGGCAGAGCATCAACTACGCCCTCGTGAGCCAGATGGTGAAGGGCGGAATCCTCGTGAACACGGCAAGGAAAGAGGTGATAAACGAGCCGGAGCTTTTGAAGCTTATGGCCGAACGTGCCGACTTGAAGTATGTCACGGACATTAAGCCTGACGCCGACGCAGAGTTTGCCAAGTTCGAGGGCCGCTATTTCAGCACGCCTAAGAAGATGGGCGCACAGACGGCGGAGGCCAACACAAACGCCGGCTTGGCAGCTGCAAGGCAGATTAACGCTTTCTTTGCAACGGGCGACACAACATTCCAAGTGAACAAATAAGCGACTCTATGGCAACCGTAAAACCTTTTAGGGGGCTTCGTCCGCCAAGGGATTTGGTGGAGCGCGTGGAGTCGAGGCCGTATGACGTGTTGAGTTCCGAAGAGGCTCGCGCCGAAGCGGGAGACAACGAGATGAGCCTTTACCACATAATTAAGCCCGAGATAGATTTCGCCCCGGGAACGAGCGAGTACGACCCGAGGGTATATGCCAAGGCTGCGGAGAATTTCGAGAAGTTCCAACGCAACGGGTGGCTTGTGGAAGACGACCGCGAGTTGTACTACATTTACGCTCAGACCATGAACGGCAAGACTCAGTATGGGCTGGTGGTGGCGGCATTCGTTGACGACTACCTCAACGGCGTAATTAAGAAACACGAGCTGACGCGGCGCGACAAGGAAGAAGACCGCATGAAGCACGTCAGGGCGACAAACGCCAACATGGAGCCGGTGTTCTTCGCCTACCCTGACAATGCCACCCTCGACGGCTTGGTGCAGCGGTACGCAGCCACCACGCCCGAATACGACTTCATCGCCCCGGTAGATGGATTTAGGCATCAGTTCTGGGTGGTAAGCGACAGCCGTGACATAAGTGCCATAACGGCAGAGTTTGCCAAGATGCCGAGCCTGTACATAGCCGACGGCCACCACCGTTCGGCTGCGGCGGCTCTCGTTGGCGCGGAGAAGGCTCGCCAGGATGCTGGCCACAAGGGCGACGAGGAGTACAATTACTTCATGGCCGTGTGCTTCCCGGCTTCGCAGCTCACGATATTGGACTATAACCGTGTGGTCAGGAGTCTCAACGGCTTGTCTTCTGGGCAGTTCCTTGAAGCCTTGGCGCAAAACTTCGAGGTCGAGCCAAAGGGCGAGGCTGCTTACCGGCCGCAACGGCTGCACGAGTTCTCGCTCTATTTAGACGGACAGTGGTACAGCCTTGTGGCAAAGCCCGGCACTTACGACGACAACGACCCGATAGGTGTGCTCGACGTCGACATATCGAGCAGGCTCATCCTTTCGGAAATACTGGGCATCAACGACTTGAGGAGCGACGACAGGATAGACTTCGTAGGCGGGCTTCGCGGGCTCGATGAGCTGAAGCGCAGGGTTGATAGCGGCGAGATGCGTGCGGCATTGGCTCTTTATCCGGTTTCGATGAAGCAAATCATGGACATTGCCGACAGCGGTAAAATCATGCCGCCTAAGGCAACGTGGTTTGAACCGAAGCTGCGTTCCGGCTTGGTTGTTCACAAGCTGTCGTAATGGCCACCGACGAGTTTAAGACATTAAGCGGCAAGATAGGCGAGGGGTATTACACCGAGAAGCGGAGTAAGTTCCTCGCCTTTGCCCATCATGTGGTTTCGGTGGACGAGGTTAAGTCCATCTTGGACGGCTACAGGAAGAAATACTTCGATGCCCGTCATGTGTGCTACGCCTACGTGCTGGGGGCCGACAGGGGCGTGTTCCGCGCAAACGACGACGGCGAGCCTTCGAGCACCGCTGGGAAACCCATCCTCGGGCAGATAAACAGCGCCGGGCTTACCGATGCGCTGGTCGTCGTCGTGAGGTATTACGGTGGCGTAAACTTAGGCACGGGCGGGCTTATTGTGGCATACCGCACGGCGGCTTCTGGCGCGCTTGCAGACGCCGAGGTCGTATCGCAGATTGTGGAGGAGCAGGTGGAATACAGCTTCCCCTACGTGATGATGAACTCCGTGATGCGCGTCGTAAAAGATATGTCGCCCAGAATCGTTTCGCAGAAATACGACAACTTGTGCGAGATGAAATTTTCCATTGCCCGCTCAAAAGCCAAAGCTTTTCGCGAAAGATTACGAAAATTATCTTTCGAATAATTTTGTGGAATCAACAAAAAGTATTACCTTTGCACCCGCAATAGGAAGGTTGGCAGAGTGACCGAATGCGCTGGACTCGAAATCCGGTATACCCATTGCGGGTATCGGGGGTTTGAATCCCTCACCTTCCGCAGAGATAGAAGGATTGCGATGCACGCAATCCTTTTTTGTTCATCAGGCGGCAATCTTATTTTTGGGCAATGTGTTGGCGTGGCCGTGCCAATCCTGCTGCATTGGCGGGGTGTGGCGACGCTGAATTTTAACATTTTGAAAGTTGGCAAAATAGAAACGGGAAACCGTTCCGGGGCATTGCTTTTTGCCAAACTTGCAAGGTCGTTTTGTGAAACGGCGCATTTTGCATTGCGAAATGCACCGTTTTAGGATGCGAAACAAGCCGTTTTGTGGCGTAAAACGGCCTCCTTAAGGCACTCGTTTTTATCAAAAAACGATGTTTTATGGCGGTTTTGCGGCAATTTCCCGGGGCTTGTCTATGCAAAATTTGCATAGGCTTCACGCCAAATCGTTGTGTGTCAGTCAGTTATTCCGAATGTCCGTTTTTGCGGTATATGCGCATTGGTGGCCGGCTTTTTGTTTTGTCGCCAAAATTGGGGGCATGGACGTGCCGTGGTTTAACTAAATTCACTGCCGTTAACACGCCGCAGCGAGGCTGTGTGTATTGTGTTTCCGCAGCCCTTTCAGGCCGGGCCGTCGCATCGGCTGGTGCGGGTCTTGCCCATGCCATGCTGGCTGTCGGCTTTTTTAAAAGCCCGCAACTGAATTATAATGGATTGCAGAAATATGGCAAAAAATGTCGTCAAACGTTGGGCTTCTGCAAATAATTCATTATCTTTGCGGATGGAAACAAAAAATCCGGCAGCCTATGAGACAGCTGAAAATCAACAAGTCGATAACCAATCGCGAAAGTGCCTCGTTGGACAAGTACCTGCAGGAGATAGGCCGCGAAGAGCTTGTCTCCGTGGAGGAGGAGGTTGAACTGGCCCAGCGCATAAGGAAAGGCGACAGGAAAGCCCTCGAAAAACTGACAAAGGCCAACCTGCGGTTTGTAGTGTCGGTGGCAAAGCAATACCAAAACCAGGGCTTGAGCTTGCCCGACCTTATAAACGAGGGCAACGTGGGCCTTATAAAGGCAGCCGAGAAGTTCGACGAGACACGTGGCTTCAAGTTCATCTCATACGCTGTGTGGTGGATCAGGCAGAGCATATTGCAGGCCATTGCCGAGCAGAGCCGCCTGGTGAGGCTGCCGCTGAACCAGGTCGGCTCGGTGAACAAGATAAACAAGGCCCTCAACAAGTTCGAGCAGGAAAACGAGCGCAAGCCTTCGGTAGAGGAAATATCGGAAAGCGTGGATTTGCCGGAGGAGAAAGTGGGCGACGCGCTGCGCATAAACAACTATCATGTGTCGGTGGACGCCCCGCTGGCCGACGGCGAGGACAACAGCCTGCTCGACGTGCTGGCCGACAACGACTCGCCAACGGCCGACAACGCCCTCGTGCTTGAATCGCTGCGCTCGGAGATAAACACGGCACTGAAGGAGCTGTCCGACCGCGAGCGCAACGTGGTGGAGGCCTTTTTCGGCATAAACCAGCCGGAAATGACGCTCGACGAAATCGGTGCGAAATACGGCCTGACGCGCGAGCGCGTCAGGCAGATTAAGGAGAAGGCCATCAGGAGGTTGCGGAATTGCACAAAGAACAAAACATTGAAAGCATATTTAGGACAGTGAGATAACTTATATGAGAAAAGAGGTTAGAGTGGCCAAATGGCTGTTGGCCTTGGCGTTGGTGTTGCCTGTGTTCGCCTGTGGCAGTGTTTCGGCCAAGGGCAAGGTAATACCACAGATTTATATGTTCGGGTTTTCGGCGTCGTTTAACGACTCGGTGGTTTACTTCACCGAAATCCAGCAGCTCGACAGCGTGTGGGTTGAGGCGGGGTCTGGCTTTTTGCAAGGCCGCGAGAACTACTCGTACCAGCTGCGCAACTATCTTGCCGACAAGTTGGGAATGCCAAACCGGACGTGTGTAGTGTCATACGCCAAGGACAGGAAAGACGCCGAAAAGAAATACCTGAAGATGAAGCGGCTTTACGTCGACGAGGGCAAGGGAATGTATGATGTCAGGTTCGTCGATGGCAAAGACTTCAAGTTCAGCGTGATAGACATGAGCTATGAGGTGGGCGATGCCCCGACTGCTGCATCCGGCCTGGAGCATTGATATTCTGTGGGGATGAATAGTTGCGCGACATTCGACATAGCAGGGCTGAGGGTCGGAGTGGCCCATGGCCTTGGCGATGGTGTGCTCCAAGCCTTGCTGCCATCGTTTGGGCCGTTCGTTGCTGGAGGCGAACGGCCAGTGGACTTTGAGTTGTCTGTGGACGAAGACTTGCCTTGCGGCCTTGGTGCCGACCTTGTTGGCACGTTCGACACCGGCAACGGCGAAACAACCGTGCATGCCCTTGAAGGCGGCGGCTACCAGTACTCCATAAAAGACATACATGGGCGCGAATGCTGCCTTTTGCAGTCGGGCAAGGCTTTTGCGAAATCGCGTTGCCGGCTGTCGGGAACGGAAGCCATGCGCTCGTTCGGGCTTAACAACGCCTTGATGTACATCTACGCTTTCGGCGGCAGTTTCCACTCCGCCTTGCTCATCCACGCCTCGTGCGTGGGAAACGGGGGCAGGGCGTACCCCTTCATTGCCAAGAGCGGCACGGGCAAGAGCACACACTCCGGCTTGTGGATTAAGAACATCGCAGGCACCGAGTTGATAAACGACGACAACCCGATCGTGCGGTTGATAGACGGGCGCCCAATCGTCTATGGCACCCCGTGGAGCGGCAAGACCCCGTGCTACCGCAATGTGGCCATGCCGCTGGGAGCAATAACGCGCATAGCCAGGGCAGGAGAAAACCGCATGGAAAAGCTCCCGCCCACGCTTGCTTTTGCCTCGGTGTTGCCCTCTTGTTCGTCGATGAAATGGGATGGGGACGTTTTTGGCAATATCTGCGATGCCGTGGCGGCAATCGTTGAGTCCACCCCCGTCTATACTTTGCACTGCCTTCCTAACGATGAAGCGGCGAGACTATGCTACGAGACGATAGCCAAGCGATGACGGTGCGGGTGGACAATGCCGCCTTTTTGTCGGAGGTGGCGCGCCTGGTAGGCGAGGGCCATACGGTAACGCTGCCCTTGCGGGGCTATAGTATGCGCCCTTTCCTTGAGAACGGGCGCGACAAAGCCGTGCTCGGCCGGCCCGAAGGCGTTGGCGTCGGCGATGTGGTGTTGGCCCGGATAGGCGATGGCAGGTATGTGCTCCACCGCATAGTCAGCATCGACGGCGACGGCGGCGTGGTGCTTTTGGGCGACGGCAACCTGTCTACGGAGAGTTGCCGCATGGGCAGCATCGTGGCGCGTGCCGTGGGATTCTACCGCAAAGGCCGCAGCACCATCGACAGCACGTCGGGGATGAAATGGCGGGCTTATTCGGCCATTTGGATGCGCCTGCGCCCGTTCAGGAGGTACTTGCTGTTTGTTTACCGTAACGTTTTCTGCAAGCAGTGATAGCACGTGGGCGCAATTGCTTTTTTTAAGATAATCGTTTTATTGTCATCAGATACTTTAATCATCATGAAAGCTAAACAAGGGTTCAACCTGCGCAATGTGTGCGGCGAACATATCATAGTGGCGGAAGGACGCGAAAACATCGACTTTAGCGGGATAGTGAGCATGAACGAGTCGGCGGCGTTTTTATGGAATGCTGTCGCCGGCAAGGACTTCACGGTAGGAGACCTGGCCGGGCTGCTCGCCGGGGAATACGACGTAGACCCGCAGACGGCGGCTGACGACGCCGAAGCCATAGCCAAAAGGTGGGTGGAAGCCGGCCTTGTGGAATGTTAGGATTGGCCGCCTGTGTGTGGTCTTAAAAAAGATTTATATATTTTGCAGCCTAAAAAAATTATATTAACTTTGCGGCTCACACAGAATTAATAAGAGAAAATAAGAACCATGGCAAATAAATTCGCCGAACACAACGGATTGGATTTGGCACAAGTCAACAGGGAAGTGCTTGAGAAATGGAACGAGCTTGACGTGTTCCGTAAGTCTGTGGACGAACGTGAGGGATGTCCGCAGTTCGTTTTCTTTGAAGGCCCGCCGTCGGCAAACGGCCACCCAGGCATACACCATGTTTTGGCACGCTCGATAAAGGATACGTTCAATAGGTATAAGACGATGAAGGGGTACCAAGTACACCGCAAGGCAGGGTGGGACACCCACGGACTGCCGGTGGAGCTTGGTGTTGAGAAGGAACTTGGCATAACAAAGGCCGACATAGACAACAAGGTGTCGCCGCGGTACATCTCCGTGGAAGACTACAACAGGAAGTGCCGCGAGAACGTGATGAAGTTCACGGCAGAATGGCGCAAGCTGACCGAGGAGATGGGCTATTTCGTAAACCTTGACGACCCCTACATAACTTACGACAACAAATACATGGAAACCTTGTGGTGGCTGCTGAGGCAGCTTTACGACAAGGGATTGCTCTACAAGGGGTATACCATACAGCCTTACTCGCCGGCCGCCGGCACCGGGCTTAGCTCCCACGAGCTGAACCAGCCGGGATGTTACCGTGACGTGAAAGACACTACCGCCACGGCACTTTTTGAAGTGCTCGACCCGAGGCAGGAATGGACTGGCTGGGGAAAGGCTTATTTCGCCGCATGGACCACCACGCCTTGGACATTGCCATCGAACACGGCGTTGTGCGTAGGCCCTAAGTTCAGCTATGTGGCCGTCAGGACATACAACCCATACACGGGCGCCCCCATTACGGTGGTAATGGCCGAGGAATGCCTTGCCACCTATTTCTCGCCGGCCGGGGCAGAGGCAAGCTTGGAAGGCTATAAGCGTGGAGACAAGGTGGTGCCATACAGGGTTGTCGGAACTTGCACCGGTGCGGAACTTGAGGGAATGAAGTACCGCCAGCTCATGCCTTGGGTGAAGCCGTGCCAGAAGCTGGGCGACACCGCCCCGGGCTATGTCGCCGATTACGCTGCCCAGCATCCCGAAAAGGTGTTTGGCGGAGAGAACGGCAAAGACGAGTTCGTTGAGATGGAAGGCTGCGCTTTCCGCGTGATACTCGGCGACTATGTGACCACGGAAGACGGAACGGGCATCGTACACATTGCGCCGACCTTTGGCGCCGACGACGCCAGGGTTGCCACTGCGGCCTGCATACCGCCGCTCTTCCTGATAAACAAGAAGGGAGAGACGCGCCCAATGGTAGACTTGCAGGGCAAGTATTACGTCGTGGGAGAGCTTGACTCGAATTTCGTCAGGGCGTGCGTCGATGTCGATGCTTATTCGCACCATGCGGGCGACTATGTGAAGAATGCCTACAAGCCGGAGTTTAATGTAGACGGCAAGTACGACGAGGCGGCAGCGGCCAAGGCCGACGACCTGAACATAGACCTCTGCATGGAAATGAAGCAGGCAGGAACTGTGCTCAAGATAGAAAAGCACGTACACAGCTACCCGCATTGCTGGCGCACGGACAAGCCTGTGCTTTATTACCCGCTCGACAGCTGGTTTATCCGCTCGACGGCCAAGAAGGACAGGATGGTAGAGCTGAACAAGACCATCAACTGGCAGCCTGCCTCCACGGGAACGGGCCGCTTTGGCAACTGGCTTGAGAACCTGAACGACTGGAACTTGTCTCGCTCGCGCTTCTGGGGAACTCCGTTGCCGATATGGCGCGACGAAGACGGCGAGGAAATCTGCATAGGCAGCCTTGAGGAGCTTTACTCCGAGATAGAGCGGTCGGTGGCTGCCGGTGTCATGCATGCCAACCCGTTGAAGGCAAAGGGATTCGTGCCGGGCGACTATTCAAGGGAAAATTACGACAGGATTGACCTACATCGCCCTTACGTCGATGATATAGTCTTGGTCAGCAAGGGCGGAAAGCCCATGAAGCGCGAAACCGACCTCATCGACGTGTGGTTCGATTCCGGGGCCATGCCATACGCCCAGATTCACTATCCGTTTGAGAACAAGGACATGATTGACAAGCGGCTTGCCTTCCCGGCCGACTTCATCAACGAGGGCGTAGACCAGACTCGCGGATGGTTCTTCACTTTGCATGCCATTGCTACGATGGTGTTCGACAGCGTGGCATTTAAGAACGTGATTTCGTCTGGGCTGGTGCTCGATGCCAAGGGCAACAAGATGAGCAAGCACGTTGGCAATGTCGTGAATCCGTTTGAGATGATAGAGAAGTACGGTGCCGACGCCGTGCGCTTCTATATGATGACAAACTCCGAGCCGTGGGACAACCTCAAATTCTCGCCGGAGGGCGTAGACGAAGTGCGCCGCAAGTTCTTCGGCACATTATATAATACGTATTCATTCTTCAGCCTTTACGCCAATGTCGATGGCTTTGACTGTTCGCAACAGGAAATCCCCGTGGGCGAAAGGCCGGAAATAGACCGCTGGATACTGTCTGTGCTGCATTCGTTGGTCAAGAACGTAGACTACGAGCTTGAACATTACGACCCGACACGCGCAGGGCGCATGATAGACCAGTTCGTAAGCAACGACTTGTCAAACTGGTACGTGCGCTTGAACCGCAAGCGCTTCTGGGGAAAGGAGATGAGCCGCGACAAACTTTCTGCCTACCAGACGCTCTACACTTGCCTCGAGACAACGGCAAAGCTGTTGGCTCCGTTCGCCCCGTTCTATGCAGACCGGCTCTATATGGATTTGGTGTCGGTGACCCGCCGCGACAATGTGTGCTCCGTCCACTTGGCAAAGTTCCCTGTCGCAAACGAGGATTGCATCGACAAAGAGCTTGAGGCGCGCATGGAACTTGCTCAGAAGGTCACCTCTATGGTATTGGCACTGCGCCGCAAGGTGAACATCAAGGTGCGCCAGCCGCTACAGAAAATAATGTTGCCGATAACGGATGAAAGCAACAGGGCACGCATGGAGGCTGTGCGCGAGCTTATTTTGGGCGAGGTCAACGTCAAGGAACTGCAGTTTGCCGACGAGGCGGATATGCTCGTTAAGAAAGTGAAGTGCAACTTCAGGACAATGGGCAAGAAATACGGCAAGCTGATGAAGCAGGTGGCAGCTAAGCTGGGCGGCCTCACGCAAGCCGAAATACTGGCCTTGGAGAAGAGCGGAACGGCAGTTTACGACATCGACGGGCAGGAGGTCTGCGTCGAAGCCTGCGATGTGGAGATTATCAACGAGGATATTCCAGGATGGCTTGTGGCCAATGACGGCAATGTGACAGTGGCACTTGAAGTGGAGCTTACCGACGAGTTGCGCAAGGAAGGGCTGGCCCGCGAATTGACCAACCGCATCCAGAATATGCGCAAGGACGGCGGACTGGAAATCACCGACCGCATTCGCGTGGAGCTTTCGCCTGAAGGCAGCGTCGCATCTACGGTTGAGGCATTTGGCGATTACATAAAGGCGCAGGTGCTTGCAGACTCGATCGATGTGGTTGAGAACGGCGGGAACGTTTACGACATCGACGGGTTGAAGGTTGCCATTCGCATCGAGAAGTCTGTCAAAGAGAACTAATGCTAATATAAATTTATTCACTATGGTTGAAAAAACACGTTACAGCGATGAGGAACTTGAGGAGTTCAAGGGAATCATTAACGACAAGCTCGCTTTGGCAAGGCGCGACTATGAGCAGATGATGGCCGTGCTAATGAATCAAGATGGAAATGATGTCGACGACACGTCGCCAACATATAAAATCTTGGAGGAAGGCAGTGCCACGCAGTCTAAGGAAGAGCTAATACAGCTTGCAAGCCGCCAGCAGAAGTTCATCAAGGGCTTGGAAGCGGCTTTGGTGCGCATCGAGAACAAGACATACGGCATCGACCGCATGACCGGCAAGCTGATTCCGAAAGAGCGCCTGCGGGCTGTACCCCACGCTACGTTGAGCGTAGAGTCCAAACAGAACAGGAAGAAATGAGTGTCGCAACCGAAACTTCAAAAAAGAGAATGGCTATATTTCTTATTATAGCCATTCTTTTAGTAGACCAAGCTTCAAAAATCTGGGTGAAGACCCACATGACGTTGCATGAGACAATCGCCATAACGGATTGGTTTAAGATTTGTTTCATCGAAAACAACGGCATGGCATACGGCATGGAGATTGGCAGCAAGCTCGCGTTGTCGCTGTTCAGGATTGTGGCCATCTGCCTCATAAGCTATTATCTCCATTTGCAGGTGAAGGCCAATGCCCGTACTGGTTATGTCGTCTGCCTGGCCATGGTTATCGCGGGAGCGGTCGGTAACATTATTGACTGTATGTTCTACGGCCTGGTGTTTACGGCTTCTTCGGAGTTTTACACATCGTATATAGTGCCATTCGGCACGGGCTATTCGTCGTTTCTCACCGGGAAAGTGGTTGATATGCTCTATTTCCCTTTGATTGACGCCACGTGGCCGGAGTGGATGCCTTTCGTGGGAGGGGAACATTTCGTGTTTTTTAGCCCCGTGTTCAATGTCGCCGACTCAAGCATTAGTGTCGGGGTCGTTTTGCTCCTTTTGTTTTTTAGGAAAGAATTGAGCCACATCTCGCTGCGTAAGCCGGTGGTGGCTAAAGATGAAAAGAAATGAGAAACCTGCTGCATACTTGTTCGTCATACATCGCAATGCTTTTGCTTTCGGCCTTCGTTGCCGTGGCTTGCACGCCTTCCGTTCCTTCCGACGTGATACAGCCGGACGAGATGGAGGACATACTCTATGACTATTACATTTCGCAGGCGATGGCAGGACAGGCCCTCAACCAAAAGGATGCGTCCTACGACAGGTATGTTTATTTCAGCGCGGTGCTGCAAAAGCATGGTGTGACCGAGGCTGATTTCGATTCTTCGTTAGTTTACTACTACTCCAACGCAAAAAGGTTGCATGGCATTTATTCCAGCTTGTCGGAGCGCATTGGCAACGAAGCCATGGGGCTTGGGGCTTCGGTGAGCGAGTTCAACAAATATTCGTCGCTCAGCGAGAGCGGCGATACGGCTAATATATGGCAGGATGCCACCAGCCTTTTGCTGACGCCTTACGCCCCGTCTAACAAATTTACATTTTCGATAAAGGCCGACTCTACTTATAAGGTAGGCGATTCTTTTTTGGTAAATTTCATGTCTGATTTCATTTACCAGGCAGGCACGAAGGACGCCGTCGTGTATGTTGCCGTGCGCTACGACAACGACAGCGTGTCAACCCATGTGACCCATATTGGCGTTTCGGGCGTTTCAAGGTTGCGGATACCGGCAAATGACGAAAGCAAAGTAAGCAATATTGACGGCTTTGTTTATCTAAACAGGGGCAGTGACGACTCGCGGACTCTGAAGTTGCTGTTTATAAGCCAAATGCAGTTCGTCAGGTTCCACAAGAAGGAAATGCCAAAGGCCGTGCAGGCTAAGGATAGTGTGGCCGCGCCTGTTGCAGACACATTGCCCGCAAGAGACTCAACCGCCAAGGCAACGGTGATTCCGCATAAGGCGGGGCAGGCCGTGAAAGTCAACATGGAGGGAGCCGATGCCAGGAAGCGTTAGGAAGATAGGCGTACACAAAGCCATTTGCGCCGGGGCGGTAACGGACATGGCCATAGTCGTTTTGGAAGGCGACCGGGTCGTTGACGTAAGGCATTTTGCCGCCGAGCAGGCTTTTACCGAGTGGCGTGGCGGAACTGCGGTTGTGGAAAAAGGCGCCGATGGCGTTGCCAGGGTGAAGTTTTATGACGGATTAACAGATGGAGGAGAGATATGAATAGCATCAAAGTTCGTTTGGCCGCGATGAATTTCATGGAGTTCGCGGTATGGGGCGCTTACCTCACGTGTATGGGAAATTACTTAGGCCGTGCCGGGATGGGAGCCGAAGTGTCTTGGTTTTACGCCATCCAAGGCATAGTTTCCATCTTCATGCCCACCATAATGGGAGTGGTGGCCGACAAGTATGTGCAGCCGCAGCGGCTTTTGGGGCTTTGCCATTTGGTGGCCGGAGCCTGTATGTTGGCGCTTGCCTTGATTGGCATGGCTGACGAAACGCCCAGCAAACCGCTGTTTATTGCCGTGTACACTTTGAGCGTGGCGTTCTATATGCCAACCCTTGCATTGTCCAACACAGCAGCATTCTCAATATTGAAGCGCAATGGCATGGACACAATCAACGATTTCCCGCCTATTCGGGTTTTGGGAACGGTGGGCTTTATTGTCACCATGTGGTTCGTAAATTGCGCGGCTTTAGGCGACGGTGGGTTTACTTTTACGCTTGACGACAATTCCGGCAAGTTCCAGTACACATATATGCAGTTTCTCGTATCGGGTGTCATCAGCCTCGCTTTGTTTGCCTATTGCTTTACTTTGCCTGCTTGCCTTATCGAGAGCAAGCCTTCGCGCAGCCTGGCAGAGACGTTCGGCTTCGATGCCTTTAAGCTGTTTAAGGTGCGCCGCATGGCCCTGTTCTTCGTGTTCTCGATGTTGCTTGGTATGTCGCTGCAAATAACCAATGGCTACGCAACGCCTTTTATCACGAGCTTTAAGGGCATGCCGGAGATGGCCGACACTTTTGGCGCAAACAACGCGACCATGCTTGTCTCGTTGTCTCAAATATCCGAGGCACTGGGCATATTGCTCATTCCCTTTTTTATGAAGCGGTATGGGATTAAGGTCGTGATGCTCATTGCCATGGCGGCGTGGGTGTTGCGGTTCGGCCTGTTCGGCCTTGGCGACCCGTCATTCCCCGGAGTGCTGCTTTTCGTCTTGTCTTGCCTGGTTTATGGCGTGGCATTCGATTTCTTCAATGTGTCGGGCGGACTTTATGTCGACAGCGAGTGCGAACCTAAGATGAGGGCTTCGGCGCAAGGGTTGTTCATGTTGATGACCAACGGCCTGGGGGCAACCATCGGCACGCTGTGCGCCGGCGAGGTGATCAACCACTACTGCCATTGGACATCAGACGGTTTCCTCGTAGGCAACTGGCAGGCTTGCTGGTTTATCTTTGCCGGATACGCATTGTTTGTGTGTGTGCTGTTCGCATTGATGTTCAAAACGAATGAAAAGAAGCAGGCACAATGACCCGTGTAAGACTCTCGTTTGCCAGTCTGGCCGAAATACGCGATTGCCATGGGCTGGCCGTGGTTACGCTGACGGACGATTTGCGCGAAAAGGCCATCTGCGTGATTTGCGACAAGACGATGAAATACCAAATCGCATTGCGCAAGGCTGGGGTGGGGACTAACGCCCGGCTTTTGCCGGAGGTGTTGGTCTCAATGCTTGGCGACGTGGCTGATTTGCGGGGGTACGAAGTTTACATCTACAATCTCGTGGATGGAGAATATAAGACAATCGTGCAACACAAGCAGACACTTGCCGGCTACCCGATAAGGCTTAGCGATGCCATTTTGCTGTCGTTGGTGGCAGGCATGGACATTTTCATCGAGAAGTCTTTGTTTGACAGCCAGGGCATGCCTTTCCACGCGGCGTCAGACAGACTGTCCATCCCGATAAACACGCTCAGCACGTCGGCACTTAAGGTTGAGCTGGAAAAGGCGGTCGAGTTTGAGAATTACCGCCTGGCATCGCAAATCCAAGAGGAGCTGAAAAAGCGGAAATAGAACAATGTTCAACAGTTGACGATGAAAGAAACAAGGTTCTTCTATGTACCCAATGCGGAGTCGTCGGGTTGCCTTCCTGAAGACGAGAGCAACCATGCCTTGCGCGTCTTGCGCATGAAGGCCGGCGACGAAATGATGCTTATGGATGGTGTCGGCACATTCTACAAGGCCGTCGTGTCGGGCGTTTCTCGCCACGCCTGCCTTTACGATATTGTGGAGGCCATGCCCCAGCGGCGGCAGTGGCCCGGACTAATCAACATCGCAATGGCTCCGACCAAAATGATAGACCGCACAGAATGGATGGTGGAGAAGGCCACGGAAATCGGACTCGACGGTATTGCGTTGCTCGATTGCGCCTTTTCCGAGCGCCATACGGTAAAGGCCGAGCGTTTGGAGAAGATAGCCGTCTCTGCAATGAAGCAAAGCCGTAAGCCGTGGAAGCCAACCCTGGACGGCATGATGGCGTTCCGCAACTTTGTTGATGCGGCGTCCGCAGGCAATCGGTTTATAGCCCATTGCTATGAGGAGATACCCCGCACCTATCTGTTCGACGAGCTTAGGCACGCAAACCTGCAAGACGGCACTACCGTCTTAATCGGCCCCGAGGGCGACTTCTCCATGGCCGAGGTAGAATATGCCATGGGGAAAGGTTTCGTCTCCGTGCATTTAGGCGAGAGCCGCTTGCGCACGGAGACGGCGGCAGTGGTGGCAACCACAATGGTACACCTCGCCTCGGTGTGAGCGCAGGCAGTGTCGGCATCGCGGCGCATTGTAATTTTATCACCAGAAGTAATATGATTAATGTATGAAACACAAGATAATAGCATTGGTTGCCATGGCCTTTTGTGCAGCAGGGGCAAGGGCGCAGGGCATTGAGATAAGGGACGTGTTCAGGCAAATGCCTGACACGGTCGTGCCGTATTTGTCGCAGAACAACAGGCTCGACTTGGTTGACTTTGTTGATTCCGGCATGAAAGCCGAAGTGGAAAACCGCCTTGGCGGCAACACCGTGCTTGAAGTCCTCGGCACCGACTATCTGAAGGCAAGGCTTACGCCGTCCACGCGGTTGGAAATAAAGCTGTTGCCGTGCGAGGGCGGAGCCGTTCCCGACAGCCTTGACCGGGTTGTTTGTGTTGTAATGACATACGGCGACAGCATCAGGCAAAGTTCTGTGAGGTTCTTTTCCACCGGTTGGGCACCGTTGGCCCTTCCTGACCCGGTTGCGCCGCAGAATGTTGCGCGTTACAAATTTGGCGGCGCGGCCTTGGCCGGAGATTTCCTCGCAGATTTGCCCCACACGTTCATAGAGGCCGTCCTGGCCGAAGGAGATTGCGGCCTGACGGTCAACCTAGTCCGTTGCGTGTATAATGACGGCGAACCAATAACCACGGAAAAAATGTCAACAACGCTTAAATGGGCGGGGGATACATTTAAATAAAATTAAGCGGACTGATTTTAGTTCCACATTTTTTTGTCTCAATGAATATTCATGGTTAAATTTGCAGAGTGTTTTTCATGGTATTAGATTATTAAGGTTATTAGGAGATTGGTTGTCGTGAGACAATTAATCTTTTTTTATTGCCCTTCTCCTTCTGAACTCCGAGCAAGCTATGGCCGTTGCTATGGCCACGTTGAGGCTTTCGGCGTGCTCCCCTTGCCTGAAGCACGGGATGAGCAGCCTTTCGTCGAGCTGTGCGCGGAGAGGCTCTGAGATGCCGTTGCCCTCGTTGCCCATCACCAAGAAGCCGCATCCATCGAGCTTTTTGGCGTAAATGTTTTCGCCGTCGAGCACAGTTCCGTATATTTTTGCCCCAGTGCCGTTGTGGTGCTTCCTTAGCGTTTCGCACAGGTCGGTGTATATTATGTCAACCCTCGCGAGGCTTCCCATTGTGGCTTGCACGGCCTTTGGCCCGTAGGCATCGGTCGTTTCGTGGCTGCACACGATGGTTTCGATGCCAAACCAGTCGGCAAGCCTTATTATTGTGCCAAGGTTGCCCGGGTCTTGTATCCCGTCGAGTGCCAGTATCAGCTCGTTTTGCGGGTCGAGTTTTGATGCGTCGCGTTCCTGCGGCAGAGGAAAAAGCCCCAGCACTTGCTGCGGGTGTTGCAGGAAGCTGATTTTTGACAGCTCGCTGTCGGTCACGTCCACGATGTCCGCCACAGGCCATTCGGGGCGTTTCCATTCATGCGTTGCAAAAACCTTGGCCGGGGTAATCCGCTTCATGAGGTCGCCCACGGCTTTTGGCCCTTCGGCAACAAACAGGTTGTGCCTTTTCCTGTATTTCTTGTATTCCAATGATTTTATCAGCTTTGCGGTTGCTTTTTCCAGCATAAGGCATTAGTCTTTTGGGTGAGTCCTGGGTGTTTGGTCTCCATTCTTTTCCTGCTTGGGCGTTGCTTTCGCTGGCTGTCGTTTCGTTTTTGGCCGTGGCTGTCCGCTATGGTGCATTTGTTCAGCTTAAAGCCGTTTCCCGCAGACAGGTTCGGGCTTGGTGGCGTTGGCCGGATTTCTGCCGCGCCTTCACAAAAAATAATGTCGAACGGATGCAAAGTTACGCAAAAAGTCTTAACTTTGCAACTGTAATTTCAAGTTAATGCTGAACAAGTCCTACATCTGCTCGCTCCTTGTTGTCGTGCTGTGCTCCTGTTCGGGGACAAAATATGTCTCCGATGGGGAGTTCCTGTTGGACAAGGTCGACATGAAGGTTGAGGGGCAGGGCGATGGGCTTAACATAGGCGAGCTTGAGTCGCGCATAAGGCAGCGGGGCAACTCGCGGTGGTTTTCGGCGGTCAAGATACCGCTTGCCACCTATTCGCTTTCCGGCCGCGACACGACCAAGTGGATTAACCGCGTGCTTCGCTCCATGGGCGAGCCGCCGGTCATATACGATTCCGCCGCCACCGAGCGCACCCTGCGCGAGTTGCGCAGCGAACTGGCCAACGAGGGCTACCTCAAGTCTGCCGTCGAGGCCAAGGTCAAGGTCAAGCACAAGAAAGTGGACGTCTCTTATGTGGTTACCCCTGGCGAGCCGTACTATATAAATAATGTGGAATACGTAGTGGCAGACTCGGCAATATCAAGGCTGCTTTGCTTTGAAGATTCCGCCAACTGGGGGATAAAGCCGCGCTCGCGCTTCTCGGTGGAGCGGCTCGACGCCGAGCGCAGGCGCATTGCCGACATCCTGGGCAGCCGCGGCTTCTACAAGTTCAACAAAGACTACATCACCTTCGTGGCCGACACGTTGCCCGGGCAGCGCACCGTAGACCTCACCCTCGTGTTGCGCCCGTACCCTGCCGGTGGCGGGGCGGGGGTCGGCCATCCGCAGTACAGGATAAGGAGCGTGAACTTCTACGACGGGACAACCGGCGGCAGCGTCACCCACTTGCGCCGCCACGTCTTGCGCAACAACACCTTCATAGAGCCTGGGGCCTACTATTCGTCGCGCGACTTGCAGAAGACTTACAGCCATTTTGGCCGCCTGCAGGCTGTGAAGTACACCAACATCAGCTTCAACGAGATTCCCGACAGCCTCTTGCTCGACTGCAACATCCAGTTGAGCGCCAACAAGCCGAGCACCATCAGCTTCCAGCCCGAGGGTACCAACACCGCCGGAAACCTTGGGGCGGCTGCGTCGCTCACCTACCGCAACAGGAACCTGTTCCGTGGGTCGGAGGTGTTCAGCGTAGAGCTGCGCGGGGCTTTCGAGGCTATCAGGGGGCTGGAGGGCTACAACAACGAGAATTTCGAGGAATATAGCGTCGAGACGAGCCTGACGTTCCCAAGGTTTATCGCGCCGTTCCTGTCGCGGAATTTCGTCAGGCGCACAACGGCCACGTCTGAAGTGTCGTTCCTCTACGACCTCCAGAACCGCCCCGAATACCATCGCCGCGTGTTGTCTGTGGCGTGGCGGTATAAGTGGAACGATGCCAACCACCACGACAGGTACCAGATAGACCTCATAGACCTCAACTATGTGTTCATGCCGTGGATTTCCGACAAGTTCAGGCAGGACTACCTTGAAGACGAGAGCAGCCGCAACGCCATACTGCGCTACAACTACGAAGACTTGTTCATCATGCGTTTTGGGCTTGGCTATTCGTACAACAACGGGCGCTACGCCATCAAGGCCAATGTTGAGACGGCTGGAAATGTGCTGGGGCTTGGCGCAAAGGCGTTCGGCTTCCCAAAGAACGGCCAAGGCCAGTACAAGCTGTTCAACATAGCATACGCCCAGTATGTGAAGGGCGACTTCGACTTTACGCGCTACATCCAGTTTGCCTACGACAACACGCTCGTGTGGCACTTCAGGCTCGGCATTGCCTACCCATACGGCAACAGCACCATACTGCCTTTCGAGAAGCGGTATTTTTCCGGCGGCGCAAACAGCGTCAGGGGGTGGGGCGTAAGGGAGCTTGGCCCCGGCAGCTACACCGGGCGCGACGGCAACATAGACTTCATCAACCAGACCGGCGACATGAAGCTGGACATCAACATGGAGTACAGGGCGCACTTGTTCTGGAAACTGAACGGCGCACTCTTCGTAGATGCAGGCAACATCTGGACGCTGCGCGACTACGACGACCAGCCCGGCGGCCAGTTCAGCTTCGGCAGCTTCTGGAAGCAGATAGCCGTGGCTTACGGCTTCGGCCTGCGGCTGAACTTCGACTATTTCATCTTGCGCTTCGATTTCGGCATGAAGGCCATAAACCCGGCCTTCGAGGGGCGCGACCATTACCCCATAATCCGCCCCGACTTAGGGCGCGACTTTACATTCCACTTTGCGGTAGGCCTTCCATTCTGACGAGGCACTCCTTGCCCCTCACCACGAAGCGCAGCCTCGCGTGCGCCTTTTCCACTATGTGCGCCTGCCCGTCTATGCTGTCGTTGAGCAGGTAGTTGCGAATTTCCACCACGGCAGTGCCGGTGGTGTCGCCTTCGTTGTAGTCCACGCTCTCCACTTCCACCTCTGCCGGGCGGCTTTTCCCGTTGAGCGCGTCGATGTCCGATTGCCTTATGTTTGACGCGGCAAACTCTATCCACGGCCTGCTGTCGGCCGTGCAGTAGGCCATGGCCTGCGCAAGGTCGTAGTTGAAGTATGCTTCCGAAAAGCCGCCGACGCATTTCTCTATGGCATCGTGCATGGCATGGCGTTTTCCGCCGCACGACATGATGGCCAGCGACACGGCCAGTGGTAAGATTGCTTTCATGGTGAGACCAAGTTTTGTTTTTGTTGATGTAGGTTTGTGCTCACTGCCGCAGCGGTGCCGCTGCCCGGCTTGGCAGCCATTGCGACCGCAGCCGGAAGGGCCGTTGGGGGCGCGTGGGCGGTGGCAACTCCCGTTAACGTTTTTAACTTAACATGGTGTCGTGTCGCCCGCCCCGCGTAATGGCTTGATGGCCAGCGCATTGCGAAACGTGCCGTTTTGGGCTTCAAAACGGCACGTTTCAAGCTGCGGTTCGTGCCGTTTTAGAGGGCGTAACGGCACGTTTTGCGGTTTGTTTCGGCCCTGTGTTAAAATCTGGGTGGCTTAGGCCGGTTTCCACTTGCATATTTTCAACTACGCAACGCCTGCGCCACTTTCGCCGAAAGGCTTCGAGGGCTGTATGCGCCTTGGGTGCAGGCTCACAGCTCTATGTCTTTGTATAGATAGCGCTTGATGCTCTTTTTCGATGTCTTGGCAAACTCCTCGTCGTGCAGCTTTATGGCTGACAGCTTGCAGTATGATGGCATCGCGGTGTTAAGCTCAATGCGGTTCTGCTCCATTATTTCCTCGAGGTCGGCGTTGTTGAGGCCCATGGCGTGTGCCTCCTCAAAGTCGGGGTACACGAGGGCTATGAGCTTCTCGTTCCTTTGCAGCACGAGGCTCTCGTTCACCAGCGTCATCGAGTTCAGCTTGTCTTCTATTTCTTCGGGGTAGATGTTCTGCCCGTTTGCGCCGAGCAGCATGTTCTTGATGCGCCCGCGTATGAACAGGTGGCCGTCGCGGCTCATGGTGCCAAGGTCGCCGGTGTGGTACCACCCCTCTGAGTCGATGGCTTCCTTTGTGGCTTCCTCGTTCTTGTAGTAGCCGAGCATCACGTTGGTGCCGCGCGCGAGCACTTCCCCCGGCACGTTCTCCGGGTCGGGGCTTTGTATTTTCACCTCCATGTGCGACACTGCCGTTCCGCAGCTTCCAGGGACGAAGTCCTTGTGGTCGCTGAAGGTGATAACGGGTGCGCACTCCGTCGCGCCGTATATCACGGTGATGGGGAAGTCGATGCCTTTAAGGAACGACTCTATTTCCTGGTTCAGTGCCGCCCCGCCCACTACGGCCTCGTAGGCATTGCCTCCAAACACTTCGTGTACGCGCTCGCATATCTTTTGCTTGATTTTCTTGTTTATCATGGGCATGCTCATGAGCAGCTTCATCTTGCTGTTCTGCACGAGCGGGAACACTTTCTTCCTGATTATCTTGTCGATGATGAGCGGCACGGAGATGACGATGGCCGGCTTCACGTCGGCGAAGGCCTGGGCTATGATGGCCGGCGACGGCAGGCGCGTGAGGAAGAACAGGTGGCACCCGTGGCAGAAGGGGAAGATGAACTCTACGGCCATGCCGTACATGTGGGCCATGGGCAGGATGCTGAGCGTGTTGGAGCCTTGCGGGATGTGCTTGCCTATGGCGTCCATGAAGAAGTCGAGGTTGCTCCATATCGCCCTGTATGGCAGCATCACTCCCTTGGAGAACCCGGTGGTGCCGCTCGTGTAGTTTATCAGTGCAAGCTCCTCGGCGCTGTCGCGGTAGTAGCTCACGTGCTGCTGCCTGAAGGCGTTGGGGTATTTCTTGCCGAACAGCTCGTTCAGGTGCTCGCGGGCGAAGGTGAGCTGTTCCGACCTCGACTCCATCAGCGAGTAGTCGGGTATGTTCACTATGCCCTCGAGGGCTGGCATCTCTTTGGTGTCGATGGTCTTGGCTATCACGTCGCCTACGAACAGCAGCTTTGCCTCGCTGTGGTTCACTATGTTGTGTATTTGGTCGGCGTTGAACTCGTGGAGGATGGGAACGGCCACGGCCCCGTAGGTGAGCGTGGCGAAGAAGGCCACGGCCCAGTTGGCGCTGTTCCTCCCGCAGATGGCTATCTTGTCGCCTTTCACGACACCGCTGTTTTCAAACAAGATGTGTAGCTTCTCTATTTTCCTCGCCACATCGTGGTATTGCAGTGTGATGCCTTTGTAGTCTGTCAGGGCATCCTTGTACCAATTGTCTATTATGCTTTTTTCTATTCGAGAATTAAAGCTGTCGAACGTTCCCATTGCACAGTTTGATTAATTGTGTGCAAAGGTAGCTTATTTTTTGCACACGGACAAACAAACTGTGCATTTATTTTAGCGACGGTTTCGCTTTTTTTGTCAGATGGCAGGGAGCCGCGTGGCATCACGGGCAAGCTTTCCGCCGGAAAGCTTGCCCGTGATGCTTACTCATACCTCATCGACTTGGCCGGGTGGATGTGGGATATGAGGTGGCTCGGGCCTATAAGCACAAAGATGCAGGCGAGCATTGTGGCGGCGTTGATGGCCAGCACTATGGGCAAGTCAAGCTCCATGGGCGCGGTGCTCACGTAGTAGTTCTGCGGGTCGAGCCTGACGAGTCCGGTGTGCTGTTGCAGCAGCGTGAAGCCAATGCCCAAGATGTTGCCGGCTATAAGCCCGCGGCCAATGATGAACGTGGCAAACCACAGGAATGTGTGCCTCACGGTCTTGTTTGGCGCCCCGAGGGCTTTCAGCGTGCCAATCATTTGGGTGCGCTCGAGTATGATGATGAGAAGCCCCGAAATCATGGTGAAGCCTGCCACGCAGACCATGAGCACAAGGATTATCCACACATTTATGTCCAGAAGCTCCAGCCAGGAGAATATTTGCGGGTATGCCTCGTTGATGGTCTTTGAGGTGAACACGTCGCCGTATTTGTCGGAAGTCCTGTTCACGTTCTTTATTATGTTGTCGTAGGCCAGGTCGAGCTTGTCGAAGTCGTCAACCAGCAGCTCGGCCCCGGAGCACTGCCCCGGCTGCCACTTGTTGAGCCTTGTGGCTGCGTAGAGGTCGGTGAAGCAGATGCTCTGGTCGAAGTGGGTGAGGTTGGTCTGGTAGATGCCGCTCACGGTGAAGCGCCTTGCCCTGACGTCGCTGTCGGATATGAAGTAAGCATACACCTTGTCGCCCGCCTTGAGGTGCAGCTTGTCGGCCGTCATCTTTGATATGAGCAGTTGGTACTTGCTGCTTGTGTCGCTGAACTTCGGCACATTGCCGGATAACAGGTTCGCCTTGATGAACGATAGGTCGTATTCCGGCCCCACGCCCTTGAACGTCATGCCGAGGAAGTCGGCATCGGTCTTGAGTATGCCTTGCGCGAAAGCGTAGCGCTCGACGTGCTTGATGCCGCCGATGTTGCCCAGCACCGCCATCATGCTGTCGTCGATGCAGATGGGGTAGGGGTCTGTGCTTTGCATGGAGAGGAAGTTCTCCACCTGGATGTGGCTTCCGAAGCCAATCACCTTGTCGCGGATGGCGTGCTTGAATCCCATGACGACAGACACGGTTATTATCATCACGGCAAGCCCGACGGCCACCCCTACGGTGGCAATCTGTATTGCAGGGCGGCTCACTTTGCACTTGTCGCCCTCGCTCTTGTATATCTTTCGGGCTAAAAACAGGGGCAGGTTCATTTTCGGCTGTGATATGGTTTGTGCTTAAAGTTCGTCGTCTTTTCTTCCCGGATATGCCTCGAGGGCTTTCTTCAGCACGGCGAGTGCGCGCCTGAGGTCTTCCTTCTTCAGCACGTATGCTATGCGCACCTGGTTTATGCCGGCGTTAGGCGTGGTGTAGAAGCCGCTCGCCGGGGCCATCATGACGGTCTCCCCTTCGTAGTCGAACTCTTCGAGGCACCAGCGGCAGAACTTCTCGCTGTCGTCCACCGGCAGCTTGGCCACGGTGTAGAACGCCCCCATGGGTATTGGCGAGTAGACCCCGGGGATTCTGTTAAGCCCGTCGATGAGGCATTTGCGCCGCTCCACGTACTCGTCGTAGACTGCACGGTAGTATTCCTCCGGCGCGTCGAGCGACGCTTCGGCCACGATTTGCCCTATCAGTGGCGGCGACAGGCGGGCTTGGCAGAACTTCATTACGGCCTTCCTCACCTCGGCGTTCTTGGTGATAAGGGCGCCGATGCGTATGCCGCACTCCGAATACCGCTTCGACACGGAGTCTATCAATATTACGTTTTGCTCTATGCCTTCCAAGTGGCAGGCGCTTATGTAGGGCGACCCCGTGTAGATGTACTCCCTGTACACTTCGTCGGAAAACAGGTAGAGGTCGTATTTCTTCACCAAGTCGCGAATCTGGTTCATCTCGCGCCTGGTGTATAGGTAGCCCGTGGGGTTGTTGGGGTTGCAAATCATTATTGCCCTTGTGCGGTCGTTGATAAGCTCCTCGAACTTCTCGACCTTGGGCAGCGAGAAGCCTTCCTCTATCGTGGTGGCTATTGTCCGTATCTTTGCCCCGGCCGAAATGGCGAAGGCCATGTAGTTGGCGTATGCCGGCTCGGGCACGATTATCTCGTCGCCGGGGTTGAGGCACGACAGGAAGGCGAACAAGACGGCCTCGCTTCCGCCGGAGGTTATTATTATGTCGTCGGCGTCTACGTTAATGTTGTACTTCTTGTAGTAGCCCACCAATTTCTCGCGGTAGCCCAAATAGCCCTGCGACGGCGAGTATTCAAGTATTGTGCGGTCGATGTGCTTCAGTGCGTCGAGGCCCACTTGCGGCGTGGGCAAGTCTGGCTGGCCAATGTTCAGGTGGTACACCTTTATGCCGCGCTTCTTGGCTTCGGCAGCCAACGGGGCCAACTTCCTTATCGGCGACTCCGGCATTTCTAACCCTCTAACAGAGATTTCTGGCATTTTGCACGATTCTTTGGTAATACAGGATGCAAAGGTAATACTATTAATTTGAATAAAGGGGGATTCTTGGCCACAAAAATGACACAAACCACCAAAAACTTGCCTTCCAACCGACAAAGCATAATGGTAAACATGGCTGCTAATGACAAATTGCAAGGCGGGGCTTGCCTTGCCCTTGCCCGGCGGCCAATGGCCGGGCTTTTGTTTCGGCGGGCGCGTCTGGCTCGGCGTTGGTGGCTTTTGGGAGGCAATGCCCATTGCTTACATAACGGCTATTTTTCAGGAGTTTTGGAACATTATTGGCATTCCATATTGCTAAGAAAAATTAAAATGCCCGTAGAGTTTTCAAGCATTGGGATATATTTGTGTAACTTTGCCGCCCGGAATATAATGTAGTCCGGATAATGATACTTGCCATTGGCAGGGCGGAACGTTTTTCGCCCAACTCTGTAGACAACGACGCTGCGATATTGCGCAGCGTGTGTGTCAGGCTGAGGCAGCAGGGGCATAGCGTGGCGTTGGTAAGCGAAAGCGAGCTTACGCCCGATGCTTGTGCCGATGCCTATATTTCGATGGGGCGTTTGGAGTCTACGCTGGCTTTGCTCGACGCACGCCAGCGCGATGGTGCCGTGGTGGTGAACGGGGCTGGTGGCGTGGCCTTGTGCTGCGACAGGATGTCGCTTGTTGCACTGTTCCGTTCCCAAGGGATTCCTGTTCCGGCCGAAAGCGGGCCGTATGGCTATTGGCTAAAGCGGGCGCATGGAGTGGCCGAAGGCCCGATGGACGTGAGGTTTGCCGCAAATGGTTGCGAAGCAGCCATGGTGAAGGCCGAGATGCAGGCCAATGGCATTGCCGAGGTCTTGCAGTGCGCACACGTGCCGGGCGATCTCATCAAGTTTTACGGGGTGAGAGGCACTGCGTTTTTTCGCCATTTCTATCCCGGCGACGACGGAATCACGAAGTTTGGCGATGAGCAACGCAACGGTCGCCCGTGCCATTATCCTTTCAGTGTGGCCTCATTGCAGGCCATTGCGGAGAGGGCGGCAGGCGTGGCAGGGGTGGACGTCTACGGAGGCGACTGCATAGTGGGCCACGACGGGAGTATCTGCATAATTGATTTTAACGATTGGCCAAGCTTTGCCAGGTGCCGCGAGGAAGCCGCAGAGGCAATCGCGGCGACAGTGGCTGGACGCATGGCCTGCCTACAAATGGAGAAAAGAGAAATATGTTAGACATCTTGGAGCAGACACGCGGGTGCATCTTCGACTATGGCGGCACGCTCGACACCGGCGGTTGCCATTGGGGCCGCTACATTTGGCGTGCCTACCGGCGGCAAGGCGTGCCGGTAAGCGAGCCGTTGTTCCGCGATGCTTACGTATATGCCGAGCGTGAGTTGGGGCGCAATCCAATAATACAGTCCGACTATACGTTCAGGAAAACGCTTTCGGCCAAGCTCAGCATAGAAATGGAGTATGTGGCCTCTAAGGTCGGCGGATTCGACTTGCCGCGTTGGCACGATGCCGTGCTTGCCGATCTTTATGCTGCCGTCAGGGTCGAGACAGCCCATAGCCGCCAAGTGCTGGAGTCCGTTGGCAGGCAAAGGCCAATGGTGCTGGTTAGCAATTTTTATGGCAACATAAACACTGTGCTTGCGGAATTTGGCCTCGACGGGCTGTTTTCAGGTGTAGTCGAGTCGGCGGTTGTCGGCGTGCGCAAGCCAGACCCTCGCATCTTTTTGCTTGGGGTGGAATCATTGGGCATGGCCCCGCATGAGGTGGCGGTTGTCGGTGACAGCTATGCGAAAGACATCGAACCGGCACACGAGGCCGGTTGCCGCACCGTATGGATGAGGGGCGAAGGCTGGACTGGCAACGACCCGGCTGACGCAGGGGTGGCAGACGCAACGATAACAGCCCTTGCCGATTTGCTGTGAAAACGCCGGGAGTGCCTTCCCGTTCCAGGAAGAACAGATAGATAGTAAAAACAACACATACATTTAATATAAAATTGTAATGAGACAAACTAACGTAAAGCCGGCTGACGGCAAGTTGGGTATTATGATTGTCGGCAACGGAGCCGTTGCCACCACTTTTATGACCGGCGTGTTCATGACACGGCGGGGCTTGGCAAAGCCCATTGGCTCGATGACACAGTATGACAAAATACGTGTGGGCCGCGGCGAGGACAAGCAGTACTTGCATTACAGCGACATAGTTCCCTTGGCCAAACCCGACGACATCGTGTTCGGCACATGGGACGTCTATCCCCAGAACGCCTACCAGGCAGCCATGTATGCCGAGGTGTTGAAGGAGAAGGACATCGACCCCGTGAAGGACGAGCTTGAGAAAATCGTGCCGATGAAGGCAGCCTTCGACCGCAACTACGCCAAGCGGCTTGACGGAGACAACGTGAAGGACTGCAAGGACCGCTGGGACATGATGGAGCAGATACGCCAGGACATACGCGACTTCAAGCAGAAGAATGGTTGCTCGCGCATCGTTGTCATCTGGGCGGCGTCCACAGAGATTTACGTTCCGGTGGACGAGAAGGTACACGGAACGCTTGCCGCCCTTGAGGCAGCCATGAAAGCCGACGACCGCGAGCACGTGGCCCCGTCGATGTGCTACGCATACGCCGCGCTGACCGAGGGCGCACCGTTTATCATGGGCGCTCCTAACACCACCGTCGACATACCCGCCATGTGGGAACTGGCCGAGAAGACGAAGATGCCAATCGCCGGAAAGGACTTCAAGACGGGCCAGACGCTCGTCAAGAGTGGCTTCGCCCCCATCATAGGCACACGCTGCCTGGGCCTTAGCGGGTGGTTCTCGACAAACATACTCGGCAACCGCGACGGCCTCGTGCTCGACGAACCGGCCAACTTCCACACCAAGGAGGTGAGCAAGCTCTCGACGCTCGAAACCATACTGAAGCCCGAAGTGCAGCCCGACCTGTACACGGACTACTACCACAAGGTGCGCATCAACTACTATCCGCCGCGCAACGACAACAAGGAAGGCTGGGACAACATCGACATCTTCGGCTGGATGGGCTACCCGATGCAGATAAAGATCAACTTCCTCTGCCGCGACTCCATCCTGGCCGCGCCGCTGCTGCTCGACCTCACGCTGCTCAGCGACCTCGCCGCACGCGCCGGACGCTATGGCATACAGCGCTTCCTGAGCTTCTTCCTCAAGAGCCCGATGCACGATTACACCAAGGGCGAGGAGGCCGTGAACAACCTCTACCAGCAGTACACGATGCTGAAGAACGCCATCCGCGAGATGGGTGGCTATGAGGCCGACGAGGAAATTGACTGACGTTTATGCTCCGTTGAGGCATGATGCCGGCGGAGTTTGCATGATGGTGGAGCCGGAATCTTTTTTCGGCGGCCTTGTGTGGCGCAGTGCGGGTTGCCTTTGTGTGGCTTGCGGCAGTGTTCCAACAGGGCAGAGTGACGTTTTGGCCGTACAAAGGCTTTCCGGCTCCATCTTTTTCTTATTTATGTGTAATAGCCATTTAAGCTGAAAAGATTGGGAAACAACAGAATAACATATTTGCTTTGGGTGCTGATGCTTGTGGCGTTGCCCTTGAATGCGCAGATTTCAGGATACATAATCGACGACGCGACGGGCGACAGCATACCTTACGCCAGCGTTATATACCGCGGCCATAACGTCGCCGTGGCCTCAAATCTCAGCGGACATTACACAATAGAGCGGCACGACGGCTGGCAGCTCACGTTCAGTTCGGTGGGCTACGAGCCGCAGACCGTGGCCATAGGGCCGCAGACAAAGGCGAGGCTCGACATACGCCTGAAGCCCGACACGCGCACATTGAAGGAAGTGACCGTGCGGGCCAAGCGCGGCAAGTACAGCCGCAAGAACAACCCGGCGGTGGAACTGATGAAGAAAGTCATTGCCGCCAAGAAGCGCACCGACCTCGACAACCGCGACTTCTACCAGTACAACAAGTACCAGAAGATAACACTGGCCATCAACGACATCACCCCAGAGAAGCTGGAGACGCCGAAGCTGAAGAAGATGCCGTGGCTCAAGGACCAGGTGGAGAAGTGCCAGTACAACGGCAAGCTGATCCTGCCGCTGTCGGTCGACGAGACCGTGACGCAGAAGATATACCGCCGTGACCCCCACAGCGAGAAGAACATAATCAAGGGGCAGAACTCCAGCGGCGTCAACGACCTCTTCCAGACGGGCGACATACTCACAACGACACTCAAGGACGTGTTCACCGACGTCAATATTTACGACGACCAGGTGCGCCTGCTGCAATATCCGTTCACCTCGCCGATAGGGAAGAGCGCCATAGCCTTTTACCGTTTCTACATCGAGGACACCGTTTTCGTGGATCGCGAGAAGTGCATCCACCTCCACTTCCTGCCCAACAACCAGCAGGACTTCGGCTTCCGTGGCGACATATACATCATGGCCGACTCGTCGTACCAGGTGAAGCGGTGCGAGCTTACAATACCCAAGCGCAGCGACGTGAACTTCGTCGAGAACCTGCGCGTGCTCCAGGAGTTCACCCAGCTGCCCGACAGCACGTGGGTGCTCACGCAAGACGACATGGTGGCCGAGCTGAAGCTGACCGACTTCCTGGCCAAGGCCATCGTGATACGCACCACGCGGCTGAGCGACTATGCTTTCGACGAGCTGCCCAAGCAGCTCTTCAAGGGCAAGGCGCGCGAGGTGAAGGAGGCCGACGCGATGATGCGCGACGACGATTTCTGGAACAAGTACCGGCAAGTCCACCTCACCCAGAGCGAGAGCAAGATGGATGCGTTCGTGCATAACCTCGAACAGATAAAGGGATTCAAGTACATCATCTTCGGCGCGAAGGCACTCATAGAAAACTTTGTGGAGACGGGCAATCCCAGCAAGGTGGACATCGGCCCGATAAACACCATGATTTCGAGCAACTTCATCGACGGCGTGCGCACCCGACTGAGCGCGCAGACCACGGCGAAGCTCAACCCCCACCTCTTCCTCAGCGGCTACTACGCCCGCGGATGGGACAGCCACAAGAACTACTACAAGGGCGAAGTGACCTACTCGTTCAACAAGAAAGAGTACCTGCCGCGCGAGTTCCCCAAGCGCACGCTCACCTTCTCGTCTACCTACGACGTCACCTCGCCATCCGACAAGTTCATGCACACCGACAAGGACAACGTGTTCACCGCCTTGAAGTGGACAAAGGTGGACAAGATGATGTTCTACAACCGCCAGGAGCTGACATTCGAGCGCGAGGAGGACTGGGGCTTCAAGACCACCGTCTCCATGAAGACCGAGGAGAACGAGGCCTGCGGCTACCTCCACTTCCGCCCGCTCTCCACCGGCGCTGACACCAAGCTGCGCACCACCGAGCTGCGCGCCGAGCTGCGCTTCGCCCCCGGCGAGACTTACATCAACACCAAGCAGCGCCGCCTCAAGATAAACCTCGACGCGCCGGTGTTCACCATCAGCCACACCCTCGGCCTGAAGAACGTGCTCGGGGGCGACTATGACTACAACTACACCGAGGCCAGCATCTACAAGCGCTTCTGGCTCAACAGCTGGGGCAAGGTAGACTGCTACGTGCGCGGCGGCGTGCAGTGGAGCAAGGTGCCCTTCCCCCTGCTGTCGATGCCCGCCACCAACCTCTCGTTCATCATCCAGGACCAGACCTTCCAGCTCATAAACAACATGGAGTTCCTCAACGACCGCTTCGTCAGCGCCGACATATCGTGGGACCTCAACGGCAAGCTCTTCAACCGCTTGCCGCTCATCAAGAAGCTCAAGTGGCGCGAGTACATGGCCGTGAAGGTGCTCTGGGGCGACCTCACCGACAAGAACAACCCCCTCTTGGCCCAGAACGCCGGCGACCCCGTGCTGATGGCTTTCCCCGAGGGCTGCTACGTCATGGACCCCAAGAAGCCATACGTTGAGATGGCGTTCGGCATACACAACATCTTCAAGATAATCCACGTGGAGTACGTGCGCCGCTTCAACTACCTCAGCCTGCCCACGGCCCACAAGCACGGTGTGCGTTTCATGTTCCGCATGACGTTCTGAAATAGCAAGGGAAAGGCGAAACCCTTTTTTTGAAAATATGTGGCATTCCAACCAAAACCAACAGCCGCAAGCCGGTTTGTTGCGCCTTGGTTGGAATGTTGCAAGTTTGGCAGATTATTTTTTTCAATGTTTTGTAACATATAGTTTGCAAATCAAGAATTAATTACTATCTTTGCAGGGATAAAATTTAATTCACATATAGAGTGGATATGGAAGTCTTCTTTAAAACTCATACCTATTTATTGGAACACACCAATGCTCCAGTCCGTCGTGTGCTTATGGACGAGGTCGATTGGAATGACCGCATGATAGGCATAAAAGGTACGAGGGGGATAGGGAAGACCACGTTTCTTTTGCAATACGCCAAGGAAAATTTCGATGCTAACGACCGCAGGTGCCTATATGTGAACATGAACAACTTCTACTTCCAAGGCAGGGGCATTTCCGATTTCGCTTCGGATTTTTACAGGAAAGGCGGGCGTGTGCTGTTGGTAGACCAAGTGTTCAAAGAGCCAAATTGGAGCAAGGAGCTGCGCGACTGCTACGACAATTGCCCCAACCTTAAGATCGTCTTCACGGGGTCGAGCGTGATGCGCTTGAAGGAAGAGAACCCCGAACTCAATGGCATCGTGCGGAGCTACAACCTTAGGGGCTTTTCTTTCCGTGAGTACCTGAACCTCCTGACCGGGAACAACTTCAGACCCTATTCGTTGGGGGAGATATTGGAAAGCCACGAGTCAATCCTGAGGCAAATCCTGCCGAAAGTTTCGCCGAGCAAATATTTCAACGAATACATCCACCACGGCTTTTATCCTTTTTTCCAGGAGCACCGCAATTACTCCGAGAATTTGCTCAAGACCATGAACATGGTCACCGAGGTGGACATCCTCTTGATAAAGCAGATAGAGCTGAGATACCTCACCAAGATAAAGAAGCTCTTCTACTTGCTGGCAGTCGATGGCTCGAAGTCGCCTAACATAAGCCAGCTCGCGCATTCGATAAGCACAAGCCGGGCCACCGTAATGAACTACATAAAATATCTTTCGGACGCGCGGCTCATCAACATGATATACCCCGTGGGGCAGGACTTCCCACGGAAGCCTTCCAAAATAATGCTCCACAACTCCAACTTGATGTTTGCCATATACCCGAGCAAGGTGGAGGAGCAAGACGTGATGGAGACATTTTTCGTCAACTCGCTGTGGAAAGACCATAAGGTGAACCAAGGCAACAGGGACACAAGCTACACTGTGGACGAACGCCTTAAGTTCAAGGTCTGCGACGCGAACGAATTTGGAAAGATAAAACCTTCCCCCGACATGATATACGTAAAGTATAACACGGAGATAAGCAAAGGCAAGCAAATCCCGATCTGGCTTTTGGGCTTTTTGTATTAGCCGGCTTTTCGCCGCCGGGAATATTCAGAACTCTTGTTTTATTCATTAATATTTAATCTGTTAAAAAAACAAATGGCTAAAGAAAAGAAATTCATCACCTGTGATGGTAACGAGGCTGCTGCCCACGTGAGCTATATGTTCTCCGAGGTTGCCGCCATTTATCCCATCACCCCTTCATCGCCGATGGCAGAGCACGTCGACGAGTGGGCTGCCCGTGGCCGCAAGAACCTTTGGGGCCAGGAAGTAACCGTGCAGGAAATGCAGTCTGAGGCCGGAGCTGCCGGCGCTGTGCATGGCTCGCTGCAGGCCGGTGCGCTCACCACCACCTTCACGGCTTCGCAGGGCCTTCTGCTCATGATTCCTAATATGTACAAGATTGCTGGCGAGCTTATCCCTTGCGTGTTTGACGTTTCGGCGCGCACCCTGGCTTCCCACTCCCTGTGCATCTTCGGCGACCACCAGGACGTTATGGCTTGCCGCCAGACCGGTTTCGCAATGCTTTGCGAGGGGTCCGTGCAGGAGGTTATGGACCTGACGGCTGTGGCCCACTTGGCTTCGCTCAAGACCTGCGTGCCGTTCGTAAACTTCTTCGACGGCTTCCGCACTTCGCATGAGTACCACAAGGTGGAGCTTATGGAAGAGGACGACATCCGCCCGTTGGTTGACGAGGCCGACATCAAGCGCTTCCGCGACCGCGCCCTCAGCCCCGAGCGTCCCGTGACGCGCGGTACTGCCGAGAACCCCGAGACGTTCTTCACACATCGCGAGGCTTGCAACGAGTACTACGACAAGGTGCCCGAAGTGGTTGAGATGTATCTTGGCAAGATTAGCGAGATAACAGGCCGCGAGTACCACCTGTTCTCTTACTATGGCGCAGAGGATGCCGACAGGGTGATCATCCTGATGGGTAGCGCAACCGAGGCTGCGCGCGAAGCCATCGACTACCTGAACGCCAACGGCCAGAAGGTCGGAATGGTTTCCGTACACCTCTACCGCCCGTTCTCT
>CALUMB010000022.1 GCA_944321645.1 uncultured Prevotella sp.
AGCGCGAGCACGCTCCAAAAAAGCCTCTTGCCTACGGTGCGATGGGTCATTGGCTGCGGTCGGTGTTGTCTTGTCTTTGTTAGCGGGAACCGGGCTTCAGGCATTGAAGAAGTAGCCGAAGCCGAGCCTGGTGGTGATGCACTTCGAGAAGCGGCCAATCTTCTTGCGCAGCCGGGTGATGTTCACGTCCACCGTGCGGTCGAGCACCAGCACGTCCTGCGGCCAGATGCGGTTTATCAGCTCCTGCCTCGAAAACACGCGCCCCTTCTCCTGCAAGAGCGTGCGCAGCAGCTCGAACTCGGTCTTGGTGAACGGCACCTGCTCGCCGTCGATGCTCACCGTCTTGTTGTCGAGGTTAAGCTCCAGCTCCTGGTACTTAAGCAGCGACGGCTCGCCCTGCGCCTGGCTGTCGGCCGTGCGGCGCAGCACGGCGCGCACCCTGACCATTACCTCGCGGATGGAGAAAGGCTTCGAGATGTAGTCGTCGGCCCCGAGGTTGAACCCCGTCACCGTGTCGTTTTCCGTGTCGCGGGCGGTCAGGAAGATGATGGGTATGCCTTTGGTGGCGTCGTCGGCCTTGAGCCTGCGGGCAAGGGCGAACCCCGACATCTCGCCCATCATCACGTCGAGCAGCAAAAGGTCGAACGAGGGCAGGTTGAGCGTGAGGGCCTCTTCCGAAGACCCTGTCGTCTCCACCTCGTAGCCCTCGGTCTCGAGGTTGAACTTAAGGATTTCGCACAAGTCTTGCTCGTCGTCGACAACGAGGATGCGGTAGTTCTTGTTCGTCATGTTTCTAAAAACTTTTTGCAAAATTAGCCAAAGCTCTCTACAATTCAGCGTCAGAAGCGTTACAATTCGGTTACAGCGGGCTGCCGCAGGGCGTTTCCGGCAAAAGCGTCACAGCACGGAGAGGTACCTTTCGCCCGTGTCCGGCAAGAGCGTGGCCACCATCGAGCCTGCGAACTCCGGCCTGCGGGCCACCTGCGCCGCAGCAAACGCGGCCGCCCCCGACGAAATGCCGACGAGCAGCCCCTCGGTGGCGGCAAGCATCCGCGCGGCCGACTTGGCATCGGCATCGGCCACGGCCACCACCTCGTCCACCACCCCGGCGTCGTAGGTCTTAGGCACGAAGCCAGCCCCAATGCCCTGTATGCCGTGCGGACCGGCCTTGCCGCCGCCCAACACTGCCGACGAGGCCGGCTCGACGGCCACCACCCTGACACCGGGCTTAAGCTCCTTGAGCCGCCTGCCCATGCCCGAAACGGTGCCGCCGGTGCCCACCCCGGCCACAAACACATCAACCCCGCCATCCGTCTGCCGCCAAAGCTCCATGGCCGTGGTGTCGTAGTGGCACTGCGGGTTGGCCGGGTTGTCAAACTGGCCGGGCGTAACCGCACCCGGGGTGGCGCGGCGCAGCTCCTCGGCGCGGCGTATCGAGCCAGCCATGCCTTCGGCGCCGGGCGTGAGCACCACCTCCGCGCCGTATGCGCGGGCAAGCTTCTGCCGCTCCACGCTCATTGTTTCGGGCATCACGAGCACCATCCTGTAGCCGCGAGACGCCGCCACAAGGGCAAGCCCTATGCCCGTGTTGCCGCTCGTAGGCTCTATTATCGTGGCGCCGGGGGCGAGCGTTCCGCGCCGCTCCGCGTCCTCGACCATGGCCAGCGCGATGCGGTCCTTGACGCTACCGCCGGGGTTGAAGTACTCAAGCTTGGCCACTACCGGGCGCGGCAGGCCGGCAGCCGCCGAGTAGCGGCTTAGCTCGAGCATGGGCGTCCGGCCTATGAGGTCTGTCAGTCGTTTTGCAATCTGAGACATATTCGATGTATTTAAGTCGGCTTATCCGACGACAAAGTTACGAAATATTTCGCTTACGGCAAAGCAACGGCAGCACATTATGGCACCCGCCACGCCAGGCGGCGGCGCGGGAGAAGGCCGCCGGAAAGCCGTTTACGCCCGCCGCCAGTCAAAAAAAACATTAATTGCTTGTGTGGTTGGAGCAAAAGGTGTACATTTGTAAATTGGAAATAACAATCAACCAAAATAATATGATAGACGTAAAAGCAACACTAAGCGCTGCCGAAGAGAAGATGGAGACCGCAGCCATGTATCTCGAAGAGCAGCTGGCCCGCGTCCGCGCAGGCCGCGCCAACGTAGCCATCCTCGACGCAATAAAGGTGGACTCCTACGGTTCGATGGTGCCCCTCAACCAAGTGGCCAACGTTTCCACGCCAGATGCACGCACGATTGCCATCCGCCCGTGGGACAAGAAGCAGATACGCGCCATCGAGAAGGCCATAATGGACTCTGAAGTGGGCATCACCCCGGAGAACAACGGCGAGGTGATACGCCTTGCCATCCCCCAGCCCACCGAGGAACGACGCCGCGACCTGGCCAAGCAGTGCAACAAGATGGGCGAAGGCACGAAGGTGCAGATACGCAACGTGCGCGCCGAAGTGAAAGACAAGCTGAAGAAAGCCATCAAGGACGGCCTGTCGGAAGACAACGAAAAGGACGCCGAGGCCGAGCTGCAGAAAATCCACGACAGGATGATCAAGAAAGTGGACGAGCTGCTCGCCGCCAAGGAAAAGGAGATAATGACCGTTTAAATGAAAGGTAGAAAGGTAAAAAAGTAAAAAGGCAAGGCTGAACTTGAGCCTGCCCCAAAGCTGGCTCGCCACGCTTTGCGCTTTTGCTTGCGCCGGTAGCTCGTGCCTCTGCATGGCCTGCGCCACCGCGTCCGCGCCAATCTCGCCACGCGACGACCCGCGCCGCGGGCGTTGCCCGAGCCGGTGTGCATGGCTCTTATGTTGAGCCACGGACACCGCGCAGCCCTTTACTTTTTTGCCTTTTTACTTTTTTGCCTTTAAATTATGCGTGGTTTAGTAGTAAAGAACACTGGCAGCTGGTACACGGTGGAGACCGACGACGGGCGGCTCGTCAACTGCAAGGTGAAGGGGAACTTCCGCCTGCGCGGCATACGCAGCACCAACCCCGTGGCCGTGGGCGACCGCGTAGAGATTGCCGAAAACGCCGAAGGCACCGCCTTCATCACCGAAATAGAAGACCGCCGCAACTACATCATACGCAAGTCGCCCAACCTCTCGAAGCAAAGCCACATAATCGCGGCCAACGTAGACATGGCGCTGCTCGTCGTCACGGTGAGCCACCCGCAGACGTCAACGACCTTCATCGACCGCTTCCTCGCCTCGGCGGAAGCCTACCGCGTGCCGGTGGTGCTGGCATTCAACAAGACCGACCTGCTCGACGACGACGAGCGCCGCTACCAGGACATGATGGTGGCGCTCTACGAGAACGTGGGCTACGAGTGCCGCGCCATCTCCGCCGAGACGGGTCTCGGCGTGGCCGAGCTTGAGGGCGTGCTCGCGGGCAAGGTGTCGGTGCTCAGCGGCAACAGCGGCGTGGGCAAGTCGACGCTGATAAACCGCATACTGCCGGGCGCAAACCTGCGCACAGCCGAGATAAGCGACGCCCACGACCAAGGCACGCACACCACGACGTTCAGCGAGATGCTGCGCCTGCCCTCCGGGGGATACCTCATCGACACACCGGGCATAAAGGGCTTCGGCACGTTCGACATCGAGCCTGGCGAGCTGTCGGGCTACTTCAAAGACATATTCAGCTTCGCAAAGGACTGCCGCTTCAGCAACTGCACCCACACCCACGAGCCGGGCTGCGCCGTGATACGCGCCGTGGAGGAGCGCTACATAGCCCAGAGCCGCTACCAGTCGTACCTGAGCATGCTCGAAGACAAGGACGAGAGCAAGTACCGCGAAGCCTTTTAGCGACACAAGGGCAGGCCGGCTGCCGCCGCAACCACCCAACCACGCAACAAGACACATTATATATTAATATGGAAAAAGACCTGGAGCAGAAAGACCTCTTCCACGAGGTCAACGAGGGCTTCACCATCCTTGAGGCCATCAACGAGGCCAAGCGCTGCCTCAACTGCAAGGTGCCGCAGTGCGCCAAGGGATGCCCCATAAGCCAAGACATCCCCGACTGGATTCACGAAATATCGAAGGGGAACTTCGGCAACGCCATGAAGATAATCAACGACAAGAGCAACCTGCCCGCAGTGTGCGGCCGCGTATGCCCCCACGAGAAGCAGTGCGAAGGCCACTGCGTGCTCAACAAGAAGGGCGCGGGCATCCGCGTGGGAATGCTCGAACGCTTCATTGCCGACTTCGACGGCGACATGAGCCTCATACGCGAAAAGCTCCAGCCGAAGACCCGCGGCCGCGTGGCCGTCATAGGGTCCGGGCCGGCGGGGCTTACCATAGCGGGCGACCTGGCCCGCATGGGCTTCAACGTAGAGGTGATAGAGATGGAGCCGGAGCCGGGCGGCGTGCTCATGTTCGGAATACCGGAATACCGCCTGCCCAAGGACGTGGTGCGCCGCGAAATAAAGAAGATAGAGGAGCTTGGAGTGGTGTTCCACTGCAACACCACCGTGGGCACCGACGTGAACATCGACCAGCTCTTCGAGCGCGGCTTCGACGCCATCTTCATGGGCACTGGCACCGTGAAGCCCAAGAAGCCCGACATACCGGGGCGCAACCTGCGCGGAGTGCGCCAGGCCGTCTACTTCCTGCGCAAGGTGAGCCTGTACAACGAGGGCAGCATCGCACGCGAGGACGTTCCCGTACACGACGGCGACCGCGTGTTCGTGATAGGCTGCGGCAACACCGCCATGGACGCCGCCCGCACGGCCATACGCATGGGAGCCAAGGACGTGGAGGTAATCTACCACCGCACCATCGACGACATGAGCGCCCTGCGCTCCGAATACGAGGAGGCCGTGGAAGAGGGCGTGAAGTTCAACTGGGAGTCGAGCATCGTGGAGATTCTCGACTACAACGGCGTGCTCAGCGGCGTCGTGATCGAGCACGGCGGCGAGCGGCGCATAGAGAAGGCCGACAAGGTGCTCATGGCCATAGGCTCGGTGCCAGCCAGCCGCATCGTGTCCACCACCAAGGGCATCGAGGTGGACGAGCGCGGCTACGTGCTCACCCGCGACAATCCATACGGCATGACCACGCGCAAGGGCGTGTTCGCCGGCGGCGACGTGGTGAACCGCCCGTCCACGGTGGTGCTGGCCATGCGCGACGCCAAGCTGGTGGCCGAAGGCATGGCCAAATACGTAGACGCCA
Organism: uncultured Prevotella sp.; assembly: GCA_944321645.1. Taxonomy (GTDB): domain Bacteria; phylum Bacteroidota; class Bacteroidia; order Bacteroidales; family Bacteroidaceae; genus Prevotella. The sequence goes on from CALUMB010000022.1 coordinate 5,175, forward strand.
TAAAGCTGCTGCAGGCGGTCGACTCCGCAGCACCGGCGCAAGCCCCGCAAGAGCCATAAGGGGCCAAAGCCTCCAATATGCCCCAAGGCAGCGGAAGGCTTAGGAAACTTTAGGCAGCAAAAAAGGCGCAGCCCCTCCGGAGGGGCTGCGCCTTTTTTGCTGCCTTGCGGCAGGCGGCCTGCGTCAGAAGCGGCGCGGGCCGCCGAAGCCTCCGCGCGGGCCGCGCCCGCCGGGGCCCATGCCCGGGCGCGGGCCGCGGTCCATGGCCTGCCGGGCATCCTTGCCGCCAAAGAGGTTGAGGCGGTAGATGACGTGCAGCATGCCGAAGCTCGTCACGGCGTTGTACTCCGTGTCGCTGCGCTCCATGGCGTTAATGGTGCGGCTGAAGTTGCTCTGCTGGCGCAGCAGGTCGTAGAGCTGCAGGGTGACGATGAGGTTATTGCCCTTGAGGAAGCTCTGGCTCACCTGCGCGTTCCATATCAGCTCGTTGGTGTTGAGCGACTTGTCGCTGTAGCCGCGGCGGCTGTTCATGTTGAGGTCGAAGGCAATCTCCGTTCCCCACGGCAGCCTCACGTTGGAGTTGAAGCCGTAGGCAAACTCCCAGGTGTCGAGGTTGCTGTTGGGCTGCAGCTTGTTGCGCGAGTGCTCGTACTCCACCGAGCCGTTAAGCTCGAACTCAAACCACTCGTTGCGGTAGCCTGCGGTAAGCTCCTCCTCTACCGAGGTGGTGCGGGTGGTGTTCTTCTGCGAGTCCATGTTGCGGTCGAGCGCCACGTAGCCCACGCTGTTGGTGTACTCCAGGCGGGTGTTGGTGCTCACGTTGAAGAGGCCGGCGGAGTCGATTGCCGAGTTGAACATGAACTGCCCGCGCGTAGACCAGTTGCCGTTGATGTTCTCCGGGCGGGTGATCCGACCGCCGGTCTCCGGGTTGTAGCGCACCATGTTGCTTATCGAGTTGTTGGTGTTCTGGAAGCGGAAGTTGGCCATTATGGTCTTGTAGTGGTTCTGTATGTAGTTGTTGTAGAACATGAAGAGCGTGTTGGTGAACGAGGGCTTCAGGCCCGGGTTACCCATAGAGATGTTCAGCGGGTCGCTGTCGTCGGTGATGTCGAGCAGGTTGGTCATGCTCGGCTGGCTGGTGGAGCCGCGGTAGCGCACGCGCAGCTGGCTCACCTTCGATATTTTCCAGCGGAAGTCCACCGTAGGCGTGACGTTGGTCACGGTGCGCGTGGTGTCCACCGACACTCCCTGGTAGTCCTGGCGGAAGTTGGTCTTCTGCGGCAGCACCGTCACGCCGAAGTTGAGGTTGTAGGCCGGGCGGATGATGCGCATCATCACCTCGATGTCGTGTATGTAGTTCTTGTACTCCGAGAAGCGGCTCAGGTCGTGGTCGAGGTAGCTCGCCATCGGGTTCTCCAGGCGCGCGAGGTAGGCGTCCCAGCCGCGGTACTCGGTGGGCAGGCCGCCGAAGAAGTCCTCGCCGAGGTTGCTGAAGTCGTAGGTGGAGCGCTCGCTCTTGGTGTACTTGTACTGGAACTCATAGCTGAACTGCAGGAAGCCGCCCTTGAACACCGGCTCGCTGTATGTGGCCTTCACGCTGTAGTCCCAGTTCTTCTGCGGCGTGAGGTTGTAGCGGTTGGTCTGGTAGGTGGAGTCGGTGCCCAGCTGGTTCTTAGTCTTGTACAGGTGTACGTTGTTTGTGCTCAGGCTTTTGCTCTCGCTGTCGCCGTAGTTGCCGCGCAGGCGCAGTGTGACGTTGCGCCCGGAGCTGTTGAGCCGGCGGTTGAGCATGAGCATTCCGCCGAAGCTCTTCGACTCGCTGTAGGTTATGCTGCGCTGCCGGCGCGTGTTGACGAAGAGCGCCGAGTCCTCGAACACGTCGTGCAGCGGGTCGCCCACGTAGAGGTAGGGGTCCTCGTCGAACGTGGCCGACATATTCTCCGACGTGCCGTCGCTCTTCGACAGGCTCATCGTCGGGCGGAACATTATGGTGGTCATCGTGTCGGGGTGCCACTCGAAGCGCATCTGCGCGTTCCACGAGTCGCTGCGCGAGTAGCTCTGGTTCTGGCTGTTGGAGAACGACCCCTCGGTGCTCACGAAGCTCTCGGTGGAGTTCTTCGTGCCGGTGTCGCCGTCGCCGTGGTTCCAGCGCACGCTCCCGTCGAGCCTAAGCTTGTCCTTCTCCTCGTAGTTGAAGTTCACGCCGACCATCTTCGACGCCTGCAGGCCGCGCCTGCCGCCGCCGAAGCGGCCGCCACGGCCGCCGAATCCGCGCCCGTTGATGTTCTCGGCGTTGCCGAAGCCCGCCACCCTGAGCTTGTCGGTGAAGCGCATAGCCATTATCCTGGCGGCGTAGCGGTCCTCGGTGCCGTAGGCCAGGTCGGTGTTGGAAATCAGGCCCTTGTTCATGCCTTTCTTTATGCCGAAGTCGAGCACGGTCTGCTCCTCGCCGTCGTCTATGCCCGAGACGCGGGCCAGGTCGCTCTTCTCGTCGTAAGACTTCACCTTTTCTATAATAGACGTCGGCAGGTTCTTCAGGGCGGTCTTCGTGTCGCCCACCATGAACTCCTTGCCGTCCACGAGTATCTTCTTCACCTCCTTGCCGTTGATGGTGATGTTGCCCTCGTCGTCAACCTTGGCGCCGGGCAGGCGCTTTATCAGCTCCTCCACCACCGAGCCTTCCGGCGTGCGGTACGCGCTGGCGTTGTAGACGAAGGTGTCCTCCTTAGTGGTCACCTTAAGGGCGCGGCCCGTCACGGTGGCCTCCTTCAGCATTATGGCGTCAGGCTCCATCGAGATGGTGCCGAGCCGCACCTTCCTGTCGCCGGAGAGCGTCACGTTGCGGAACACGCTCTTGAAGCCTATGCACGTCACCTGCACGATGTACTTGCCGTCGGCAGGCGCCTCGATGGAGAAGGAACCGTTGGTGGCGGTCATGCCGCCCTTCACTAAGGTACTGTCCGTGCGCAGCAGCTTCACCGTCGTCATGGCGAGCGGTTCCTGCGTGTCGCCCTCAATCACCGTTCCCGTGACGCCCCGCTGGGCGAATGCGGAAACCGTCGCCGCCGCAACGGCAACAAACGTTAAGAGTCGTTTCATCATAATTATCTATGCTTTCATAAATTTTCTACTGTGGTTTTGACGCACGCGCCCCCAAAAGGTTTAATCGCCACGCGCCAAAACGCGCCGCGCCAAGCCGACGGCACACGCGCCGCCGACGGCGGCCATGGCCGCGCCCGGAAGCGCCCCAATCCTTAAAAAACGTTTAAACGCGCCCGCCCGCTTACATTCCGCGCCGTTTCGCACTCTAAAACGGGTCGTTTCGCATCCTGAAACGTGCCATTTTGCAAGCCAAAACGCGCCGTTTTGGAACGCAAGACGGCACGTTCCGCAAACGGCTGAAAGCCAGGCAATTACGCCGCCACGGCCAAACCGCGCAGTTTTTGCGTTGTTTAACACTCCCTGGCCTATCCAAACCATGGGGCGAAACTCCCGGCCCGGCCTCTCCCGCCGCCGTCAGCAAGCCGGCCGCCAAGCCGCAGGGGCACCTCAAACAGGGGAATCACTGAAGGCGCAGGCACCACGCCCCGCCTAAATTTCTACTGCGCACCGCCGCTCCCCACGCGCCCATGCCGGGAAACGACAGCGCCGGGCAGCTTGCAACAAGCTGCCCGGCACTTAAACGGGGTGCGCCTGATAGGACTCGAACCTACACGTCGCGAGACACCAGATCCTAAGTCTGGCGCGTCTACCAATTCCGCCACAAGCGCATTCGCGGTGCAAAGGTAAGCATAATTTGCCTACGGTGCAAATTTATCGCGGTTTTTCTAAACGCCCGGCAAAACTTTACAAAAGAACACCGCGGAAGGCGGCACACGCTTGCGGCAAGCCGCCAAAACCGTGCCGACAACGTTAAAGTACCATAACGCGAGCGTCAGCCCCGGCGTATGAACCGTTATGGACTTGACAGGCATCGGGCAATTCCGTATCTTTGCATAAGATAAGCTGCGCTCGGGAAACAGAAAGCAAGCTTTCCTTTCCGCTCGCTTGCATTATCCTTGCGGCACAAACAAGCCAATGCCAACAATCCGGCACACAGCCTAAAACTGCCAACAGTGGCCACGCACGCCCCGCAGGCGGCTCCATGCGACGGGAAAGGCAAGAAAACGGGAGGTGAAGCAACTCCATCCTATCCTACCATGGCAACAGTGGCATGGCGCACCAGTTTCGCAAAAAAGGCACAAAAAAGCTACCTCTGCCCCGATTTGGCGCAGCATACGCTTAAATTTGCGCTCGAAAACGACATCACAGCATTACCAATCTAAAAGACCACAACTATGTTTAGGGGGATTTACCAAGTTTCACTGCACGGCCTGCGGCAACGACTTTACCGGGCCAGACTACGAGCTTGCATGCACAGTCTACACCGCTCCCATACCCTGCCCCCGATGTGGCAGCATCAGGACACTGCCAAAATCCAACCTCGGATTCTTGTTTGGATTCTTGAAAAAGAGATTCCACAAATCGATATGGGATCGCTGGGAGAAAACGGCAAGAGAGAAAGGCCAAAGAGAATGACGAGGCAAGAGAGACCGGGCCTAACAAACAACCAAACATCGGCTGACACAAAACAGCCACATGACAAAAACTGCAACTTATGAACTACCACGACTTTGAGGATGCGCTGTTCGCCGAATGGCGGCGGCGTTCGGTCGCCAATGGCGACGGAGATGAGATTGCGGCCGACGGGCTGCTGTATCGCGGGCGGTTTGCTTACCGCGACGGGTATTGGAGCCGCGAGCCGGGCGACGAGGAGAGGATATGGAAGTCGGCGGCGCGGCGTGTGCTGATACTCACCAAAGACCTTAATGACGACGAGGCATGGGACATACGATGCGAGACGGGGCGCAAGAACTTCTCCGGCGAGGGCAACGTGACAGTCTCGGCGCAGCTCCACAAGAACCTCATGCGCTGGGTCTACGGCCTGCTGACCATGGACGCGCGGGGGCGGGCAAAGCCCTTTGCCGAGGCCGACAGGCAAGAGGCATACCGCCCATTCTACGACATGGCGCCGGTGGCGCGGGTGAACTGCAAGAAGCAAGTAGGCACCAGCTCAATCAGCACGCCCATGCTGCAAGCATTCATGGAGCGGTACAAGGACTTGCTGCTGCGGCAGATTGAGGCCTACGACGCCAGCATACTGCTGTGCTGCGGCGGCTCGGGCGCGATAAAGGACTTCGTGGCGCAGAACTACCTGACCGACCTCGTGCAGAAAAACAACTGGGCGTACTACTCGCCGTCGCGCAGGAAGATTGTGATAGACAGCTGGCACCCTTCTTACACGGGGCTTACGCACGAAAAGATGTACGAGGACATGATGGCGAACGTCGGCCCGGTGATGTCCCTCATCGGCTGAGCAGGGCGCGGGCAAACTCGATGATGGTGTCGCGGCCACGGGCGAAGTCGGCATCGGTGAGCGCGACACTATAGTCGGGAGCAATGCCGAACTCGGTGGGCTGGCCGTCGGCGTCGTACATGGGGCAGGCAGAGAAGCGCACCGCCCAGCCGTTGGGCAGCGAGTTGCTGAAGGGCAGGCCCGCGCCGCCGCCGGTGCGGTCGCCCACGATGGTGACCTGCGGGAAGCGGCTCATATACTTCACGAACTCGTTGGCCGCGCTGTAGACGCTGCGGTTGGTAAGCACACACACGGGTTTCTGCCAGCGGAGGCGTGCCGAGGGGTCTATCCACTGCTCCTCCATGGCCGAGAAGTCGCTGTGGCCGGGGCCGGTCTTGTGCTGTATGTAGCCCACGAGCACCGGCTCGTTGGTGAAGCGGGCGGCCAGCCGCTCGGCGTTGGTGAGCGTGCCGCCGCCGTTGCCGCGTATGTCGATAATCAGCCCCCGGCAGAGCATGAGGCGGCTGATCACCTCGTCGATGTTGCCCTCGCCTATGGCGTCGCTGAAGCTCTCGTAGCGCACGTAGCCTATGTTGTCGTCGAGCACGCGGTATTGCAGCCCGGCGGCTATCTTGTAGTCGGTGCCGAGGTAGCGGCGCAGCAGCGAGTCGCTCACGTTGGCCGGGTAGTCTTCCTGCCAGCTCCAGTAGCGGGCGAAGTCGGCCGCCCGCGAGAGGTTGACGTGGCCGTCGCGCAGTTCGGCGAGCATATCGGCCATGACCTCGAAGAGCTGGTCGGATGTCATGCGGTCGTTGACGCGCACGCGGTACTTGTCGTGTACGGCGTTCCAGTCAAGCCCGTACTCCTCGTTCTTGTAGTCGAAGAAGCAATAACGCTCGTCGATTATCTTCCACAGGGCCTCGAAGTTGCCCGAAGGCGAGTCGTCGAACTCCTCCTCGTCTACGCAAGAGGCGAAAGCGAGCAGGGAAAAGAGTGCAAGAAACAAGTGAAAGAGGCGTTTCATGGGCGGAAGCAGATTAGTTTGAACCGCTTCACGAAGCCAACCATGAAGCGGTGGGAATAGACATGAGACTTTAGGTTGTTGACGGCGGCCTGCTGGTAGTCGCCCAAGTAGCCGAAGCGAAGCGTGAAGCGGCGGCCGAGGTTTATGTCGGCCATGAGCTGCAGGCGGAAGCAGGGCGCGCTGACGAATGTCGTCGGCACGATGTTGTGGTCGTAGTCGCCGCGCGAGAATATCTCGTAATAAGACTGCCCGTAGTTGGGGCTGAACATGAGGCCGACGAGTGGCAGCTGCACTTCGTAGCGCACGGCCAATTTCCGCCGCCCCACCCTGAACTCGTATGCCGCCGCCGCCGATGGCATGACATTGACGTGCAGCCTCGCCTGCGCCGGGTTGTTGCCCCCGAAGGTGTTGTAGACGAAGCCTATGTTAGCATCGACCATCCCCCCCACCATCAGCGTGAGCCTGTCGGCAAGCATCCGCCAGCTGTAGTAGCGGCCCCAGTAGAAGTTGTATGAGCCTTCAAGCTCGCTCGCCTGGCCGGCGCGGTCGCCGGCAAGCGCGATGTTGGCCTGGTGCTGCATGGCCGTGAGCCAGCGGCTGCCGGGCCGCTGCCGCTCAATGGCGGCGAGGAAGGTGAAGCCCGGCCCGGCGAAGTGCTCCTGCGAGAGGTAGGTGTCAAGCACGCGGGTGCGCCCCGCGCCAATCATGTAGGCAGTGGTGGTGACGCGCCCCGACACCACCGAGTCGGCCTCCTGCGCCGCCGCGCCCTGCGCGGCCAAGGCCGCCACTGCCGCGACTGCGGCCACGCTACATATCCTCATCGCGGAAAAGGCTTTGGAGTCCTGCTATCTCGTCCCTAACCTGGCGCTCCGTCTTGCCGGCGTCGGGGTCGAGGTTCTCCTCCGGCGCGTCGTCTGCCGGCGCATCCTCCGGCCCGCCGTCCTCGGCTTCGGGCTGGCGGAGCGGCTCCAGCTCCTCGATGCTGCCCACCTGCCATGTGGTGATGCGCTTGCCCTTGGCCCTGAAGCCCTTCACGGCGATGAACTGCTCTGCGTCTATCTCCATGGGCGGGCGCATGGCGTCGCTGCCGCCAAACGTGACGAGCAGGCGCGGGTATGCCTCGTCGGTGAGCAGCACAAGGCGGCTTCGCGGGTTGTCGCCAAGGTAGTTCTGCTTGCGTTTGCCCGCCTCGAAGCAGAAGCGCTTGAGGTAAGGGTAGCCATCGTTGTCGGCGTCGTAGAGCACTGCCGTCCACACCTTGTGCGGGTCAAACTTCTCTATGCGGGCGATGTTGTCCTCGTAGTGGTTGTTGGCATCGAAGTTCGACGTGTAGAAGTCGCCGCCTTCGAGCACCACGAGAATCTGGTCGCCGTCGAAGAACTCGCCGAGCAGCCGCCCGTGGTCGTCGTAGTTCAGTCGGTTCACGTCGGGGTCGTACCACACCTTGCGCCCCCCGAGCGTAGAGTGGCCGTGGCTCTTGAGGCCGATGCGGTGGATGGTCTTGCGCGTCAGGATGTTGCCCTGCGCCGAGCGCCCCTTTATGCCCACCTTCGAGAAGTCGCGCTCGAGGAATATGCTCGACGTGCTGCGCACCTCGGCAGGCTCGAGCGTAATCTTAATCACCTCGGCCTCGCCGTTGGGGTTGGCCGTGAAGTACACCACCTTCGAGCCTGGTGCGCCCTTGGTCAGGTCGTACTCGCGGTCGCGGGTGACCGCCGGCACGTTGAACCTCTTTATATAATATGGGCCGCCGCGCCCGTCGCGATAGACCACGTTGTAGATGGTGCGCTTGTCGCCCCGCTTGAACACGCCCACGTGAAGTATGTTCTTGCCCACGAATATCTTGTCGGCCACGCGCACCACCTTGTACTTGCCGTCTTTGTAGAACACGATTATGTCGTCGATGTCGGAGCAGTTGCACACAAACTCGTCCTTCTTCAGGCCCGTGCCTATGAATCCCTCCTGGCGGTTGATGTAAAGCTTCTCGTTGGCCTCCACCACCTTCGTGGCCTCGATGGTGTCGAAATTGCGTATCTCGGTGAGCCGAGGGTGGTCCTTGCCGTACTTTTCCTTGAGGAAGGCGAACCACCTCGCCGTCACCTCCACCATGTTCGCCAGGTCGCGCTCTATCTCCGCCACCTCTCCGCGCAGCCGCGCCATAAGCTCGTCGGCCTTGTCCTTGTTGAACTTCAGTATGCGCTGCATCTTTATCTCGAGCAGCCGCAGCAGGTCGTCGCGCGTCACGGGGCGCACCATCTGCGGGTAGAATGGCGAGAGCCGCTTGTCGATGTGCGCGCATACGGCATCGACGTCCGGTGCCTCTTCAAACTTCCTGTCCTTGTAGATGCGCTCCTCTATGAATATTTTTTCGAGCGAGCAGAAGTGCAGTTGCTCCAGCAGCTCGCCCCGGCGTATCTCCAGCTCGCGGCGCAGGAGCGCCATGGTGCGGTCCACCGAGCTGCGCAGCACGTCGCCCACGGAGAGGAACTGCGGCTTGTCGTCGGCAATCACGCAGCAGTTCGGCGATATGCTCACCTCGCAGTCGGAGAAGGCATAGAGCGCGTCGAGCGTCTTGTCCGACGACACCCCCGGCGCGAGGTGCACCAGTATCTCCACCTCGGCGGCCGTGTTGTCGTCCACCTTCCGCGCCTTTATCTTGCCCTTCTCGATGGCCTTCAGTATCGAGTCGATGAGCGTCGTCGTGGTCTTGCCGTATGGTATCTCGCGTATGGCGAGCGTCTTGCTGTCGAGCTTCTCAATCTTTGCCCTCACCTTGAGCTGCCCCCCGCGCTGCCCGTCGTTGTACTTGCCAACGTCGATGCTGCCGCCCGTGGGGAAGTCGGGGTATAGGTGGAACTCCTCGCCGTGCAGGTAGCTCACGGCGGCGTCGCACAGCTCGCAGAAGTTGTGCGGCAGAATCTTCGAGCTTAGGCCCACGGCAATGCCCTCCGCGCCCTGCGCCAGCAGCAGCGGGAACTTCACCGGCAGCGTTATCGGCTCGCGGTTGCGCCCGTCGTAGCTCAGCTGCCAGTCGGTGGTCTTGGGGTTGAACACCGCCTCGAGGGCAAACTTCGACAGCCTCGCCTCTATGTATCGCGGCGCGGCGGCGCGGTCGCCCGTCAGTATGTTGCCCCAGTTGCCCTGCGTGTCGATGAGCAGGTCTTTCTGCCCGAGCTGCACGAGCGCGTCGCCTATCGAGGCGTCGCCGTGGGGGTGGAACTGCATGGTGTGGCCCACGATGTTGGCCACCTTGTTATACCGCCCGTCGTCCATGCGCTTCATCGAGTGCAGTATGCGCCGCTGCACCGGCTTCAGGCCGTCTTCGATGTGCGGCACGGCACGCTCCAGTATCACGTATGAGGCATAGTCGAGAAACCAGTTCTGGTACATCCCGCTCAGGTGGTGCACCGCCGAGGCGTCAAACCTGTCCACGGGCTTGTAGTCGGAGTGTGCCTCCGGCTCGCCGTCGTCTTCCCCGCCATCGCCATCGTTGCCGCCGTCGGCAGCGTCAAGGCCGCCGGCAGCATCGCTGTACGCGCCGTCGCCGCCGTCGCCAGGCGCAAAGCCGCCAGCGTCTCTGCCGCCGCCGGCCGTTCCGCCCGCAGCCTCGCCATTTTCCGGCGCGGTGCCGAAGCTTTCGGTAGAGTCTTTTTGTTCGAGGTTGTCGTTGTCCTTTATTTCGTCGCTCATAAGGGTCGTTGTAGCAAATTTGCCTCAAAGTTAGTCATTTTTTCCGACTTCCACAAGTTTTTGCGCCAAAAGGCGGCAAAAGCCGCGCCAGCCATTGCCGCCTTTACCGCCGCAAACGGTAGAAGCCGCTTACAAACGGTATCCAACCCTACTGCGAAGCTCACTCCAAAAGGATTACCTTAGCTTTCTCGTTATCCATTCCAGGCATCGTTCTTCCAACCTCGGCACCTATATACGTGGCATCAGCAATCGTAAACTTGTCATCGCCAAGCTTGATATAATCGCCCGGAGCTACGCCTTGAGTAAATTCCACAGCAGAAGCCAAATGCCCCGGATAATAGATAAGAATACAGCGAAGCCCTAACAGGTCGCGCACCAAGTGGGTGAAAAGAATGCTCCTGTCTTCACAGTCACAATAAGGGTAATGTAGCGATTCCTCGGCAAAAAACGCCCTGTCCCCGCCCCATACCTTGTCGTCGTATTCATACTCAAAGCCCGTCTGTACAAAATTTAGCAACTTGTTTACAGCCTCAAGCTGGCCGCACCCGCTTACGGCAGACTTCAATGCTGGGTAAATTTGAGCTTTCACGTTGTCGTCCAAGGGTGTGTTTGCATACATAGCCCAGCGGGTTACGAAGTTGTCGCCAACCATAGAAGTTGGATAGGTTGAATAGAAATCCATCAAATTTTTGTTTACCGAAAACGTCACCCCAACGTCAGGGTAGCGCTTAGCCCGCCGTGTCTTCTTTGGCGTTGGCGACATTGCGAGCACTGGTTGCCGAACCAACAGCAACGACAAGCTTTGCTCTCGCGGAAAAGCCGCCCTGCTGACGTGCAAGCTGCGCGGGCTTTCTCCATAGACAAAATAAGTTTCGCCGTCAATCCTATAATAAGAAATGTCGTAGATGTGATGCTTTGAGGCATAAAGCATATATAACGTGCCATTGCCGCCACGAGCCAACCGCATTTTATAGCCAGACTGACAAAACAGATAAGCCATAAGCAGGGTTGACTCATTGCTCCCCTTGCCACAAATGCTTTCCGACACGGCACGCAGCATCTCCAGGTAAGGCCAATCGTCGAGTTTGCGCTCCTCCCTCAAGCGGAGGCATTCTGACAGCAAGCCGTCATAAGCGGCATTTCCCGACATTGCCGACCATGCACGGCTGACGTCGCCTTCGTCAACTCCGCCTAACTTAACCAAAGAGCTTCTGTCAAAGCCTACCTGAAATCCTGTACCAAAAAACGTACAAACGTTCAAGAAACCACTCCTATGCAAACGTGTTCAAGACACCTTAGTCCTATGTCTTGTGACAGCGTGGTTATCCACCGCCTGATTCCCTAACAAACCTTAAAACGCAGGCGCTGCGGCGCGACACCTGCCGCCTTGCAGCCTGAAACGTGCCGTTTCGCGCCTTGAAACGCACCGTTTCGCAAGCCAAAACGAGCCGTTTTAGGGCGCGAAACGGCACGTTTCACAACACGCTGGAAGCCAAGCGGTTACGCAACAGAGGCAGCATCGGGCATTTTTACCGTTTTTAACAATGTGGAATATCCGAAAAGTTCCTCGGCGGAATCGTGGCGATAAACTTGTTTTCGGAATCGGCAGGACATTGAGTTGCCCACGCCAGCCCCTTTCATTGCACTAAGATGATATGCCCACCCCGGCAAACCAATCGTGGCTTGCCGGGAATTTCATTTTATGAATGGCAACATTTTGCATAGACGAATGAAATAAAAAAGCGAATAAGCATACGTCCTCTAACTTCTTAGCGGAACGCAGTGGAGCGATGACTTCCCATAACTCCTTTAACTCCTTTGGATATGAGCTTTGCGGATATTCAATTGCATATTCCGTAAAATTGTTACAAACGCAGAGGATATGCCTATCCTGCCTTGCCTCGAATCGCCGTACCTTTGCATAATGAAAATAATCAACAAATAAAAAGAGTATGAAAAAGCTGTTTTTAATTCCATTGCTTCTTCGTATATTTGCAACCTGTAAGCCACCGCTTGGCCGGTGGAGACCAAGACCGACAACTACAAAAATACAAAAAACAGGCAACAAAACAATGGCAAAGGAAGGAAAGCCAAACAAAACAGAGGCAAGCGGGAGAGCGCCCCTGCCCTTGCCGCACCGCAGCTGCGGCAAGGGCCGCGCCGCAAGGCAATCGCTCGCGCTGCTCGCCGCGCTGGCCTCGGCGGCACTGGCGCCGGCGCAACGCGCCACCGACGCGCTCGACCGGGGGCTTGTGGCCATCGGGACCGAGGGCGGGGTGTTCTGCAGCTGGCGCATACCGGCAGAGGAATACTACGGAGTGGGATACAACATATACCGCGACGGGGTGAAGCTTAACGACGCGCCGCTGGCCGTGTCGAACTTCACCGACGGCGGCGGCACGCCCCAGAGCCGCTACTCGGTGGAGCCGGTGGTGCGCGGCGTGCCGGGGCCGCGCTCCAGGGAGGTGGCGCCGTGGGCCTCGAACTTCATGGAGATAAAGACCGACCACGGCACGCTGGCAAGCAGCTACGCGCCTAACGACGCCTGCATGGCCGACGTTGACGGCGACGGCGAGCTGGAAATCCTGATAAAGTTCGACAACCTCGACGACGCTGCCGCTGGCTACCCGCCCGAAGGCCACGGCGGCGAATACACCATTGCCGAGGTGTACAAGCTCGACGGGCGCAAGCTTTGGTGGCTCGAATACGGGCCAAACATTGGCGACTACCACAACACGGAGATAAACATCGTGGCCTACGACTGGGACGGCGACGGGCGGGCGGAGGCCCTGGTGAGGGCCGCCGACGGCACCGTGCTGCACACTGCCGACGGCAAGGCAATCACGATAGGCGACCCGGCGAAAAACTACCGCACGCCCGGCGGGCAGACAGGCCACTGGTTCATACACGAGGGCGACGAGTTCCTGCTCTACCTCGACGGCGCCACGGGCGAGCCTTACCAAATAACGGAATACCCGCTGCGCCGCCTCGAGGAGGGCGAGACCGACCTAAAGGAAGCGTGGGGCGACGACTACGGCCACCGCGCCACGAAGCACTTCTTCGGCGCACCATTCCTCGACGGCCGCCACCCGAGCATCTTCCTCGCCCGGGGCATATACACGCGCCACAAGATGGTGGCACTGGACGTCGACCCGCTCACCCACCAGCTCGGGGAGCGGTGGCGGTGGACGTGCAACACGCCCGGCTCGCCGTGGTACGGCCAGGGCTACCACAACTTCGGCGTGGCCGACGTAGACTGGGACGGGCGCGACGAAATCGTGTTCGGCTCGATGGTCATCGACGACTGCGGGCGCGGCCTTTCCACCACCGGGCTGGGCCACGGCGACGCCCAGCACTGCGGCGACTTCGACCCCTACTCGCACGGGCAGGAGATATTCGCCTGCAACGAGAACAACCCCAACAACAACTTCCGCGACGCCACCACCTCGCGCATCTACTACCGCTCCGTAGGCACTGCCGACGACGGGCGGGCCAACATGGCCAACTTCATCGACGCCGTGCCGGGGGCCGAGGGCGTGTCGGCGCACGACGGCAACCTAATAGGGGCGGCGGCGCACGCCGCCGTGGACGGCATCGGCAAGCAAGACGTGCAGATAACGCAGAACTTCCCCATCTACTGGGACGGCGACCTGTGCGCCGAGAGCTTCGACTACCGCGACGGGAAAGACACCAAAGGCCACGTGGTGAAGCCATACCAGGGCGAGATTGCCGTGATGGAAGGCAGCATGACCAACAACGACACCAAGGGAACGGCTTGTTTCCAGGGCGACATACTGGGCGACTGGCGCGAAGAGGTGGTGATGCGCACGGCCGAAGGCAACATCCGCATCTACACCACCGACATCCCTACGCCGTGGCGCAACTACACCCTCTGGCACGACCACCAGTACCGCCAGGCCATGGTGTGGCAGACGTGCGGCTACAACCAGCCGCCCCACCCAAGCTACTACCTCGGCGAAATGGAAGGCATAACCATCGCCCCGCCGCCGCTCACCATGGCCGGGCGCACCGAGATAGCCAACGGCTCGGCCATCGGAAAGGAGCACGACGGGCTGCACATAATGATGTGCGAGACGGGCGACATGACCGTAAGCGTGGCCGACGGGGCCTCGCCATACGTGTTCACCGACAACGCGCCCACTTGGGTTGAAGGCCACGACGACAACGACAACATCTCCACCACCACCTACACCCACACGCTCACGGGCGGCGGCTTTGCCGGCGAGACGCGCCTCGTGAAGCAGGGCGACGGCACACTCGTGCTGCCCGGCGTGGAGCAGGCACACACCGGCCCCACCGAAGTGTGGGCAGGCACGCTGCGCTTCGACGGCACGATGCCCTCAAGCCGCGTGTGGCTGAACCGCTTCGCCAGCCTCGAGAGCGACGGCGGGCGCTTCCCCGGCGGCATAGAGATGGAATATGGCGCGACGCTCCGCCCCGGCGGGGCAGGCCGCATAGGCGCGGTGGAGGCAGACTCGCTGCTGCTCGGCTTCGGGGCGTGCGTGGAGATAGACATCGACTGCGCCACCAAGGAGGTCGACTTCGTAAAGGCCGGCGTGCTCGCCGTGGAGACGGAGGACTGGAAGAACGGCCCGGCGAGGCTCGCCCCCGTGCTCAACGTCGTGGCCCGGACAGGAAGCGGCGCGGCAACCCTGGCCGAAGGGCGATACAAGGTTGGCCAGGTAGGCAGCGTGGAAGGCAGCCTGGCCGACATTGCCGTGACGGGGCTTGACGGCCACAAAGGCACGCTCGCGCTCGAGGGCGGCACGCTCTACCTCGACATCGAGGGCTACGCCCCGGGCAGCGCAGTGTGGAAAGGCACCGAAAGCAACGTGTGGGACACCGACCGCAGCCACAACTTCGCCGACGGCGGCACAGGCCGGGCGCGTGCCTTTGTGCCGGGCGACAGCGTGACGTTCGACGACTCCACCGTGCAGCCATACGTCACCGTCAGCGGCAGCGTCGCCCCGGCAGCCATAACGTTCGCAAACCAGTTCTTCGGCTACACACTCTCCGGCGACAGCATCGAGGGCAACCCGCCACTGCTGAAAACCGGGTTCGGCAGCCTCACCATCGGCAACGCCAACCACATCGGGCGCACCACGCTCGCCGGAGGGCGCACCACGGTGGCCTCGCTGGCAGGCGGCACCGGAAGCCCTTGCGGGTCGCTCGGCCAGGCAAGCAGCCCGGTGACCATAACGGGCGGCGCAACGCTCGCCGTGGAGGGCAACGTAACTACCACGCAAGACATATTCATCGGCACCGGCGGCTGCATTGAGGTGGCCGACGGCGGCAGGCTCACGGCGTCGGCGGGCTTCAAGGCCGCCGACAAGGCGGCGACGCTCACCAAGAAGGGCAAGGGAACGCTCGCGCTCGGCCCCGACGGCGGGCTGGTGCGCCTCGTGGTGGAAGGCGGGGCGGTGGAAGCCACGGAAGTGGCCGACGTGTCGCAGATGCCAGACACGGTGGAACTGCGCGGCGGCTCGCTCTACGACTCAAACACAGACAAGACCTACTCTACAAACGCGGCAAACCTCTTCGTGCCGAGAGGCCGCTCCGGCTCGTTCTACGCCGACCCGCGCTGCGAATACACCGGCTCGCTCACAGGCGGCGGCACGCTCTACGCCTACGCAGCCGGAGTGCGCAACTATTTTGCGGGTGACTGGAGCCAATTCGAGGGAACGGTGGTGGCCGGACAGGAGAAGCGCGGCAGGCAAGAGCCGACGTTCCTCTTCGACAACGACCACGGGATGCCCAGGGCCACGCTAAGGGTCGCCAGCGGCACCACGTTCGACAACCTCGGCCACGACGCGGCGCTCGGTGCGCTCACGGGCAACGGCACGCTCACGGGCAGCGGCACATACACCGTGGGGCTTGCCGGGGGCGACTTCAGCTTCGGCGGGCTGTGCCGGTCGGCCCTCGTCAAGCGCGGCGCAGGCACAATGACGTTCCTGTCGTCGGCCACCCTGGCCGGCGGAGCCACCGTGGAGGAAGGCACGCTCCGCCTCGCCGCCGAAGCAGGCGGAGCGGCGGAACACGGCCCGCTGGCGGCCACGGGCAGCTCGCGCATAGAGGGCGGCGGCACCTTCGAGTCGGTAAGGCTCGAAGGCAATGCCCAACTGCGCCTCCAAGCCTACGCCACGGGCGAGCCTTCGGCCATGTCCGCCAAGGGCGACTTCACCGCCGGCGGCCACTCCGCCGTAGTGTTCGCCGTGGCCGGCGGCGGGTGCTCCACGCTCGACGTGGGCGGGAGGCTCTCGCTCGACAGCATAGCCATAGAGCTGGCCGACGGATTCGCGCCGGAAACGGGGCTTAGCCTCACGCTGTGGAACTGCCGGGAACTCGCCGCCAAGCCCAGCGCGGCGTTGCCCCCGCTACCCGCCGGCCTCGGCTGGCGCACCGACGGGCTCGCCTCCACGCAGGGAACGCTGCACATAGTGGCCACGGCCAGCGCCATAGCCGACGCAGCGGGCGACGAGCCAGTGCGCTGCGAAGTGTTCAACGCCGCAGGGACAATGGTTGGCGAGTTCGCCGCGCCGACACGCCTCGCCGCAGACGCCGCCCGCAAACTGATGGCAGGACGCCCCGGGGCGTACATCGTAAAGGCGCACAACGCGCCCGGAAAAGCAACGGCACTGAAGCTGACGGTGAAATAAAACGGCAACGCCCGCCGCCACCGCCGCAAGGACTAACGCCCGGCCTTGCGGCGGTTGCAGGCGCGGCAGAGCATCTGGCAGTTGTCGGCCACGGTGCGCCCGCCGCTGTGCCAGGGCGTGATGTGGTCGGCCTCCATGTCGTCGAAGCCGAAGTGGCCTCCGCACGCGACGCAAACGCCCTGCTGCCGCTCGTAAGCCTCGCGCCTCATCTTGGGCGTAAAGGCACGCAGGCTGAGGCTGCGCTCGTCGCCGGTGATGAGGTATGGGTAGATGCCGGGCTTGCTCGTAACGTCGTCGTCCATCATAAGCTCGGCCACGCGGGCTTCGAGTGCGGTGGCACTGAAGTCGGAGTCTTTGTACACATTATATAATGTACCCCACTCCACCGACCTCATTTCGCGCCTCACCGTGGGGAAGAGCATCCGCACCCAGGCCACCACCTGCTGGAAATACTGCCACTCGCGGTCGGCGTTGGCATCGTGCTGGTGGTGCGCCATATATTCGGCCACGTCGCCGCCGCTTATCCATTGGAGCACCTTGTGGAGCACATCCTGGCGTATGGGGCTGCCGCTAACGTAGTCGCCGCCCAGCTTCACGGCCACACAGCCGGTCTTGCTGAACTTTCGCTTAAGCGCAGTGACCCACCCGCCACAGTAGACGGCGTTCAGTATTTCCTGCTCCTTAAGCTCCTCGCCGGCAATGTTGATGGTCTTGAACCACGCAATGCGCTCGCTGTCGGTGCCGTCGGAGCATACGTAGACCATCAGCTCGTAGTCGAGAAAGCGTTCGCGCTCGTCGGCGGTGAGGTTGTCGTAGCCCTTGAGCTGGCCGTCGAGGTCGATGAAGAAATCTCCCATGAAGTATGAGCAGATGCTCAGCGTGCGCTGCTGGCCGTCGAGCAGCTCGAAAGTTCCGTCGGCGTTCTTCACCCAGTACATCACGTTGAGCGGGTAGTTCTTGAACACCGTGTCGATTACGGCCTTCTGCTGCGCCTCCTTGTAGACAAACTCGCGCTGGTACTTCGGCCTGATGTCGAGCCTGCCGCCGTAGCCCACAACGCCCTCCTCGTCGTTGTCGGCGAAGCCGTCCACGAGGTCACAAATCTTGATTCTGTTGAGTTCTATTTTCATTTTGCCTGCGTTTTATGAATATCCTGCTGTACATCCGCTTGCCATTGAGCACCGGGCAGCCGCCCCTATCTTCCTTGTGAGGTTTGTACCCGAGCCTTTCGAGCACAGCCTTGGGCGCAGAGGCCCTTGTGTTACCGCTGCCTTGCCATATTATCTCAAATTGTCCGGGATTATACTTGTCCATGAATGTTACGGGAACGCCTATGATTCCATCGTAGTCAAGTGGTATCTCTGCCGTCTTGCTTACATTTATGGCATTGTAATTGTCGTAAAACGGAAACTCTGCTTGACTGTATCGTTTATAGAGGTCTAGCGTTTCATGCCGCCGCTTGTGGTCAATGTTCGTATACCAAACCACCCCTGAAACACGTATCATGCCCTCACGATGGTCGCCTGCCGTCGCCGTGTCCTCATAACGAGAGTAAAAATGGGCCGCCCCTCCCTTGAACCCGATGCCAAGCCACACCCTATCGGCTTGTATCAAAGGAAAAAACTCTTTGTTTGTTATGGCATTCTGGCTTCCTATTATCAGAAACTTCTTCCCGTATTCCATCAGTTGCGCCACGTATTCGCGGAAAAGCGAGAACGGCGGGTTGGTCACGACGACATCGGCCTCGCGCAGCATCTCTATGCATTCTGCGGAGCGGAAGTCGCCGTTGCCGCTGAGGCGGGTGAGCACATTGGCGCGGTTTCGGATGAGACAGTCAACGTCGGCCATATCCGTTGCGCCGTCGCCGTTCATGTCCGGCACCTCGGTTATCACTATCTTGTAGGCGGTGCGCAGCTTCTTCGGCTCCTCCTCATCGGCGAACTTTAGAGGAAGCTCACGCCCGGCCACTGGCGAGCCATCGTAGCAAGTGGCCACGAGGCGGCGCAGCCCCCACGAGTTGAAGTTGAGAGCAAAGAACTTGAAGAAGTTGCTTTCGTAAGGGTCATCGCAGTTGCAGAGCACCGACTTGCCGCGAAAGAAGTCGCGGTAGTGGCGCAGCTCGGCTGCGATGTCCTCCAGGCGGGTGTAAAACTCGTCTTTCTTTGCCGCCTTGGCAGCATGGAGATTGTTGTTTGCCATCGTGATTGACAGTTTGCAGCACTCGGCTATCAATCACACCGCCGCAGGAAACGAAAAAAGGCGCAGACCATTCTTTCGCGTTCACGGGAAGCCTGAGAAACAAACCCGCCATACACCAAGAATCAGCCTGCACCCATATCGGGTGCAAACATCAACTCTATGGTGTATGGTGGGAATGCCTCTCCGGCTTTCCGTGAACATCAGCGCTAATTTCCCGCGGTGGAAGAAATCAGTTTCTCAGGCTTTTTCTTGAACGCGAATAATAGCTAATGCTTGTTGTTAACAATGTTAAGCAGCCACGCCGCAGCCTCGGCAGCCTCTCGCGGCTGCGTCAGCGGCCCTGCGGCGCAGGGCTTTCCAGTGCGCGGCAGCCACCCACCCCGGCCTTACGGCCAGGCAGGCACAGCCGCCACGCGCCTGCAAAGATAGTGAAAGGCGGGCGCAATGGCAAGAAAAACAAGAAGTTTTTTGGCTTTCCATTGCCGAGCCGTATCCTATCTTCGTGAAACAAAGGTACGAAATAATCCCGAAACGGAGCTTCATAAGAGCGGAAAAGCGAAGCCTTGCGCTGCGGTTGCAACGCAAATGACATGGAAAACAAAAACTCCCGGCGGCCTGCACCGCCGGGAGTTTTTGTTTTTCAGGATTTGTCAACGGTCTCTTACTCGCCAACAACAAACACGCCCGCGTAGCGGCATACGCCAATCCGCCCCGGCTGCCAAATATGGCCGCCCGCCCTTCGCTTTTCAGGAACAAAATTCGTACCTTTGCACCGTCCGCCGCCGCGCCGAGGCCCATGCGCCGCCAAGCCAGCCGGAGCGTGGCCGCGCCGCAAGCAGCGCACGGGCGAAAGGAACAGAACAAGCAACAAACCATACAAGACAAAGGAAAGGAACGGAAATGGCAGAGAACAAGAGCAACAACGAAGTGAAGGAGGAGATAATCGGGCTGCTGAAGTCGACAGGGCGCGACGGCGTTGACGACGTGATAGGCTTCCTGGAGGAGTCGGGCTTCTTCGAGGCCCCGGCCTCGTCGACCAAGCACCTGTGCGTGGAGGGCGGGCTGGCGCGCCACTCGCTCAACACCTGCCGCGCCGCGCTGCTGCTGTGGGAGCACCTGGCCGAGATTGAGCCTACGCTCCACGGCGAGGTGAAGCGCGAGAGCGTGATACTGGCCAGTCTGCTGCACGACGTGTGCAAAGCCGACATATACAAGCGGGCTGTGAAGAAGCGCAAGGTGATGGGGATGTGGGAAGAGAGCGAAGGCTACAAGGTGAGCTACAAGAACTTCCCCATGGGCCACGGCGAGAAGTCGGTGGTGCTGCTGCTGTGCGCCGGGCTGGAGATGTACGACGACGAGATGCTGGCCATACGCTGGCACATGGGGGCGTGGGGCATCAACCTGAACAGCTTCGAGGACACGCGCTCTTACGACGTGGCCAACAAGCAGTACCCGCTCGTGGGCATCATACAGTGCGCCGACAACATAGCGGCCAACATCATGGAGCGCACGGGGGCGGAGCTTGACGAATACTGAAGCCTGTTTGGAGCCACTGGGCTTGGGCCTTGGGGGCCAAGCGCACGACGCACACCAGCCAGGGTGCGCCGCCCCCACAGCCAAGCCACGTGCGGCGCGGAAGCCCAACGCTGCAACCATCCTGGCCGCGAGGGATGCCAAAACGCAATTTTTATGCGCAATATATTGACAAACGAAAGAAAATTTGCTATCTTTGCAGAAGATAAGCTGCACCCGGGAAACCGAAAGCAAGCTTTACTTTCCGCTCGCCGCCCGCACAATCATGGCAAGAGGCAAGCTGCACACAAGAACGGTTCGATTATGAAAGAGTTCCTTAAATACACCCTCGCGACAGTCACGGGCATAGTGATGTTGTTTTCGGCATTGGCACTGGTGTCCGTCGTCGCGCTCATCGGGATGGTGGCCACGGGGGAATCCGCCCCCACTGTGAAAGACAACACGGTGCTCGTGCTACAGCTGTCGGGCGCGCTCGACGAGCGGACGCAGGAAGACGCGCTCGGCGGACTCACGGCGGGCGGCATGGGCAGCATGGGGCTTGACGACATCACGGCGGCCATACGCAAGGCGAAGGGCAACGACAAGGTGAGCGGCATATACATCGAGGCGGGGCTGTTCGGCCTGGACTCGCCGGCGTCGGCGCAGGCCATACGCAACTGCCTCGAGGACTTTAAGGAAAGCGGGAAGTGGATAGTGGCCTACGCCGACACTTACACGCAATACACATATTATATATGCTCCGTGGCCGACAGGGTGTTGCTCAACCCGCAGGGCATGGTAGACTGGCACGGGCTTTCGGCGCAGCCGGTATTCCTCAAGGATATGCTCGAAAAGTTCGGCGTGAGGGTGCAGCTCGCCAAGGTGGGCAAGTACAAGAGCGCCCCGGAGACGTTCACTGCCGACAGCATGAGCGAGCCTAACCGCAGGCAGGTGGAGGCATACATAAACGGCATCTGGAAGGTGATGCTCGACGACGTGTCGGAGAGCCGCAAGGTGGGCGTGGACGCGCTAAACCGCTACGCCGACGGCTTCGCGGCGATGGCCGACCCGCAGGACTACGTGAGGATGCGCCTCGTGGACAAGCTCGCCTACGCCGACGAGGTGAAGGGCGAGGTGAGGCGCATGCTCGGCATCGGGCCGGAGGAGCCGGTAAACCAGCTGTCGGTGGGCGAGATGAAGGCCCTGCCGGACCCGCGCGGCGGCAAGGGCGGCACGGTGGCCATATACTACGCCTTCGGCGACGTGGTGGACAGCAACGCCGGCGGCTTCTACCCCACCAGCTGCATAGCCGCCGACGAAGTGTGCGCCGACCTCGAGGCACTGGCCGACGACGACGGCATCGAGGCCGTGGTGCTGAGGGTGAACTCCGGGGGCGGCAGCGCATACGCATCGGAGCAGATATGGCACTCGGTGGCGAAGCTGCGGGAGAAGAAGCCCGTGGTGGTGTCGATGGGCGGGATGGCCGCCTCTGGGGCCTACTACCTCAGCTGCGCCGCCAACTACATATACGCCGAGCCTACCACGCTGACAGGCTCGATAGGCATTTTCGGGATGTTCCCCGACGTGAGCGGGCTGCTCACCGACAAGCTCGGCATAAAGTTCGACGAGGTGAAGACCAACAAGCACAGCGCGTTCGGCACGCTGGCACGCCCATTCAACGCTGAAGAGATGGCCTACCTCAACGCATACATAGCCCGGGGCTACAACCTCTTCCTGGAGCGGGTGGCCGAAGGGCGGCGCATGAAGGTGGCCGAGGTGGACAGCGTGGCGCAAGGCAGGGTGTGGACCGGGAGCGACGCCATGAAGTCAAGGCTCGTAGACGGGCTTGGCGGACTCGACGAGGCCGTGGGGAAAGCCGCGGAGCTGGCCGGCATCGACGACTACGGCACGCAGGCATTCCCCGCCCCGGCAAGCTGGATAGATAGGCTGCTGGCCGGCACGGCCGACCGCGGCAACTACTTAGACGAAAGCCTGAGGGCCGCGCTCGGCGAGTACTACGCCCCGCTCGCGCTGCTTAGGAACATCGACAGGCACAACGCCATACAGGCGCGGCTGCCGTTCATGCTGACAATAGAATAAGGATGGAAGGCGACTTCATCAAAATAAACAAATGGCTGCTGCCGCTCAGCTGGCTCTACGGGCTGGGCGTGAGGGTGCGCAACGTTCTCTTCGACATCGGGGTGCTGAAGTCGGAGAGCTTCGCCGTGCCCGTAATCTCGGTGGGCAACATCACCGTGGGAGGCACGGGCAAGACGCCCCACGTGGAATACCTCATCGGGCTGCTGCGCGGCAAGTGCGGCGTGGCCGTGCTAAGCCGCGGCTACAAGCGCAAGACAAGGGGATTCGTCGTGGCCGACTCCAAGGCCACCGCGCTCACCGTGGGCGACGAGCCATACCAGATGAAGCGTAAGTTCCCCGACGTGACGGTGGCCGTAGACCGCAACCGCCGCAACGGCATCAGGCAGCTCACCGAAGGCGAGCAGGGGCGCAAGGTGGACGTGGTGCTGCTCGACGACGCCTTCCAGCACCGCTACGTAAAGCCGGGGGTAAACATCCTGCTCGTAGACTACCACCGGCTGATCATCTACGACGAGCTGCTGCCGGCAGGGCGGCTGCGCGAACAGCTGTCGGGCAAGGACAGGGCCGACATAGTGATAGTGACCAAATGCCCGCCAGACCTCAAGCCGATGGAGTTCAGGGTGATAACGAAGGCCATGAACCTGTTCCCCTACCAGCAGCTCTACTTCACCCGGCTCGACTACGCCCCGCTGCGGCCCGTGTTCAAAGGCGAGGCGAGGCGGCGCGAGGCGCTGGACAAGGCCGACAACGTGCTGCTGCTGACGGGCATAGCCTCGCCAAGGCAAATGATGGTAGACCTGCGCCCGCAGTGCCGCGAGATGGTGCCGCTCACGTTCGCCGACCACCACGCCTTCACCCCGGCAGACGCAGAGCGCATCAACAGCCAGTTCGCCGCATTGCCGAAACCGAGGCTCATCGTCACCACCGAGAAAGACGCAGCGCGCCTCTACGGGCTTGACGGCCTGGCCGACGAGGTGCGCCGCGCCATCTACGTGCAGCCGGTGGCCATCAAGTTCATGCTCGACCAAGAAGAAAAGTTCAACGAAAACATCATAGGCTATGTACGAAAAAATTCAAGAAACGGCATCCTGGCTAAGGCAAAGGATGACGACAAGCCCAAAGACGGCAATAATCCTCGGCACCGGCCTGGGACAATTAGCTTCAGAAATCACTGACTCCTACGAGTTCGCCTATAAAGACATACCAAACTTCCCCGTCTCCACAGTCGAGGGCCACGCCGGGAAACTCATCTTCGGCAAGCTCGGAGGCAAAGACATAATGGCCATGGAAGGCCGCTTCCACTACTACGAGGGCTACTCGATGAAGGAGGTGACGTTCCCCATCCGCGTGATGTACGAGCTGGGCATCGGCACGCTCTTCGTGAGCAACGCCTCGGGCGGCATGAACCCGGAGTTCAGGATTGGCGACCTGATGGTGATAACAGACCACATCAACTTCTTCCCCGAGCACCCGCTCCGCGGCAAGAACTTCCCCACCGGGCCGCGCTTCCCCGATATGCACGAGACATACGACAAGGCCCTGATAGCCCAGGCCGACGCAATCGCCGCCGAAAAGGGCATCCGGCTCGTGCATGGCGTCTACGTCGGAGTGCAAGGCCCGACATTTGAGACCCCTGCCGAGTACAAGATGTACCACCGCCTCGGCGGCGACGCCGTGGGCATGAGCACCGTGCCGGAGGTAATCGTGGCCCACCACTGCGGCATACGCACCTTCGGCATAAGCATCATAACCGACCTCGGGCTGGAAGACACGCCCGTGGAGGTGAGCCACGAAGAGGTGCAGGCAGCGGCAAACAAGGCGCAGCCGCTCATGACGGAGATAATGCGCGAAATGATTAACAGGGCTTAAGGGCGCGACGACAGATGACAGACATTGCCAAGCTGGGGGAGTTCGGGCTTATACGCCACCTCACGGAAGGGCTGAAGCCGAAGAACGCCTCAACCAGACGCGGCGTGGGCGACGACTGCGCCGTGCTGCACTATCCCGACAAAGAAGTGCTCCTCACGACCGACATGCTGATGGAGGGGGTACACTTCGACCTCACCTACACCGACCTGCGCCACCTCGGCTACAAGTCGGCGCAGGTGAACATCAGCGACATCTTCGCCATGAACGGCACGCCGCGCCAGCTCACCGTGAGCCTCGCGCTGAGCAAACGCTTCACCGTGGAGGACATGGAGGAGTTCTACGCCGGCCTGCAGGCGGCCTGCGACCGCTGGGGCGTGGACATAGTGGGCGGCGACACCACGTCGTCGTTCACGGGGCTGGCCATCAGCGTCACCTGCATCGGCGAGGCCGCCGACGACGAGATTGTCTACCGCGACGGCGCACGCGACACCGACCTCGTGTGCGTCTCGGGCGACCTTGGCGCGGCCTACATGGGCCTGCAGCTGCTCGAACGCGAGAAATCGGTGTACTACCAACAGGTGGACGAGGCCAAGCGGCGCGGCGACAAGAAAGCCCTCCAAGAGCTTGCCCACTTCCAGCCAGACTTCGCCGGCAAGGAATACCTGCTGCAACGCCAGCTCGAAGGCATGGCGCGGGGCGACATCACAGCCCGGCTGCGAGAGGCAGGGGTGCGCCCAACGGCCATGATGGACATCAGCGACGGGCTGTCGAGCGAGCTTGCCCACATCTGCACGCAAAGCCACGCGGGCTGCCGCATCTACGAGAAGAACCTGCCCATCGACTACCAGACGGCAATAATGGCCGAAGAGCTGGGGCTGAACGTCACCACGTGCGCCCTCAACGGCGGCGAGGACTACGAGCTGCTGTTCACCGTCCCCATCGGCGACCTCGAAAAAGTGCAGGCCATGCAAGACGTCAAGCTAATCGGCCACATCACGAAAGAAGGGCTTGGCAGGGTGCTCGTGGCACGCGACGGCGGCGAGTTCGAGCTGAAGGCGCAAGGGTGGAACCCGCTGGCCTGATGCCCGAAGGCGGCCTCCGACGGGCAACCGCCCACAAACTTACACAACGACAAATCCTGGATATGCTCGAAACATTCAACAAACACAAAAGTACGGCCGCCCTCATGGCTGCCTTCTTTGTTGCCACTGCCGCCGGAGCGCAGAAGCGCACGGGCGACTTCTTCGGAGCGCAGTCGCTAAACGACAGCAAGCGCGGCACACCGCGCACAATGCAGTACCACCCCGACGGGCGCGACTTCGTGTGCGTCAACGGCAAGAACCTCTACACCCGCGCCCTCTACGGCGGCCCCGCCGACTACCGCGTGGAAACGAGCGACCGCCCCATCTTCGCCATATACAAGAAGCGCAACTGCCGCAACGTGCGCTTTTCAGCCGTCTGCGGCGGGCGCGAACTGCCCCTCGAAGAGGCAGCATGGTGCGAGGCACGCTACTCCGACGCCTCGCGCCGCTATGTGGTGAAGGACGAATCGTGGGGCGGCGGCACACTGTACATAAGCGCAGTGGCACTGTTCGACCGCGAGGGCGCAGTGTGGCAGTTCCGCGCCGAAGGCTTCGACAAGCCGCTGACGCTTAAGGCCACGGTGGGCAACATCGCCAACCCCAAGCTCCACCGCAACGGCGACCTCGGCGTAGACCCGCCCGGAAGCTTTGCCCCTGCCCCCAGCGGCAAGCCGCTCTCCGTCACCGAATGGAACGCCGCAGGCGAGACTTACTTCGCCATCGACGGCACACAGCCAGCAGGCGAAGGCTTCGACGCCGCCGCCCACTTCAGCAAAGCCGCAGAAGAGGGCCGCCAACTGGCTTCGCGCATAGAGTTCAACACGCCCGACCCTTACGTCAACACGCTCGGCGGAGCGCTCACCGTCGCAGCCGACGGCGCGTGGGACGGGCAGACATGGCTCCACGGGTGCGTGGGATGGCGGATGCCCCTGGCCGGGTGGCGCGCCGGCTTCCTTGGCGACGTGCTCGGCTGGCCCGACCGCGCCGTCTCACACTTCGACGCCTACGCCAGCAGCCAGGTGACCGGCGTGCAGCCCACCATCCCCCACCCCTCGCAAGACTCGGCACTGAACCTTGCCCGCGCCGAAAAGAAGTGGGGAACGCAGATGTACAGCAACGGCTACATCTGCCGCAATCCAGGCCGCAACGACCAGATGCACCACTACGACATGAACCTCAACTACATCGACGAACTGCTCTGGCACTTCGCCTACGACGCCGACACGGCCTATATGCGCAAGATGTGGCCAACGATAAAGCTGCACCTCGAATGGGAAAAGCGCAACTTCGACCCCGACGGCGACGCGCTCTACGATGCCTACTGCTGCATCTGGGCGAGCGACGCGCTCTACTACAACGGCGGTTCCGCCACACACTCCTCGGCCTACAACTACCGCGCCAACAGCCTCGCCGCGCTCATAGCCGAGGCAATTGGCGAAGACCCCGCGCCCTACCGCGCCGAAGCCGGGCGCATACTCAAGGCCATGGACAGCCGCCTGTGGCTCGCCGACAAAGGCCACTGGGCCGAATACGAAGACCGCATGGGACTTGGGCGCAAGCACGAGAGCGCGGCGCTATGGTCGATATACACACCGATTGACTGCGGGGCCGGCACGCCGGCACAATTCTTCCGCGCCACGCGCTACGTCGACCGCGAGATTCCCCACATACCGGTGGTGGCCGACGGCAAGCTCTACGGCTCCACCATCTCCACGTCAAACTGGATGCCCTACTCGTGGAGCATCAACAATGTTGCCCCTGCCGAGGTGATGCACACAGCCCTGGCCTACTTCGAGGCAGGCCGCAGCGAGGCCGCCTTCATGCTGCTCAAGGCAAACATCATGGACCAGATGTACCTCGGCGACAGCCCCGCCAACTTCGGCCAGCTAAGTTTCTACGACGCGGCACGCGGCGAATGCTACCGCGACTTCAGCGACTGCACCGGCATCTCCGCACGCACACTCGTCCAAGGGCTGTTCGGCATCGTGCCAGACGCGCTGCGTGGGCGATGCTACGTGCGCCCCGGCTTCCCGCAGTCGTGGGACAGCGCGTCGGTGCGCACGCCATACTTCGACTACAGCTTCCGCCGCGAAGGCGACTCGCTCGTCTACGACATCACGCAGCGGTTCGCCCGCCCGCTGCAAATCATAGTCCGCCAGAACACCGGCGGCGGGCAGTACCGCGACATTACCGGCACCGCCGACCACCACCAAGTGATAAAAACCACGATACCGGCCATGCTCATCGAGCCTGCCATCGACGAAAGTGCGCCGCGCCAGGTTGACCCCGTGGAGTATGGCCTGGCGGCTCCCGACACCACGGGCAGGTTTACCACCGTGGACATCGACCGCCACTTCAACGCCAACGCCGACGACATTTTCCGCAACCGCTACCTGTCGCCGCGCCCCCCCTACACCACATTGCAACTGCCCGCGCAGGGCATCGGCGAGTGGTGCCACCCCGACATGACGGCCGAAATATGCGACTCGGCCTTCCGCACGCTCGCCAGCGGCGGCAAGGTCAATGTGGCCGGCGTGCCGTTCCGCACCCCGGCCAATGGCCAAAACATAGCCTACACGTCGCTTTGGGACAACTATCCCGACAGCATCACCATACCGCTCGGCGGCCACGCCGCCTCGGCCTACCTGCTCATGGCTGGGTCTACCAACCACATGCAAAGCCGGATTGAAAACGCGCTTGTGGTAGCAGCCTACGCCGACGGCACCACCGACACCCTGCGGCTGGTCAACCCAGACAACTGGTGCCCGATAGAGCAAGACTACTTCGTAGACGGCATGGCGTTCCACACCACCGCACCGCGCCCCATACGCATCGCCTTCGGCACGGGAACGGTAAGCCGCGACCTCGGCCGCGAGTTCTGCATGGACGAAGTCTACGTCCGCCCCATCCCCGGCGGCGCGGCACAGATGTTGCGAATGCCGCTCGACGCGGCCAAAGAGCTGCGCTCGCTCACCCTCCGCACGCTGTCAAACGACGTGGTGGTCGGGCTGATGGCCGTAACGCTGCAATAGGGCGCAACCACACACCCGGAGCCTGCTTGGGCATCGGCCCATAGCCGGCGCCGCCCAAACAGGCTCCGGGCCGCGGCCTAAAGCCCTTCGAGCACCTTCCTGTTCGCCTTGTCCACCTCGCAAGACTTTATGGAGTCAAGATAGATTTGCGTCGTAAGTTCCGAGTCGTGGCCAAGCCCCTCGCTTATTATCGCCAGCGGGATATCCTTACCCCGCGCGATGGTAGCCCAGCTGTGGCGGCTGTAATACAGCGACAGTGGCACCGCAATGTCCGCCATAGAGGCAATCACCTTAAGGCGGCGGTTTATCTTCATCATCTGGTTCTGGTATTGGCGGCGCTCGTCGCCATCCTCGCTGAGGATGATGGGCAGCAGATACTTGGTGTGGCTTTGCCCGCACCTGTCGAGAATGTCCTGCATCTGCCTTGTCCATTCAATGGTGAGCAGCTGCCCGGTCTTCTTCCTGCGGTAAGTAAGGTAGCCGTTCCGAAGGTCTTTTTTTTTAGAAAGGCCATGTCCACGAAAGACATCCCGCGCGTGCAAAAGCTGAAGATGAACATATCGCGCGCAAAGGCGAGCTTCGGCCTTTGCGCCAAGTCAAGCTCCTTAATCTTCTTTATCCCGGAAAAAGGCAGGCTCCGCTTCACGGTCTTATCGATGCCGCAATAAACGTGCTTGAACGGGCTACGGTCTTGCGTAAGCCCCTCTTCCACGGCCAGCTTGTAGTTTGTGCGCAAGATGCGCAAGTAGAAAGAGCTTGTGTTGCGCGACACGCCCCGGCCGCGCAGTTCGGCTTCGTACAGCACCATCAGGTCGGAGTCTATCATGTCGAACGTCAGGTCGATGCCCTGCCTGAAGCGCATGAAGCTGTTCAAGGCCGACCGGTAGGTCTCGCTGGAGCGTATCTTGCCCAGCTGCCTCTTGCGCGACGCCTGTGCGCTGATGAAGCCAAACACGCTGTGGCCTGCGTCTACGCAAGGGAAAGCCCGCCGCACAGCCTCGTCTATCGTCCACCTCCGCCTTGTACGCTCCAACAAGCCAACGGCCTTGCGGAGCCGCTGCAGTTCCCACTCCACGTTAAAGCGTATAAGCTCTATCTTGCCATGCCTGGCCGACATGGCAAGCGGCAAGACAATCCTGCCGCACGCTTCGTTCCATTCGCTACTGAAGATTTTGTAACCGCTCGCAATCCTGCGCACAACGCGCCCGTGAATCAGCTGGAATACCAGCGTGCCTTCTTTGCCCGGATCGGCAGAAGGCCTGAATTTAAGCTTTACTGATGCCATACTGTGTACTTTATTAATATAATGTGTACAAAAAAATCCATCTCGTATTTACAAAACAAAGATAATGCAAACAGCCGGAATTGCGGGCTTGCCCCAAGCATTCAAGGCGCAGCCCGCCTTCCGCAAACGCACTTTCTCGCCCCATACGGTGGAGCCTGGCGCCCAAAATACGCCTGAGGATGTCGAATTATGGCCAACAAACGGGGACACGAACCGCATAAACTTTATTTAACACGCATTTTTGCCGCTTTTTGTACGTTTAATCCAAAATTCTTTGTACCTTTGCATCGAACAAAAGTTCTTTGGGTTTGTGGATTAAGTTCGCCTTTGCCACCGCAAGACGCACATTGAGGCAAAAGCCGTGATGCGGGGTCGATTAATGGAAGGCCAGCGATAAGCCATGCCAGCGGCGCGGCAACGATGCGGCGGACGGATTTGTTCCACATTTCCAATCATTGGAAAAGAAGATAGTTTTAGTTAGTAATTTTTTATGGTAAAGTTAGGAGCTGGGCTGTGAAGTTCGGCTCTTTTTTTATCCGCAAGGCAAGATTATTCGCATATTTTCGCTATCTTTGCAGAAGATAAGCTACGCTCGGGAAACCGAAAGCAAGCTTTCTTTCCGCTCGCTTGCATTATCTTTGCATAAGATAAGCTGCACTCGGGAAACTGAAAAGCAAGCTTTCTTTCCGCCACCTTGCCCTATCGCTGCCAAGGATAGGCTGCGCCCCGAAAGCCGGACATGGCGGCTACGGGCAGGCCAGGCAAGTATGCAGGCACCGACTAACCACAAAACCAACAATAAAAGAAGTATGAAACTGAAATCAGCTTTGACCCTGGCGCTGGCATTAGCGTGCATGGCGTCCTACGGCAAGAAGAAGTCCGAAGGTGTCTTCCCCGACGGCACCCCAATCCCCGAATGGTTCAGCGACACCGCCAAGGTGGACGTTGACAAGCTCGGAACGAAGTATGTGATAACCGAACACGGCGTGAAGAACGACTCCACCGTAATCCAGACGGAGCAGATACAGGCCGTCATCGACAAGGCCGCTGCCGCCGGCGGGGGCGTTGTCGTAATCCCGCAAGGCACGTTCCTAAGCGGCTCGCTCTTCTTCAAGCAGGGCACCCACCTCTACCTCGAGCGCGGGGCAACGCTCAAAGGCAGCGACCGCATACGCAACTTCAAGCTCGTCAAGACGCGCATGGAGGGCCAGACGCTAAAATATTTCGCCGCATTGGTGAACGCCGACGGCGTTGACGGATTCACCATCGCCGGCCACGGCACCATCAACGGCAACGGCCGCAACTATTGGGAGGAGTTCTGGATACGCCGCCAGTACAACCGCCAGTGCACAAACCTTGAGGCCATGCGTCCGCGCCTGGTTTACATATCCAACTCCAAGAACGTCACGGTGCAGGACGTGAGGCTGATAAACAGCCCGTTCTGGACCAACCACCTGTACAAGTCGGAGAACATTCGCTATCTGGACTGCTACATCTACGCCCCCACCAGCGGCATAAAGGCCCCGAGCAGCGATGCCATAGACCTCGACGTGTGCAAGAACGTGCTCATTCGCGGCTGCTACATGAGCGTCAACGACGATGCCGTGGTGCTCAAGGGCGGCAAGGGAACGTGGGCCGACAAGGATCCGGACAACGGCCCCTGCTCCAACATAATCATCGAGGACTGCACTTACGGCAAGGTGCACGGCTGCCTGACCCTGGGCAGTGAGTCGCTCCACGACCGCAACGTGATACTGCGCCGCTGCACCGTCACCGACGCCAACCGCGTGCTCTGGCTCAAGATG